>NZ_CP072377.1:620713-931069 GCF_018128225.1 Leptotrichia sp. oral taxon 218 | reverse complement strand
GAATATGATGTACTAGCAATCTAAGTTTGTTTAAAAGTATCATTTTTAAAGCCCATATAACATCTTTTGGTAAAAACTTTAATGCCTTAAATGAAAATTTTGGATTGTAGGGTTATATGGGCGAATTTAATATAACTAAAATTTTTTGTATTAATTATTTGGAATGTATGAAAAATGTGAGAAAAAATGATATTTTTACTTTATATCAGAGATTTTGGGCATATTCTCTTTCTTAATTTATTTATTTATTTGCTAATAAAAGAATACCTATCAAATCTATTAACAAAAAATAAAAAATCATATCTATTTTTATTTTTATTATTTTTTCACTGAAAACAGAAAAAGTAATTATAACAACATTAATAATAAACATATTAATTAATTTATTTATATTTATATTTATTTTCCAAATAAAATGTATATTAATAATCCAAAATTAGCTAACAATATTGTTTCTATTTTTTTTAACATATTTTACTCCTTTTTAATAATTTATTACATCCATAAAATATTATTCAAATCTGTAAACAAATAAATTAAAATTAAATTTATTATAATGCAATAGATAATATATATTAAATATTTTATAATATTTTTTAAAATTAAATTATTTTGCTTATCATAAAAAGGAATAACAAAAAATATTATTATTATTTTTAATATAAACATTATTATTATTGAAAATAATAATTTAAAAAAATTTAAGAATAAATAATAGATTAATAATCCAGAATCTAAAGATAAAATGTAAAAACAGAATAAGACATTTATAATTATAAAATGTAAATCTAAAAAAAATATTAATTTCTTCAAACTATTCAGTCTCATTTTATTCCTCCAAATTAAATAATTCATATATATCTATGATAGTTTTAACTAACTCATTTTCTAGTTCTGTTAATGAAATTCTACCGTTATTTTTATTTGCCCTTTTTTTTAGATTATCATAATTAGCTTGAATATATGCACCTAATTTTAGGTCTCCTAATCTATATCTCAGTTTTTTAGTCGTTTTATCAGTTGGTCCAGTTCCATATTTTTTCCATAAATCAATATCCAATTTATGATCCCTTTTAGCAGCAGATTGTAAATATAGTTCCTAATAATAATTTTTTCATTTCACTTCCTCCTTTTTTCAAGAACAAATTCTCAAAAAATCAATAAATTACTCAAATTTACTGTCAACACAATTATGAGTAAATCCATTTTTTTCTTTAATTTTTGTTAATATTTCTTTTGCATTTTTATAAGATTTTTCTGTCTCATAAGAGTATACCGATATATATTCATTTAAATTAGAAATAGATTTTAATCCACTATATATATTATTCATTGAGTTTTCTATTATTTTCCCCGGACATGTTTTCTCATAATCAAAACGAAAAGGAAGACCATATCCTGTTTTTGCATCTTTAAGAGTTTGAGTATATTTTCCCATTACTACTCCTTCTGGTAACCATAATATAATTTCTTTTCCATCAACATAATATATATTTTTTTCTGTTAACCCCCTATTTACTATATCTTGTAATAATAATTCTATTTTCTGTTTATATTTAGGATTATATATTGCTTGTGGTCCATCTTTCTTATACTGATCTGCATTACCATCAGTATAAGTGGAGGGAATTCCACCATAAGCTACTACAGCCTGTTCATAGGCATATTGAAGATAACCGCACGAATTTAGAAACAATAAAAAGATAAATCCCATAATAAAATACTTTGTCTTTTTCATATTAATTACCTACTCTTCCTTTTAATTTTTTTAAAACATCTTCAATTTCTTTAGTTCTCTTAAAATCTTCTCCTCTGCTGTTATTTAAGTTCGGAGCTGTATTAATATGAAATTCTGTATTGTATCTACCTTTTTCATATTGATTTCCGAAAACATCTTTATTGCTTTCTTCGACTGCTTTATTTAATTCTTTGGAATTAGCTTTTATTGGAGGACTTTTTTTAAATAAATCTATTAAATTTTCTTGATTTTGATAATATTTTTCTCTAATATTTTTTTTATCATCTTCTGTCAATCCTCCATTTTCTGATGCTTTTTTAAATATATCCGTTATTTCTGTACCTAATTTTGCTGATTCATAGATATAAGAACCATGCTTGTCATTTAAAGTTTGTTTTAAAAGTTTGTTTAATTTTTTTGTATAATTTTTATCATTTTTATCCAGCTCATAATTTTCAGCAATTTTTTCTACATCATCTGGAGTTATAGGAATAGAATTCCCATTTTCTTTTTGTGAAGCCCAATCTCTTTTCCATTTTTTTATAGCTTCATCTACATCTCTGCCTTCATTTATAGCATCCTGTTTAGCTTTTTCATATTGATCAATCACTTCTTTATGTTTATCTGGATCCAATATTGTAGGCAGTGGTAATAATGCTCCTGTTTCCTCTCTTCCAACTTTTTTATTCAAAACTTTTTACCAATCTTTCATCAACTCTAAAAAGAAATTTTTAGAAATATCTTTCATATCAGCAATATTGACAACTGCAAAAATATTATCATCAATTTTTTTAATAATTTGATCTAATTTAATTTTCTTACTATTATCTTCGAATTTGTTAAAGTATGTATTTTCATTTATTTTAACTAAATTTTCTTTTTTTGAAAATTCTTCAAAATTTTCAGTATAAATATATAACGGCAAAGGGCGTTCTTCATTTTTGTAATAAAGATAAAACCTTAATGGTTTAACAGAGCTTAAAGAATTGTTAAATAAAAAAATCGGACTTTCTCTTAAATCAAAACCTTCTGGTACTAAAATTTCTTTATTAGTATTTTTAATTCTCATTTTTTTCTTGTTTCCACTAAGAATTAATGAATTTATTTTTTTATTATTTCCATGGTAAGTATTGTTTTTTAGTTCGGGAGTAGGCAATAAACCATCCCCCTGCATTGAAGCTATAACAAAAGCTGTTGTAAGACAGGAATTTAAACAGAAAATACTTACCAAAATCAATAATATAAACTTTAACTTTTTCATCTTAGTTACCTACTCTTTCTCTCAATTTCTTTAACTGTTCATTTATATTTTGAGATTTTTCTCTATTTATTTCAGGTTTTGGCATATTTAAACCCTCATCAGGATTGATATTCCTATATGGATTATTTCTTGGAAAATCTTTGTTCAACTGTTCTGTTAAGGCATTATCCCTTGCATTAAACAAATCCTTATCCATATCTTTTCCATAATCTGGATTTACTCTTGGAACATTCATAAGCATATCCTTTACATTTTTCTTTCTTTGATCAATTAATCTTTCTTGTTCTCTCAAAGCATTTTCATATTTTCTCTCTATTTTCAATCACTTCTATAGCTTCTTTTGACCAATTAAAGTTTTTATCCTTATAAAAAATCTTATTATTCATAACCGAAAAAATATTTTTATACTTTTCAGAATTATCATAAAAATAGATTTCATCAAATTTTAAAATCACTTGTTTTAAATTTTCTAAAGACTCATAATATCTTTTTTCAACTATTTCATCAGCTATATTATGACCACCTTTTTCAACTCTATTTTTTATTCTTTTTTTTGCTATTTCAGGACTATTAACTCCAACATAGAATAATTGTAACTCATAACCTAATTTTTTTGCCTTATCAATAGTTTTTAAAATAGTTTTCCCAGTTAAAGTTGTTTCCTCATTAAATGATTTTCCATGTTTTAAGCAGTCATTTCTTATATTTATCGCCATTTTTGCTGCTTTTATTTGATCAGAATTATTTTTCCAATCTCCGATTTTTCTAACAATTTCATCTGTATTAATTCTTGTACTGTATTTTATATTATTGTCTAAATTTTCAGAATTATACAGAGTTGATTTTCCTGCTCCATTTACTCCCGCAAAAATATATAAAACTTTTTTCATTAAAACACACCTTTTTTTATCAATTCGTCTTGCTTTGTTTCCAAAATTAAATTAAACAATTTATTATAAAAAATTATATCTTCTTCTTTTTCAGAATTTGACATTAATTCATTAATATCTTTTTGATTCAATTTCAATATAAATTCTTTTAAATTTTCTTTTTTTAAATCCACTTTTTCCTCCCAATATTTTTTTATTATTCTCAATATTTTTGACTAATTAAATAATAATTTTTTATTTCCCTTTATGTTTCTGTTTCTTTTTCTCATGTTTCAATAAAAATTTTCTCTGTTTTTCAAGTTCTTTTTCTTTTTTTGTTTTAATTCTTCTTTCTTTTTTATTTTCTTCATACTGTAATTTTAAAATTTCTTCCGATTTTTTCAAAAATTTTTTACTTTGAAGTTCTTTTTTTATTTCTCGTTGTCTCCGTTTTGGATTTTTTACTTTTTCATCAAAATTTGACTTCATCTCATTACTAAATTTTAAAGTATCAAACCTTTCCAATATAAAATCATAAATTTCATATTCTTTAGGTTCTGAACCAAAAGTTACTTTACAAACTGACAAATTATCATTTTCAAAATTTTCAAAAATTCCTACCCAAAACGGATTTTCAAAAAAACTGTCAATTTTCCTGAAATTTTTTTCATAAATTTCAGCCTCCTTTAAAAAATTTATAATAAAGAATGGACAAACCTAAGGAGGCAGGTTACTTACATTACTGCGTCTGGACTACCAACCAGAACTGTGTTTTTATCTTTATTTATATTTATTTATTTTTTAAGATATTTTTTATAATTTTTATTCAATTATTTCCAAAACATCTTTTAACTCTCGTCTTATCTTTTTAGGTTGCTCTTCATCCCTATATCCAAAACTTACCATCACAGAAACTCCATACACATTCAAGTCAAGAAGTCCCATATCTGACAAATATTTTTCCAATTGCTCTTTATTAAATCCTTCAATCGCACAACTGTCAATTCCTAAATAAGCCGCAACTGTCATCATATTTCCAAGTGCAATATAAGTTTGTTTAGAAGCCCAGTCAAAAAGTGTTCTTTCATTTTCCAATAATTTTAAATGTTCTTTCTGAAATTTCGTAAATTTATCTTTCACCGCTTCAAATGCTTCATCAGAAACTTTCTTCAAGTTTTTCCAATTATCTCTAAAATATTCACTATCTCCAGTAACATCTTTTCTTGCCAAAATTATCACAATTTCAGTTGCTCCATTCAAGCTATTCAAAGCTCCCCAAGCAAATTGTCTAAAATCATTTCTCATTTCTTCATTTCTTAAAAGTAAAAATTTCCAAGGCTCCATACCAAATGAACTCGGTGACAATCTCGCACTTTCCAAAATTGTCTTCAAATCTTCATCAGACACTCTTTTTTCTGTACTAAATTTTTTGCAAGCATATCTTTTATTAAATACTTCCAATATTTCTTCATTTTTTGTCATTTCAACCACTTCTTTCTATTATTTTTTTATTTTTAATTCTATATTTATCTCAAAAAAATTTTATTGATTTTTTATCTTCTCCATCACATCTTCATCAAATTTCCCAGCTCTAAGCATTTCAATCTCAAATTTATACGGCGGAACTTTTTTAGCCTTCTTATCATCACTCAAAGCCACATAAGGTGTTTCCAAAATCTTAGGCAAATGAGAAAATTTCTCAAAATGTGCAATTTTATTCAACACTTCAAATCCAATATAACCAAAACCAATATTTTCATGTCTGTCTTTATGTGCTCCAACAGGATTTTTACTATCATTTAAGTGAATTACTGAAATTCTGTCAATTCCAACAATTTTGTCAAACTGCTCAATAACTCCTTCAAAATCATTCACAATATCATACCCAGCATCATGAACATGGCAAGTATCAAAACAAACACTAAGTTTATCTTTCAATTTCACACCATCAATAATTTTCGCAATTTCCTCAAAACTTCTCCCAATTTCCGTACCTTTCCCAGCCATCGTCTCAAGTGCCACAGTTGTTTTCTGATCTTTTGTCAAAACTTCATTCAATCCTTCAATAATTTTATTAATTCCAACTTCTGCACCTTCTCCAATGTGAGCACCTGGATGAAGAACAATCCTTTTTGCCCCAATAGCATCTGTTCTTTCAATCTCTGTTCTCAAAAACTGCACTGCAATCTCAAAAGTTTCAGGCTTTACCGTATTTCCAAGATTTATAATATACGGAGCATGAACAACAATGTCATTTATATCAATACCATTTTCTCCCATAAGTTTAAGCCCAGCTTCAATATTCAATTCTTCAATTGGCTTTCTTCGAGTATTTTGCGGTGCTCCAGTATAAATCATAAAAGTATTTGACCCATAAGAAATAGCTTCTTTCACAGAACCCAGAAACATATCTTTCCCGCTCATTCCCACATGCGATCCGATTTTAAAAATTTCTTTTTTTGACATTTTCTATTTTTCCCTCTCTATATTTTATATTTATTCTAGTTAGTTACAATTTATAACTATCTTATCAATTATATCAATCATATTGTTTATAATTTTACAAAATTAATAATTCAAATAGTTCTCTTTTTTCTTAACTCTAAAAATTTTTTTCGACTATTCATTTTTTTTTTAATATTTTTCCATATTATAATTATATTTTTTTCTAAATCTATTTAACTCTTATAGATTATCTTCCTAATTCTTTATTAATTCTTCTGCAATTTCATCATCTGGAACATATTTTGTTGTAAACTTAGGCTCTCTTTCCGCCGTTTTAAAAAATCTTTGTAAAACATCTTTTGCAATATTGTCGTATATTTTTATATCCAGTTTCTCCGACAATTCCTTTTGCAATTCAAGATAAGACGGCATATCGTCCCCATAAGCATCTTCAAAATCTTCTCGCCCTTCTGGTTCTGCTTTTTCCACTTCCTTTTCTAGCATTTCAAAATTTTCCAAATATTCCCTATTCGCATAATTCCACCAAAAATTAGCACAATTTAAAAGCAGTTCAAACCATTCTACCAAATTCTCAGCGATTCTCCCGCACTCAAGCGGAGAATCAAAACAGACAAATCCAATACTGCCATCTTCCAGCAAAACATAAACCCCAGCTCCACCATCTTCGGCAAAAACCTTTCCATCAATATTAAATTCATAATCTGGATATTCATCTTTCACCGATGACAATTCTTTAAAATCCAATGCAAATAATGCTTCTGTTTTTTCTCTCAAATCTTCATTTTCTAAAATCATTTTAAACAATTCAGCTTGAGTATATTTTTGATTTTTTGTTAATTTTTTTGTATTGTCAAACATAAAATTTTTCATTTTTTTTAATTCCTTCCTTTCTTTTCTTTTTTCTTTTCTCTTCTTTTCTCTTTTTTCTTTTTTATTTTTTTTATTTTCTCTTTTTAATATATAATTTTTTTATTTTTAAAATAATTATATTAATATTATATCAAACGATTTTAAGATATGCAAACATATTTATTTTATAAAAAAAATAATTTTGTTCTGCTATTTCGTAATATAAAAATTATAAATATTTGATTTTTTTTCTTTTAAATGTTATCATATAATTTAGCAACTGAAAAAATATTATTTTAAAAATATAAAAAACCTTATTTTATAGAAAAGGAGAGATTTTTATGTTATTTTCAAAACAATCAGCAGAAGAGCGCCGTGAAATGATTTTAAATGGAAATATTTTAACGACACTTTTATTTTTATCAGTCCCAACTCTTATGGTCGGAATAATACAAGCGCTAATTCCGCTTTCAGACGGACTTTTCTTAAATAATTTAGGCGGTGTGCTTGTTGCAAGTTCAGTTTCATTTAGTCAGCCAATTTTAAATACAATGATAGCTCTCTCGCAAGGACTTGGTGCTGCCGCAATGGCAATGATTGGAAAACTCTATGGTCGTGGAATTATTCGTGCCGTAAAAGAAACGACCTTACAAATTTTTGTATTTAGTTTTTTCGTCGGTTTAGGATTAATTCCTGTCTGTGTAATTTTAGCTTTTTTTATAGCTAAATATACAACTCCAGAAATAAAAAATAATGTGTTTATTTATATCTCACTTTATTCTTTAGTAATTCCATTTAATTTTTTAGCTTCAATTTATAATGCTGCAAAAAATTCTATTGGACGACCAGAAGTTCCATTAATAAGAGTTTTTATCTTACTTATTTTAAAAATTATTTTTAACACAATTTTTCTATATTTTTTCAAGTTAAAAATATTTGGAGCTGTAATAGCAACACTTTGTTCATACATTGCCGTTACAATTTGGATGTATCACGATTTATTTATAAAAAAAGATATTATGCGTATGGAATTAAAAAAGTATAAATTTATTCCACCAATTATAAGAAAGTTACTTCGAATAGGTTTTCCATCAATGATAAGCTATATGTTAATTCAGCTAGGATTTTTTTTGATAAACAAGGAAGTTGAAACATATGGAGCAATTTCTTTAAATGCTCAAGGAATCGCAGCCAATATAAATTCAATTTGCTTTATTTTACCAGCTTCTATCGGAATAACTGTCACAAATATGATAAGCATGAATATGGGAATTGGAAATATCAAAAAATCTAAAAAAATTTTTTATTGTGGAATAGCGACAAGCATAGCCATAGCAATTTTAATAATCGCTTTAATTTTACCTTTAGATAAAATACTAACTTTATCTTTCACAAGAGAAAAATCTGTTTTAGAAATTGCAAATAAAGCCTTAAATATTTACACTTACTCCGTAATAAGTTTTGGAGTTTTCTGCGTTTGTCAAGGAGTTTTCATCGCTCTTGGTCGAACAAAAGTTCCAATGTTTATGTCAATTTTAAGGATTTGGCTTTTTAGATATTTATTCATACTTTTTACAAAATCATTTTTAGGAGTTTACTCTGTTTTTTGGGGAAATTTATTTTCAAATATATGTGCTGGACTTTTATTTTTTATTTTAGTTTTAAAAATAAATTGGTTGAAAAAATGTGTTTAAATTAAATTTGTTAATTATGATCAAACACTCAACTTTATTTGTGAAATATTTACAAAAAAATTAAAGAATACATATAAAATATTGAAAATGTGATATTTAGAATAGTTAATTAAATAAATAAAATAATAAATAATGAAAAATCTGTTGTTTATTATTTTATTTTTTTTTTACTAAATTTTTTAAAAGGTTGTGTATTTTGTATTGATTTAAAATTTATATTTTTATAAAAATAATGTCCGATAATATTTTTTAAAAAATATTATTAATACTCTTTATTTTTATTTATTCAAATTATTTATTTTTTTAAATAAAAAACTCCAGTTCTTTATTTATAATTTAATTTTTATTATAAATAAACACTAGAGCTAAAAATTATTTTATTGTTAATTTATTTATTTTTTTTTTATAAAATTTGAATTTATTAATTCATATCCGTAAAATAAAATGCACATGATACCTGCTAATATTCTTAAAATTGCTGTTATATTTGCATCAAAATCCAACCAAATCATTATTGAATTTGCAAAAGTTAATATTGAAATTGCTATTAAAAAAAAATTTTTTGTGTTGCACATACAAAAGAATAAGGAAATTGAAAAAAATATGTACGCCACTCTTATTAATCCTATCCGTGTTGCCAATTCTTGCGAAGAAGTTACCAAATCATTAAAATATGGCGAACTTTCTAAAAAAACTCTTGAAATATCTACAGCCATTGAAACTGCGATAAAAATTAAAAACATGATATTAAAACTCAAATTTTCTCTATTTCCTTTTTTATAAACAAAAAAAATTGTCCAAAAAAGAAAAATCCAAAAAAGAAAACTTACAAAGGTCAAATGAGTTGTTATGTAATGAATTTTATTGTTAGGAAACTCTTTAAAAACAGTATTATAAAAATCCAAATTTAATACTATAAAACGAAGCGATATAATTATTCCAATCAAATTTCGAAAGAACTTTAAAATTTTTTTTATTTCTGAAGGATTTTTGTTAAATTTTTTTGATATTTTTTCTTCTAAATTTTTAATTTTTTTAGTTTTCATGAAAACTCTCCCAATTAACTTTCTTTTTCTTCAATAAATCTTTTTACCCATTCGACATAAGTTGAATCTGTTATATTCAATGCTTCTAAATTAGCTAAAAAGTTTTCTTCATCGTCAAAAATATTAAAAATGATCGGCGCCAAAACTTTCAATGTCTGAGTTTCAAATATTCCTTCAATATTCATGCTGTAAATTAAAGGTTTATGCTCTTTTAACAACTGGCTATTCGTTCTTTTAATTTCATACAGCAAAGCCAACAAATTTATTTTTTTCAAATCGTTTTTTCTATCTTCCAAAACTACATCAATTTGATCCGAAAGAAGTTTTTTATAACGCCAAGAATGATGTTTTTTATACTCTTTTGGCTCTAACAAAAATTTTAACTTTTGAGAAAATAAAACTAAATTTCCCATATCTCTTTCATATTTTATTGCAATATTTCTATCAAAAAATTCATTTATTTTTTTTAACAAATCATTTTGCAGCAAAAAAAGATTTTGTTCGTCATAAGTTCTGCTCACAAGTACCAATTTTTGTTCATTAAAGACATCATATAAATAAACTTCTATCTCATATCTTTCAACATTTTTACTTTTTAAAATATTTCCTGCCAAAACATAATTTAAATTTGTGTTTGATTCTCGAATTTTTTTCATATAATCAACACTATATTTAGTTTTTGAAACAAATAAATTTTCCCCACGATATCCAATTGCCACTTGATAATTCAAATTTGTTTTATAATGCAAATTTTCATTCAAATAAAGCGGCAAAGAAATCGCCAAGTTTTCTGCAATTTCAGACTTTTCACCAATTGAAGTCAATGGCAAAATCAAAATATTAGGTTTCACTCTTTTAGTCTGGTTTAGCAAAAACTCAGGTTTATTAAACACACTATACCAAAGTGGCTTATTTGTTGAAAAAAACTTATTTTTTGGAAGCAAGTGATTTTTTTCGATTTTGTTTTTACTTTTACTTTCAATTTTTTTAATTTTTAATTTTAAAAATTTTTCTTCTAATTCCATAAATTTTTTATAATATTCAATCCAAGGATATTTTGAAACAAATTTACAAAGTTCCAAACCTTCCTTATACTTTTTCTTTGAATAATAATATTCTAATATATTTAGAGTCGTTTGAACTCCATGTTTTTCAGGAGCATAATATGGCAAAACATACTTTTCAAATTCTTCATACATTTCATTTAAAATATAAATACTTGAAGTAAGACTCATTACTTCAGAATTATAACTAGATTCTTTAAGTGCCGTTGTCAAATAAAAGGTTCCCATTTCCTTATCTCCACGCTTAAAGAAAATTACCGCCTCCATAACTTTTGCACGCCAATTTCCTTTTATTGAAGATAATTTTTCTATTTTACTTTCATATTCCAGATTGCTTCTTTTTTTCACAATATCAAAATATCTTTTAAACGCCACCGATGAATTTGGATTTTTCTCCAACGCATCCAAATACTTTTTTTCAGCTTCCGAATGTTTTTCTTCCATTTCTAATGCTTCTGCATAAGAAATACAAAGTGATTCTGTCATATTCTCACTGTTTAAATTTCTCTCATAAAGTTCTATTGCTTGTTCTGGAGTTCCAGTTTTAATATAAAAAGTTCCAAGTAAATTTAGCTTTCTCTCAAAATTATGATCTTTGGCATAAAATCTAAAAACAGCTTCTTTTACTTCATTATATAAATTTTTTGAAAAAGCATCTATAATCACTGGATGTAAATTTTCTACATTATTCCAATTCTTTTTTATTGCAGGTTCTAATTTTTTTTGTATCCATTCTTTTTTTTTCATTTTTATTTCTTTCCCAAAGTTGTCATAACAAGAAACTTCTTCCAATTCACTGGCATCTCTCACTATTTTAAATTCATCGACAAACTTTTTTTTATTGATTTCAGTTTCTTTTTTTTTCTCTTCGGAATTATGCTTTTTTTCTTCAGGTTTACTAAAAAAATCAAAAATTCCCATAAATTTCTTCCTCCCAACTTTTAATCTCTAAAATTTTAAATTTGACTATTTTCTAGTCAATTATTATAATAAGTGATTTTAAATAAATTTTTTCTTATCCTATTTTTCAAATTTCAAAATAAACACTTAGCACTTCATATAACAGTATACCATAAAAAGGAATCTTTTTAAATAAATTTTTTTATTTTCACAAAAAATTTATTTTTTGTTTTTTATCTTTTATTAATTTAAAATTTATGATAAAATATATAAAATAAAAAAGAAAGGAATTTGATTAAAAATGAGTATGTTTGCAGTTATTTCAACTTACAAAAAAAGTTTAGACGAAGTTGATAAAAAAAGAGAAGAACATTTAGCTTATGTTAAAAATTTTATTCTCTCTGGAAAATTTTTAGTTGTGGGAAGAAAAAATCCTGTTGATGGTGCTGTCATTATCGCACACAACTTAACAAAAAAAGAATTGGAAGAAATTTTTAAAAACGATCCATACTATATGAATGGGTTAGCAGAATATTCAATAACTGAGTTTAATCCCGCATCTTTTGCAAATGGAGTAAAAGAAACTTTAGAAAATTTAGAAAAATAATAAAAATAACAAAAAAACATATAAAATTTTATTAGTTAAACTAATTTAATAATATATGTTTTTTATTAATTTATAAAATATGTTCCATAAAGTATCTTATTTGAATTCGCCACCAAGGCCAGTCATGAGCAACATCAAATCCCCAGTAATCAAACCAAGCAGGAACTTGTTTTTCACATAAAATCCTGTCAAGTTCTCTGTTACTAGGAAGAAGTTCTCCTTCCCATGCTCCTTGTCCAATACAAATAATTATATTTTTTTGTCTATACAAATCTAAATAAGGATGATCCCAAGGCATATCTCTTAAAAAGTCAACAACTGAATTATTGTAAACCAAGTCATCCATATAATTTCCAAAAAACATTCTTGCATCAAATTCTCCACTTAAAGAAATCAATGTATCAAATAAATCTGGTCTACGGAAAAATAAGATTCCAGCGTGAGCTCCTCCCATACTGCATCCTGTAACAATTATATCACTTCTCCAAGAAATATATTGAATTCTAGGAACCATTTCGTAACAAATGTGCTCAAACCATTTTTCCTGCATTTCAATTCTATATCTAGGATTTCCATTTAAATCCGACCAGCTTTCAAGATCAACACTTCCCACGCAAAAAACTTGAATTCTCCCTTGTTCAATAAAATCTGACAAAACATCAATCATTCCAAAACTTTCATATTGATTACAATCTCCATCTTGTGACGGAAATACCAATACTGGTTTTCCAGAATAACCGTATCTTTTAAATTCTACTTCTCTATCAAGTATAGGACTATATTCTCTTATGTATTCTATTTGCATCTTATCTCCTTATTTTCTCTCATGAACCATTTTTTTAAATTCGTTCATTTCTTCTTCAGTTTTAAATTTTGCAGTGTACATATAATTTCCCATTGCTCCAGCAAAAATATCTGGCATTCTTTCATCCATTACAATTTCATTTGCATATTTTTCTTTTATTTGTTCATGCGAGTAAACATATTCGTTATTATCTCTTCTACTTGCATAAAAACAATAATTTTTTTCAAGATTTTCATTCAAATCAGCATTTCTTATTTCGTCAAAAGCTACCATATCAGCCCAGATTTGATAAACATCAGTATTGTTTGCATAATTGTACATATCTGGTGTGTATCCACCTGCAGGACGCATATTTGTTTCAAGTCCGATATAATCACCTTTTTTACCCAATCCTTCTTTATCTTCTCTCAATTTAAAAAATTCTAAGTGGACAAATCTACTTTTCACTCCAAATCCTTTAATTGCTGCTCTTCCAATTTCAAGAAGTTTTTGCGGCATTTCTTTTTCAACATAATAATAAACATCTAACCCTTCATTTACAACATCCATAATTGTTGGCTCTAAAATTCCTGTTTCAAAAAGTGGTTCTCCTTTAGAATTTATTATCGCATCGTAAGAAACTAAATCGCCATCAATATATTCTTCCATTATATATTTCACATCTTTATTTAATGTTTTAAAAAAAGTTTTTAATTCTTCTTCATTTGAAATTTTGTGAGTGTCACTTGCTCCAACACCATTGTCAGGTTTTACAATAACAGGATAACCCACTTTTTCAATAAATTTTTTAGCTTTTGCCAAAGTTGTTACCATTGAATAATCTGCTGTTGGAATTCCAGCTTTTTTATAAGATTTTTTCATTTTTGATTTTTCTTTTATTCCAGAAACTTTATTAAATTGAATTCCTGTCGTAACATTAAAATCTGTACGAAGTCTTGAATCATTAACAAGCCAATATTCATTATTTGATTCAATCCAATCTATTTTTCCATATTTGTGAGTAAAAAATCCCACGGCTTTTAAAACTTCATCATAATTTTCCAAAGACGACACTTTGTAATATTCAGTCAAAGCATTTTTCAATTTAGGATCTAAACTATCATAATCAACATCCGCTATTCCTAAAACGGTTACTCCATCTTTTTTTAATCTATCACAAAATTCCCAGTTTGTTTTTGGAAATTGTGGTGAAATATAAACAAAATTCATATTTTATTCATCTCCTTTAAAAATAATTTAAAATAATTTATTTATTGTTTTTGTTATACTCTTCTAAGGCGTGTTTTAAAACTTTCATTCCATTTTCAATTTCAATTAAGTTATGTGTACAAAATGAGAATCTAGCTTCTTTATTCCCTTTTCCAGGTGTCGTATAAAATCCAGGCCCTGGCGCAAATGACAATGTCTGATTTTCATATCTAAATTCTTTAAGCAACCAAATTACAAACTTTTCAATGTCGTCCACAGGAAGTTCTGCAACCAAATACAATGCACTACTCGGTTTATAAGTGATAACTCCTGGAATCTTTGTTATATTTTTAAAAATCATATCTCTTCTAACTTTATATTCTAATTTTGTATTATCAATATAAGTGTCAAGAGTATTAATCAAATTTGCACTCGCATATTGCTCAATTGTCGACACAGAAAGTCTAGCTTGACAAAATTTTAGAGCTTGTGCAATAAATTCTTTATTTTTTGACGCGATAACTCCAATTCTTGCTCCACAAGCGCTATAATGTTTTGAAATACTATCAACCAAAATAACTCTGTCTTCAATTTCTTTCATTGTTAAAAACGATTGATATTGCGATTCAATTTCTTCATCATAAATAAACTGTCTGTAAACTTCATCAGAAATTACAAATAAATCATATTTTAATGCAATTTCTTTTATTATTTCCATCTCTTTTTTTGTAAATACAATTCCTGTCGGATTTGATGGATTTGAAAATAATATCGCTTTAGTTTTTGGCGTAATCAATTTTTCAATTTCTTCCTTTTTTGGAAGGTGATAATGATTTTCGATAACAGTTTCAATTGGAACCAATTTTGCATCAGCCGCTCTCAAAAAACTATCATAATTTGTGTAATAAGGTTCTGGAACCAAAATTTCATCACCTGGATTACAAATTGTCTGAAGTGAAATTTGAATTGCTTCACTCCCACCTTGAGTTATCAAAATTTCATCAGTTGAAATATCAATTCCCACTTTTTTGTAAGCCTTCACGAATGTTTCACGCAGTTCCAATATTCCTGCTGAATTTGCATATTTTACAATTTTTTCTTTATAATTGTCCAATCCTTCAAAAAAAGTATCGGGAGTTTCCACATCAGGTTGACCAATGTGAAATTGGTAAACTTTCACTCCTTCTTTTTTTGCTTCATCAATGTAAGGAACAAGTTTCCTAATCGGTGAATAATGCATATTTTGCACTCTATTTGAAAATCTATTTTTCATTTTCCCTCTTTTCTTGTATAAAATTAACTATTTATTATTATATTTTTCATTTAATGCCTTTAAAATTGCAAATGTTTCTAAATCAATTTTTCCATCATATTTTGATGGTCTAAAATGATGCTGAAACACTTTTATTACATTTTGAGTCTGTTTATCCCATGTATTTGTAACATTTATTGTATAACCAAATTTTTTCAACTCATTTTGTACTACTGACGGTGTAACAGTATTCCAAGCACTTGAATATTGTGTTTCATAGGCTTGTTTTCTATCATTATCATACCACATTCCAATATTATATTTTTGGTACAATTCTTGCCAAGGAAATAATGGACCTGGATCAGACTTTCTTTGTGGCGCTATATCTTCGTGACCTAAAATATTTGTTGCAGGTATCTCATATTTGTCAGCCAAATATTTTACAAGAACAGCGACATTTTTTATTTGGAAATTTTTATATGGAACAAATGATCCATGTGCGTCACCATCATTTACAATTTCTATCCCAACCGAACTATCATTTAAATTTTTAGTTGTTTTCCATTCACTGGCTCCTGCGTGCCAAGCTCTTTTATCTTCATCCACTAAATAATAAACTGGATCATTTTTCTGATCAGAAACTAAATAATGTGCACTAACTTCTTCTTTTGTCAAAGTTTTAAGTGAACCTTCCTTTCCAACCGCTGTATAATGAAGAATTATAAATCTTTGTCTATAATTCTGTCCTTGTGAAGTATAGTCAGAATTTACCGTAATACTTCCTATTGAATTTGTAATTACTTTATTTCCACCTCTAGTTGCACCTGGATTTGAATTACCATTATTACTTTCACCATTATCTATTATCACTTCAATTGGCTTTTTAACATCTTTTGAATTATCTTTATTATGAGCTGTCAAAGGAATAGCAGCTAATAATATTGATATTATCATCAAAATTTTTTTCAAAATTTTTCCCTCCTTAATAATTAATTAAATAAGACAAAATTAATTTTTTATTTCTTGCTTTTCACTTCTCAAAATTTTTAATATATATTTTTCTTATATTATTATATATTTATATTTTATGATAGCATTTTTAAAAACTAATTTCAATATGAATTTTTATAAAAAATTTTAATTTAAAAATTCAAAAAAATCATATATAATTCTTATTTTACCAAAATTCCACTGTTCTTTCAAGTGATTTTAAAAATTTTTTGAATATCTCTGTTTATTTTTATAAAATAACTAGACAAATAATAACAAATAATTTAGATTAAATTGCAAAATTTCTATAAAAAAATCACAATATATTAATTAAATAAAAAATAATTAAAATTAATTAATAACTGTGATATTTTTTTTATTTTTTTTTGATAATTTTTTCTCTCATTTTATACAAAAAAACTCCAGTTGCGACACTTACATTAAGTGATTCGATATTTCCATAAATGGGGATTATCGCTTTTATATCTGAATTATTTATCATATACTCTGAAACTCCGCCACCTTCATGTCCAAAAACAAACGCATTTTTTTCTTTTAATTTTATTTTTTCATATGAAACAGAATCTTCATGAAGTGCAGTTGAAATTATTAAATAATTATTTTCCTTCAAAAATTTTACGATATTTTCAGGCGTTTCATAAATAATATTTAATTTAAAAATTCCGCTCATTGTCGCTCTCACTGTTTTTGGATTATAAACATCTACAGAACCTTTTGTAAGAACCAAATTATAAAAACCAGTTGCAATCATTGTTCTAATAATTGTTCCAACATTTCCAGGATCTTGAATATCATCTAAAATTACGACATCTCCTTTTATATCAGAAATCGTATTCAAATTTTTGGAGTACAAAAAAATTATTCCTTGACTATTTTCTTGCGTTGAAACTTCGTCAAATAAATTATCTTTTAAAATTGTTAAATTTTCGTTTTGAGAAATATTATATTTTTTTTCAAAATATTCAAATTTTGATTCTTTCACAATAATTTTATTAAAATTTATATTTTCACCTAAAAATTTTTCTCCCTCAGCTTTAAAAATACTATTCTCATCTCTATACTTTTTTTTATCCAATTTTTTTAACAATTTATAAAATTTATTATCCGAACTCGCTATTATATCTTTCATCAAATTTATTTTCTCTTTCTCTGATTTTTTCTTTTTACTTTACTTTAACTTTTTTTTATAAAATTAAATTTATAAAATTAATCTTTCTATAATTAAATAAGTTTAATATTGTTTAAATTATTTTATTTAAAACTTTCTGGTAATTTTTCTCCACCCAAAATATGATAATGCATGTGAAAAACCGTCTGTCCACCATTTTCATTGATATTTGTAATAACTCTGTAACCATCTTTGGAAATCCCTAATTCACGAGCAATTTTCGCAATTGTAAGTTGTAATTTTCCTAATAACAACACATCTTCTTCAGTTGCTTCATCCAAATTCTTAATTTCTTTTTTAGGTATTACAATGACATGAACTTTAGCTTGTGGCTGAACATCGTAAAAAGCTAAAAAATCATCATCTTCATAAACTATATTTGCTGGTATTTCTTTATCTATTATTTTTTTAAAAATTGTTGACATAACTTTCTTAATCCTCTCTATTCTATTTTATCTTTTTAATTTTTTCTATTTTTTTTATTTTTTTTAACCTATTCCATTTTATTTTATTTTATTTTTATTTTTATTTTTTTTTATTTTTTATTTTTTATCTTTTTATTTCTTTATATTTTTTTTATCTGTTTTTTATTATTTTTTTATTTCACTTCTTTTTTTTCTTCTATCTTTTATATTTTTATTATATTTCTGTTATATTTCTATATCTTTCTTATTTTATCCCTATTCAATTATTTTTTTAAATCTCATTTAATTTTATTTTTTAATTAAATCAAAATTATTTTTCTATTTTACTAACTCTTCTAGCGTGTCTTCCTCCTTCAAATTCAGTATTTATAAATGTTTCAACACACGCAAGTCCCAATTCATCTCCAATTACTCTGGCACCCAATGCAATAACATTCGCATCATTGTGAAGTCTAGCAAGTTTTGCTGTAAATTCATTGTGAACAAGCGCTGCTCTAATTCCTTTGATTTTATTTGCTGCAATCGAAATTCCAATTCCTGTTCCACAAATAAGAATTCCAAATTTAGCTTCTCCATCCAACACTTTTTCTCCAACAAGTACAGCAATATCAGGATAATCAACTGATTCCAAAGAATCCGTCCCAACATTAATAACTTCGTGTCCTCTTTCTTCGAGTGCCTTTACTAATTTTTCTTTAAATTCCACTCCCGCATGATCATTTCCAATAACTAATTTCATAAAAATCCTCTTTTCTAAAAAATTTTTTATATGTTAAAAATTAATCTTATTTTTTCAAAATCTCTAACATTTCTTTTGAAATTCTTTTTAACTTTCCGCTTTTATCAACAAAAACATTCACTGTTTGCGCTTTTGCTTTTAAAACTTTGTTAGAATCGTACATTTCATAATAAAACTTTATTTTTATATTATTAATTTCTTCAATCTTTACAAAAACTTCAATTTCATCGTCATACTTAGCCGAATCAATATATTCAATATTAAGCGTCTTAACTGGCAGAATAAATCCCATCTCTTCTATGCTTTTATATGGAAAAATATCTCTAAAATATTCAGTTCTCGCCATTTCCATCCACTTTAAATAATTTGAATGATAAACAACTCCCATTTTATCGGTATCATAATAATATACTCTGAGTTTAAAATTTTTCATAATTTTATTTCCTTGTTTACTAAATATTATATTTTATTTTTTTTATTATTTTTTATATTTTTTTATTTTATTTTTCAAATTTTTTATTTTTACATTTCTTTTATTTCAATTTTTACAGATCTTTTGTCTTTTTTTGCAATTGAAGAAATAAGGACACGAAGTGCTGTTATAATTCTCCCATTTTTTCCAATTACTTTTCCCATATCTTCTTTTATCACATTAATTGTAACATCAATATGTCTACCTTTCTCACTACTTTCAATCGTATAATTTTCTGTAGAATCCAATAAATTTTCAATCCAAAAATTTATCGTTTCAAAATATTTACTCATTCTTTTTTCTCTCCTGTCTTTTAATTTTCTTTTTCACACTTAAATAATACAATATTGTAAGTTATTTTGTCAATATTATTTTAAACAAATCTTTATAAACAAGTCTTTAAAGATATTTTTTATTAATTTTCTTCAATTTTTTTAAAAATTAATAATTTTTTTAATTTTTTTTATACTTTACAAAAAACCTTTAATAATCAACATTCTATTGAATTTTTTCTCATTTTTTTGCTGTTTTTCTAAGATAAAAATAAATTTTATCAAACAATATAAAAAGTGTGTATTGCTATAATAAGTATACCAAAGTTCAAAGGTAGATAGGAGGTTACAATGAAAAAAATATTGATACTAGCTGGAGCTTTGCTTATTTCTGCAGTATCTTTTGCAGACTTAGAAAGTACAATCAAGAATCATTACAAAAATACTGATTTAACTATAAAAAGAGAGGTGGCGCCTGCGAATAGTTATAATAGCTATGCTAATCCTACTTCAAATGCAGTAAGAGATAAAGTTATCAGTTTTGCGCAAACTAAATTAGGTTCGCCATATGTATGGGGTGCTACAGGACCAAATACATTTGATTGTTCTGGCTTCGTTGGTTATGTTTTCAAAAAAGCTGCTAATGTAGACTTACCTAGAGTTTCAAGTTCACAAGCCGCATATAAACCAAGAATTTCATCAATGAACATGAAAAAAGGTGATTTAGTATTTTTCGAAACAACTGGAAAAGGTAGAATTTCACATGTAGGAATTTATATGGGAAATAGCCAATTTATTCATGCTTCTTCTGGAGGTAGAAAAGTAATGGTTTCTAGTTTAGACAGTAGTTTTTACAACAAAACATTCAGATGGGCAATTAATCCATTTGCTTAAAAATTGACAATTTGCATTTAATTTAGAATTTATTTTTTACATTATATTTATATCAAGTTTTCTAATACTTGTAAATCAATTAGAAAAATCAATATAATTTTCAAATTGTAAAATTGAAAATTAAAATAAAAACTTTGGAAGAGGTAATATCTATATTTTTAGATATTATCTCTATTTTTATTTTTTATAAAAAAAAGAATCTAAAATTAAGATTCTTTATAACTTTTTTATTTATTTTTTTATAATTTTTTTATCAACTCTTTTAAATAATCTTTTGCTCTATCTTTTAATTCTGGATGTCTAAGTCCAAATTCAACATTTGCAACAAACATTCCAAATTTATCTCCAGTGTCATATCTATTTCCATCAAAATTATAGGCATACAATTTGTCCTTATCTTTTTTCATAGCCAAAATTGCATCTGTCAATTGAATTTCTCCACCTTTTCCTGGTTTTGTATTTTTTAAATATGAAAAAATTTCCGGCTCTAAAACATATCGTCCCAAAGCTGCCATTCTGCTTGGTGCTTCTTCAATCGAAGGTTTTTCAATAAAGTCTTCCACCATCACCGTTTTTGCGTCAATTTGATTTTTAGGTTTTATAATTCCATATTTAGAAACATTTTTTTGTAAAACTTCCTGCACTCCCAAAATATTTCCACCATCTAACTCACTGTACTTTTCAATTAACTGTTTTGTCACAGGAACTTCTCCTTTAGATTTATCAGTATAAATAATATCATCTCCCAGAAGTACAACAAATGGCTCATTTCCGACGAATGCTTCGGCACAGCTTATTGCATGACCTAATCCAAGCGGTTTTTTCTGTCTTACATAATAAATATTGGACATTTCGGAAATTTTATTCACTTCTTTAAGCAATTCTAATTTCCCAGTTTCTTCCAATGTCTTTTCCAATTCAAAAGAATAGTCAAAATGATTTTCAATTGAAACTTTATTTCGACCAGTAATAATCAAAATTTCTTCAATTCCAGAATCGACTAATTCTTCCACCAAATACTGAAGTGCCGGTTTATCAACGATTGATAGCATTTCTTTTGGCTGTGCTTTTGTTGCAGGTAACACTCTTGTTCCAAGACCTGCTGCAGGAATAACGGCTTTTCTAATTCTTTTCATACTTTTTTCTCCTTTTTCTCCTTAATGATTTTTTTTAAAAATAAATTTCATCGCTGTAAGTCACAGAATCCAATCTATCAAATAAAGATATTCTGTCAAACAGTACTTTTCCTTGAGTACTTCCGACCATTCTAAAAGTTTTTGATTCCATATCATAAATTAATTTTCCAATTACAAAAAATTTATTTTCATCAATTTGACCGTAAAATCTCACAACTTCACCATCTGGAAGGTCTTCTTTTTTTATTTTTGAAGTATTTATAGATTTCAAAAAATTTTTATATTCATCTAATTTTTTATAAAAATTTTCTTTAAATTCAGAATTTGTCGTATTGTTGTCAACTTTAATTGCAACACCTATATTTAAGTCATAATTTCCGTCTTGCAACAAATAATATGCCATTTTTGTTCCATCAGAATCACAGAAAATTTCACCAGCCTTATTTCCAGCTTTTATTTGAGAAATTACTCTTTTTAAAAGGTCATCTGATTTATTTATAAATTCGCAAGAATTAACTTTTGTCAATTCATTTTGAGGTTTGTCTATAACATTAGCTTCTACTCCTACTTTCCCAAAAGATTGTAAACTAAGTCCTGCAATTAAAAATACTATTAATTTTTTCATGTTTTTTTATCCTTTCGTTTTTTCCTTGTTGTTTAATTATATAATATTTTTTTAATTTTCACAACATTTTTTATTTTTCATTAATTTTTTTTATTATCTAAAATAAAAAATTTTATATTTGATAAAAATTCTCTAAAATGCGATTTTGGTATAAAAATCAAAGGTGTTTTGGCTGGTAATCCGTAAAACTTATATCCTTCTCTTTCATATCCCAAAGATTTTGCAATATTTTTCGCTCTAAAAATATGGTAGTTATTTGTCACAATTAAAATATTTTTTTTATTTTTTTGCGGATTATCTTCTTTTATTTTTTTTAGTGAAAATTCAAAATTTTGAATGGTGTTTCGAGATTTATCTTCCAAAATAATTCTTTCTTCAGAAATTCCTAATTTCAAAAGTTCTCTTTTAATCGCAAGTGCCTCTGAAATTTTTTCATTAACTCCTTTTCCTCCAGACGCTATAACTTTTACCAATTTATTCTTATGTAAAAATTCACTAGCTTTTTTAATTCTCTCTACAAGAGACTGGCTAGGTTTTTCACCATAAACTCTAGCACCTAAAATAATTACATAATCTATATTTTTATTTTCACAAATTAATTTTTCATCATTTTTATATTCTTTTACCACAAAATATTCTTCCAAAATAAATGCCACAAAAATCAAAATAATAAATATTTTCAAAACAGTAAAAATTATATTTTTCATAAATTCTCCAATTTTTTATTTATTATTGCTTTTTTTTTATAACTAAAATTACGATATTTTTATTTATTATACAACAAAAAATGATTTTTTCAAAACATTATTTTTTTATAGTTAAATAAAATCAAATAAATTTTAATAAATTTAATTTATTTAAAATTAATTTTATAAAATTAATGTCCGATAATGTTTTTTCTTTAAATAAAATTTTTTTTAATAAAATAAAAAAGAAAAAATTCAAAATTTCTTCCTTTTTTATTTTTAAATTTTCAAATTTATTTAACTAAAAAAAATTAATTACTGATTTTCAAAACCACCCGTATATAATTGATAATAAGTTCCTTTTTGTGCGATTAATTCCTCATGATTTCCTCGCTCTATTATTTTTCCTTGATCTAAAACCATTATCACATCTGAATTTTTTATTGTTGAAAGTCTGTGCGCTATTACAAATACAGTTCTTCCAACCATTAATTTATCCATTCCATCTTGCACAATTTTTTCTGTTCTTGTGTCAATGCTGGAAGTCGCTTCATCCAAAATTAATACTGGCGGATCGGCAATTGCTGCTCTTGCTATTGACAAAAGTTGTCTTTGCCCTTGAGAAAGACTTGCACCATTTCCACTTAAGACTGTGTTATAGCCATTTGGCAAATGAGTTATAAAATAATCCGCATTTGCTAATTTTGCAGCGGCTCTCACTTCTTCATCCGTCGCATCTAATTTACCATATCGTATGTTATCAGCAACTGTTCCAGAAAATAAATTTGTATCTTGCAAAACTATTCCAAGTGAAGCTCGTAAATCTGACTTATGAATTTTATCAATATTTATTCCATCGTAACGAATTTTTCCAGAATTAATATCATAAAACTTATTTATCAAATTTGTAATCGTAGTTTTCCCAGCTCCTGTCGCTCCAACAAACGCTATTTTCTGCCCTGGCTTTGCAAATAAATTTATATTGTGAAGTACTGTTTTATTTTCATTATAACCAAAAGTTACATCTTCAAAGACGACATCTCCCAAAAGTTTTGTATAAGTTACTGTTCCATCTGAATGAGGGTGTTTCCAAGCCCATTTTCCAGTATGTTCTTTTACTTCTGTAATATTTCCGTGTTCATCAATTTTCACATTTATCAATTTTACATAACCTTCATCTTTTTCGGAAACTTGATCTAGCAGCTCAAATACTCTCTGTGCTCCTGCTGCTGCCAATATAACTGAAGTTAGCTGCTGTGCAATTTGAGAAACTGGCTGATTAATCACTTTTATAAACTGCAAAAACGAAACTAATCCACCAAGTGTAAATCCTGCAATGTTATTATAGACAATTATTGAACCAATAACGGCAGTCAAAACAAAATTAATATTTCCCAAATTTCCCACCGCAGGTCCCAATATATTGGCATATTTCATCGCTTTGTCGGCACTTTTAAATAATTCTTCATTATACTTTTCAAAATTTTTTTTCGCTTCTTCTTCATACGAAAAAACTTTTACAACCCGCAATCCTTCGATTATTTCTTCAACATATCCGTTTACAGCTCCAATATTTTTTTGCTGTGCGACATAATTTTTTGAACTTCTTTTAGAAATTTCTTTTGTCGTAAAAATCATTACGATTATCATAAAAACGACAAAAAAAGTAAGTGGCACATTTAAAATAAACATAGAAATTAAAACTCCAATAATTGTGACAATTGATGAAATTACCTGTGACAAGCTCTCCACCATCATCGCTCTTAAAGTGTCAATATCAGTTGAATAAACACTCATAATATCCCCATGCGCATTTGTGTCAAAAAATTTTATTGGCAAACTTTCCATATTGACAAAAACATCATCTCTTAAACTTTTTAGTGTTCCTTGAGCGATATAAATCATCATAAGTCCATAAATATATGAACAAATGACTGCAAATCCATAAACTGCTATCATTTTGGAAATAATCGCCAAAAGAAGTGAATAATCAATACTTTTATGTAATTTATATTGTTTTACGCTTGGCACGATAAAATTGTCCATCAGCTCTTTTGTAAACATTGTCCCACAAACCATTCCAAGGGTGCTTAATAAAATAAATATTATAACTAATACAGTCAAAATTTTATTATGCTCAAACATATACTTTAAAAGTCTGAGTAAACCTTTTATTTGAGATTTTTTTGAATCTTTTTTCTTTTCTTCTAGTTCTTCTTTTCTTTCTTTTTTATTTTTTTTCTCAATTTTTTTCATTATTTTTCACTCCCTTCTGTCTGTGATTCGTAAATTTCTCGATAAATCTGACTAGATTTGATTAATTCTTCGTGTGTTCCAAAATTTACGATTTTTCCTTCATTCATGACAATAATTTTATCTGAGTCAATTATTGACGAAATTCTTTGTCCGATAATTATTTTTGTAATATGTGGAATTTCATTTTTAAACGCATTTCTTATTAATTTATCCGTTTTCGTGTCAACTGCGCTTGTTGAATCATCTAAAATTAATATTTTAGGATTTTTAAGCAGTGCTCTTGCGATACAAAGTCTTTGTCTCTGTCCACCAGAAACATTTGTCCCGCCACGCTCTATATAAGTATCGTATTTATCAGGAAATTTTTGGATAAATTCATCAGCTTGTGCCAATTTACACACATGCTCAATTTGACTGTCCGTTGCATTTTTATTTCCCCAACGAAGATTTTCTTTTATTGTTCCAGAAAAAAGCACATTTTTTTGCAAGACCATCGCTACATTGTCACGAAGCGTCTTTATATCATAATTTCTAACATCTTTACCACTTACAAGAACTTCTCCGCTTATCACATCATAAAGTCTTGGAATAAGCTGAACAAGTGCCGACTTTGAACTTCCCGTTCCGCCGATTATTCCAATGGTCTGTCCAGAATTTATCTTTAAATTAATATTTTCCAAATTTAATATTTCAGGATTATTGCTATAGCTAAAGTTTACATTTTTAAACTCAATATCTCCATTTTTAACTTGTTTTATGGGATTTTGCGGATTTTTTATGCTTGGCTCTTCATTTAATACAAGTGCTATTCGTTCCCCTGATTCACGAGATAAAACGATATTCACCATAACCATAGCCATCATAAGCAAACTCATCAAAATATTTGTTGTATACGCAAATAAACTTGTCAGCTGTCCAGTTGTCAAATCTCCTAAAACAATCATTTTTGCTCCTAGCCAAGATAACAGTAAAATACATGAAAATATTGTTAACTGCATTGCTGGTGCAATAAAAACTATCATTCGTTCCCCTTTTAACATCAACTCTTTTAATTCTTTTGTAGCTTTTTTAAATTTATTTGTTTCATACTTTTCTCGAATAAAAGATTTTACAACTCTAATTCCATTTATATTTTCCTGCAAATTTATGTTCAAATCATCATATTTTCTAATTGCACGAGAAAAATAAGGATGAACTCCAAACATTATAAATGCTAAAACGCAGCTTAAAAATATAATTGCAACTAAAAATATAACTGAAAGTTTTGGACTTATTAAAAACGACATAAACATCGCTACAACAAGCATAACTGGCGCTCTGCAAAATGCTCTTATCAAAAGTTGAAATGACATTTGAATATTATTTACATCGGTTGTAAATCTTGTGATAAGTCCAGCTGTGGAGAACTTATCAATATTTGTAAACGAATATTGCTGTATTTTATTAAACATCGCCCATCTCAAATTTTTAGCAAACCCAGCAGAAGCATGTGACGCATATCTTCCCGCCAAAATTCCAGCTGTAAGCGAAACCATCGCAATAACTAGCGTAAATGCTCCAATTTTTATAGTAAAGCTCATATCTCCCTTATTTAATCCCAAATCAATGATTGAAGCCATAAGTGTCGGTATAAGCATTTCCAGAATAGCTTCTAGCGCAATGAAAATTGGCGCAATTAAAGTACTTTTTTTATATTCACCAATATGTGAAAACAATGTTTTTACCATATTCCTTCCTTTCTCAATACTTCAAAAATTTTTTTATATTTTTGAAAGTACATTTTCTTTTAATTTTTTTCTTAAAATAAAAAAAACTAGCAACCTTTATTGCTAAAATTTAAATTTTAATATTTAACTTTAATATTCAAAAATTTTTTTGTTTTGATATTATACCACAATCTTACTTTGAATTAAGTTATACTTTTATAATTTTTTTCTTTTATTTAGAAAAATTCTGATTTTAATTTTACTAAAAATATAAAAATTAATTTGAATTTTTAAATAAAAAGTAGTATAATTATCTAATAAATAAAAATAAAAAAATTAACACTCAATATTTTATAATTATATAATTATAGAAAAAATAAAAAACTAGAGTGTTAAAGAAAGAAGGAAGAAAAATGACTGAAAAAAATTTAAAAATTTTAGGATGGATTGGAACATTACTTTCAGTTTTGATGTATGTGTCTTATGTTCCACAAATAATGGGAAACTTACACGGAAATAAAACTTTTTTTCTACAGCCTTTAGCTGCAACAATTAACTGTACAATATGGACAAGCTACGGACTCTTAAAAGAAAAGAAAGATTATCCTTTGTCAGCAGCAAATCTACCAGGAATAATTTTTGGACTACTTGCAACAATTACAGCGTTTTAAATAATTTAATAAAAAAAATTAAACTCATTAAAATGATCATCTGTCATTTAATTAATGAGTTTTTTTATTTTCACAGTTTTATTTATATTCGTTTAAATCAATTCCTTGATCTAGCGCTGCAAATACGCAACCGCAGTAACATTGTCTGTAAATATCATATTCAGCACACATGTCAACTGAACGCTTGTAGCCATTATTTTTCTTAAAATCCGACGGCAAATATTTTACATCAAAAATTTCTTGAATTTCTAGCCCCAAAGTATTTATAAGCTGACTATTTTTATGTGGACTTAGTGTCAAGGCGCTCCCGAAGTAGTCAAATCCTAATTCTTGCGCTTTTTTAGCCACTATGTCAAGTCTCATTTGAAAGCAAGCCGTACATCTTTTCCCACCTTCTTTTTCATCTTCCAGACCTTTTACAGCACGATAAAAATCAGCAGGTTTATACTCATCTTCAATAAATCCAACATTATTTCCAGTTTTTTTATTAAAATTTTCAATAAATTCCTTCTGCACCAAAGCTCTTTTTTCATACTCAGCTCGGGGATGAATGTTGTTATTGGCGAAAAGTACGGTAACATCGGCATATTGCGTAAGAAACTCCAAAACATAGGTACTGCACGGCGCACAACAGCTATGAACCAATATTTTCGGTCGAATTTCATTTTTTTTCCAATCATCTATTAATTTCCCTAAAATTGTGTGATAATTAATTTTTTGATTTGGATTCATTTTTTCAAGTATTTCTTTCGCATTTTTTATATTTTCTTCTATCAATTTCTTTACTCCTTTTTTTATTAAATTAAATAAAAATGATACTATCCTTTTGTTAAATAGTATCAAATTATTATTTTCTTTTCAAGTTTATTATTTTTTTACAAAAAATTATCTAATTCCAGGATATTTTATGCCATTTCCCCAGTAAATTCTATCAATCATAATAGCTTCTTCAGGTAAGTTTACATCTTTTAGAACCCATTTCTTAAATTCATCAAATCCAGTTCTGTCAACGATATAACCAATATGCTCTTTTGGAAGACTTCTATCTATATATTTATCAACATATTCATAAGTATTTTTCATAATTTTTATAATTGATTCTTCGTCTGCCCACAAAAGCCAATCTTCAGCAAGTCTTGGATTTTGCTTTCCAGTTCTTCCCATTATCGCAAGTTTATAATACTTCTTAGGTGATCTTGTCCACGCTCCTGTAGGACAGTTTAAGACACATTCTCCACAACCTATACATCTGTAGTGATCTCTCACAGGTTTATAATTTTTATATGTAATTGCTCCTGTAGATAATTTTTTACATTTTCTCTCACACATTCCGCATGAAACACATTTTGATTCATCCAGTTCAGGTTTTGCCATTCCAATTATTCCAAAATCATGCATTCTCACTTTTTGACAGTCATTTGGACAGCCAGTTAGAGCAACTTTAAAGTGAAAATCATTTGGGAAGATTACTTTTTCTATTTTTTTAGCCAACTCAGTTGTATTGTAGGCCCCTTTTGGACAAACTTTGTTTCCAATACAAGCCGCCACATTTCTTGTCCCAGCTGCTGCATATCCTTTATCTTTGTCCTTGTAATTAATATCTAACTTTTCCATAATTGGCTGAACCATTTTATTGACTTTTTCAATGTCCTTCCAATTGATTCCCAAAACTTCAAATCCTTGACGAGTTGTAATATGCACATTTCCATCTCCGTAAGTATTTGCTATGTCTGCAACTAATCCCATTATTTCTGCTGTAATAGCTCCACCTGGAACTCTTACACGAAGTGCAGTTTTTGATCTATCTTTTGTCACTCTATATGCATTTTTTGTAACAACTTTTCTATTTAAATCCATACTCATTTTATTGCCTTCTTTCTTAAATTCAAATTTCTAAAAATTTTTTTTAATCCAACAATTTTTGTGCCTTATCATACTTAAATACAGGTCCTTCTAAGCAGATGTATGTTTCATCAATCTTGCAGTGCCCACATTTTCCAACCGCACACGACATTTTTCTCTCAAATGAAACCCATATTTTTTCAACTGGCACATTTAATTTCAAAATTTCAAGACAGGCAAAATGCATCATTATTGGCGGTCCCACTACGATAAATTCAGTTTCATCCATATTTTCAACTTTCAAATCTGGGATATATTTAGTTACCCTCCCTTCGTGAAACTCTTCTTCAGTTTTTCCTAAATTTCTTGCACTTTCAGCATTGTCCAAAGTAACTAAAATCTCGATATTTTCCCTCCAACGAGAAAACTCTTCTTCAAAAATCACGCTTTCATAATTTTTATAACCTACAATTATTTTAAAAGACTTCATTTCTTCAGGATGCTTTGTAAAATATTCAATAATCGGACGAACTGGTGCAATTCCACTTCCTCCAACGACCATTACAATATGTTTATTTTTATATTCCTCAATTGGAAAACCATTTCCGTAAGGTCCACGCAAGAATACTTTATCTCCAGCTTTTAATTTAAAAATTTCGTCAGTAACTTTTCCAACTTTTCTAATCAAAAAATCCAGATATCCTTTTTCCAAGTCAAAATTTGCGATTGAAATAGGAGCTTCTCCAACTTTAGGAAGCGACACTTGCATAAATTGTCCAGCATTTACGCTACTTTCATTATATTCCACACGAAAAAGCCATTCTAAATCCGTTGTCTGCTCTACAAGCAAAACTTTATGCGCTGTTGGCAAATAAACATTTTCCATTAGATTTCACCCCTTTTTTCTTTAGAAATTCTCTTTAGTTCCGCACTTAATTTATTTATGCAGTTTGAAAACGAAATGTATTCAGGACAAGCGTCATCACATCGTCCACACCCTGTACACATTTGATAGCCAAATCTCTTTTTAAAGTCAGAAATTTTATGCATAACTTTAAATCTCATTCTATCTCCATGTCTTTGTCTAAACGAATGTCCACCAGCCATATCAGTAAATCCATTTACATGGCACGAAGCCCACACTCTTCTTCGTTCTCCATTATTGTCATTTTCGCTATAAAATACATCTTGTGTCGTCGTACAAGTACAAGTTGGACAAACGAAATTACATTTTCCACAAGCTATACAACGGCTGTCATATTCACGCCATAAATCTAAATTTATAATATCAGAAAGTTCAATATTGTCTGGAATATCTACATGAATTTCATTGTCAGTTACAAATTCCATTTCAAAGTCTTTTTCTTTATTTTGTGTTTCTTCAAAAAACTCTTTCATTTCGTCATCTTTTATGTCAACAAAAATTTCATTTTCTGTAACTTTGATTCCCAAATTATATTTATCAGTCTTATTAGTTCCCATATCCACGCAAAAACAATTTTCAAATGAATTTGGACATCCAAATACGACAAATTTAACTTTATCTCTCACTTTTTTATAATAAATATCTAAAAATTTGTTATTTAAATAAATTTCATCCACTCTTTTTACTCCGTGAAAATCACAGCTTCTTAAAAATATTAAATATTTTTTATCCTGTTCTTCTGGCATTTTATATTCGTCGCCAGTGAAATAAAACATTGTTTGAGTTATTGGCAGCATTATTTCCTTTGCCGAAAAATGTGATTTTTTATCAAAGCAAATTTCTTCCACTTTATTTATTTTTGAATATCTGATAACAGGCGTATCAGAAAAAGTTCCACGATACGGTATTTCAATTGGAGCATAGATTTCATATTCTTTACTCAATTTTGAAAGTGCCGCATTAAAATTTTCGTAATCTAAACTTATTTTCATTTTTCCTCCCAAATTAGATTTTCTCTCCACTTTTAATTAGTAAAATTCTTTTTATTTATTTTTTTCTCTTCCAATATAGTAATATGCAAAACCGATAAATCCGCCACCAACTATATTACCTAATGTTACAAATAGTAAATTATAAGCGCTTCCTCCCAATGTAACTTTTGCACCGTTTAATAAATTTGCAATCGTAAAAAGTGTCATATTGGCCACACTATGTTCAAATCCACATGTTATAAAAACGAATAAACACCAGAAAACCATTATTAATTTTGCAGTTTCTTCTTTTAATTTTATTCCACAAAGTACAGCAAGTCAAACAAGAAAATTACATAAAATTCCTCTAAAAAATAATTGTCCCGCTGGTGCTGTCGTCTTTGCCACACCCGCTTTTACAAATGCATCAACTATTTGCGGTGTTGCAACTCCTGAAAAAACAAATAACGCTCCACCTATAATTGAACCAATAAGATTTCCAATGTATGAAAATATCCATAATTCAATCAATTCTTTTCCAGTTATTGCTCTATTTAAAAATCCTGCAAAACCAACCATATTATTTCCAGTAAACAGTTCCACACCAAGTGCAACTACCAAACTCAAGGCAACTGGAAAAGCTACTCCCATAACAACTTTAGTTGCCGGACTCTTTCCTAAAAGTCCTGAAATTACAAAAATAAGCATAATTCCAAATCCAATAAACAATCCAGCAAGTCCTGCTGACATTAAATATCTGGATTTACTTTGTTGCAGCAATTCAATTTTACCTTTTGCCGCATTTGAAACTTTAGATACTGTGTCTTCGTGCATAAATATTCTCCTTTTAAATTATTTTTTTCACTTAATTTGATATCAACATTATAATTATTACATATATTTTTTAATTTGTAAAATATTTTTTTATATTTGTTATGGCAATATTTTGATTATAAAATAATTTTTATAAAATTATTTTAAATTTTTATTTTATTTCTTAACTCTTTTAAAAAATTTTTTAACATAAAAGAATCTGCCTTTGGATCATTAATAGCTCTTTTCCAAAACTTGCTTCCTCGCTGTCCAAAAAATAAGCCATGAGTGTGCATTAAAAATAAATGTGGTCTTGTTCCTTCTAGTTCCATCTTTTCCACATATTTTATCATTTTTTCTATAATTTCTTCTCTTGTAATTTTGATATCTTTCCCATAATACTTCCCAAATTTTGTCAAAATCATTGGATCATCATAGATTTTCCGTCCAATCATTACAGAATCAACATGTTCCAAGTGTTTGTCAATTTCTTCAACTGTTTTAATTCCTCCATTAATTTCTACATACAAATCTGGCATTTCTTTTTTTATTTTATAAACTTCGTCATATCTCAAGGGTGGAATTTCTCTATTTTGTTTTGTATCAAGACCAGCTAATACGGCTATTCTCGCATGAATTATAAACTTTTTAACTCCAACTTTTTTTATAATTTCTACAAAATTTTTCATATCTTCATATGTATCAAGCACTTTTTTTGAAAGGTCATCAGGCAATATTTTTGTGCCGTCTATCCCGATTCTGTGCTTTACCGAAATAGGTTTTGAAGTAGCCGAATTCATTGCCTCCAAAATTTGTGCCACTTTTTCTGGATACGCCATAAGACAGGCTCCCATCATATTTCCAGAAACTCTGTCTGACGGACATCCCACATTCAAATTTATTTCATCATAGTCATACTTTTCTGCAATTTTAATAGCTTTGTAAGCATCTTCTGGATTTGTTGCCGCAATTTGCAAAACGATGGGATTTTCAATTTTGTCAAAACCTAAGATGTAGTCTAAATCTCCATTTATAATTGCCTGTGCTGTAATCATTTCTGTATATAAAAGTATATCTTTATTTATCATTCTCACAAAATTTCTAAAGTGTCTGTCAGTTCTATCAACCATTGGAGCGACACTTATTTTATTTTTTATTATATTTTTTTCTTTATCTTTATTCATATTAATATAACACTCCTTTTATTTTATTTTACTTTATTTTTTATTTTTTAATAATTTAAAAAATAGAGCAAAATATTTTTATTTTTAAATTTTTAAATAAAATTCAATTTTACTCTATCTCAATTTTTTTATTTTTTATTTTATTTTTTCAATTTTTTTATTTCTTACATATTTTTTATAATTTTTCTTATTTTTTATAATATTTCATTGCTTCAGGCAAAAATTTTCTCATTGCTTCAACTCTGTTTTTTCCAGATGGATGTGTTGATAAAATTTCGATATTTCCACCACCAATTGATTCCATTCTCTCTTGAGCTGTAATTGCATCTGCTGGATTGTAACCTGCTATTGCCATAAAAATCATACCGTATTTGTCAGCTTCATATTCCTGTGTTCTGTTAAATTTTAATAGACCTATACTAAGACCTTCTGATACAAGCGAAGTTGTCAAATTTCCTGCAAAAAGTCCTGTAACAGATGCCGCAACTCCAGCTAATGCTTGATTACTTGCACCTTCAGAATGATGTCCTCCAATGACATGTCCTATTTCATGCCCCATTACAAATGCTATTCCAGAATCAGTTTTTAATACTGGTAAAATTGCTGTATAAAAAGCGATTTTCCCTCCTGGCATTGCAAAAGCATTCACTTCGTTACTCTTTATCAAATTAAATTCCCAATTTAAGTTTTTTGCTTTGCTCGACAAATTATTGTCTCTCAAATATTGCTCAACCGCTGCAGCCATTTTATTTCCGATTCTTCTAAGTCTTTGTCCATCAGCCGTATCATTTGCAAGTAGCCCTTTTGCACTTGCTTGACTAATTAATTCATTGTAGGAAGACACAGATTTTTCTCTTATGCTTTCGTCACTTACAAGGCTAAGTTGTTTTCTTCCAGTAAGCGGTGCAGTAGTACAGCTTGATAAAACTCCTAAAAGTGTCAAGGTCAAAAGTATTTTGGAACATTTCTTTAATTTCATAATTACACTCCTTTAAATTTAATCTTAAAATTTAATATTTTTTATATTTTACTACAAAAAATAAATTATATCAAATCTTTATTTTTTATTTTTCTATTTCTTTAATTTTTTATTTTTTAATGCTTTCTGTGCTTTCTATATTTTCTATATTTTTTTCACTATTTTTTGCATTTTATTTTATAAATCTTCTTTTTTTATTCTATTATTCTATTCAATTCTATTTTAATTTAATTTAATTACTATAATTTTAAAAATATTTCGTAAAAAAAGGTTTCTATAAAATAAAATTTATAAATCACATTATTTTAAGAAACCTTTTTATATTTAAATTATATTATTAAAATTAAAATAAACTACAAATTATTTAATATACGCATATGTAAAATCTGTTATTCCTGTTATTTCTCTTCGAACAAGTCCGTAAATTTTAGGATTTGTGTAAGTATTTTCGATTGCAAAATAAATTGGTGCAATTACTGCGTCGTCAATTAAGATTTTTTCTGCTTCGTTAATTTTCTTATCTCTTTCGGCACTTTTTGGCATTTTGTAAATTTCATCAACTAACAAGTCATATTTTTGTTTTTGCCAAACAGAAGCGTTTTTATTATCTTTTGTCTTCCATCTGTCAAAATATGTAGTAGCATCGTCATATTTTGGCGACCAAGTATTTAGAACAATGTCGTATTTTTCGCTTCGTGTCATGTTTAGACGCTCTTTTAGCGATACAACTGTTATTTTTGTCTTTAATCCCAATTTTACTCTTAATTCTTCCTGAATATGCTGTATTTCCAATGTTTCAGGATCAGAATTTCCTGCGAGTAATCCTAGTTCAAGCTCTTTCACTCCAAGTTCTTTTAATGCTTCGTCATATAATTTTTTAGCCAATTTTGGATCTTTATCATTTATGTAATTATTATCAGGATATTCTTCTCTATATTTTTTTGAATATCCAGAAATTTGATTACTAATTACTGATCTTGCGGCTATTGAACCATCGTTGTTTTTTATTTTTTTTATATTCACATCTCTGTCAATCGCCATTGAAATAGCTTGTCTTAATTTTTGATTTTTCAAAAATTTGTTATTTAAGTTATAATCTAAATACCACAGTTTTCCTATTAAGAAAGAATTTAATGTTTTATCTTTTCTATATTTTTCAAGATTATAGTTTTCAACTCTCGAAATATCAATTTCTCCATTTTCTATTAAATTATCTACAGCATGAAAATCTGAAGAAACAATGTATTTTATTTTAGGTATTTTTATATTTTTAGCATTCCAATAATTTTCATTTTTTTCAAGTAATGTTTCCCCATCGCTTAATTTTGTTATTTTATACGGTCCATTAAATAAAAAACTATCTAAATTTACAGCAAAAGTCTTTTCGTGAGTTTTATAAAAATCTTCTTTAATAGGTGCTGTTATTGGAAGTGTTAAAATATATTTAAAGTAAGCTACTGGATGTTCAAATTCTATTTCAAGGTTATTATCATCTATCGCTTTAACTCCTAATTCATCAGCTTTTGCTTTACCTTCATAATATTTCTCTGCATTTTTTATTGGAAAAAGCATTTCTGAGAATCTTGCAGCTGTTTTAGGATTTAAAACTCTTCTAAATGCAAACACAAAATCATTTGCAGTAACCCTAGAACCGTCACTCCATTTGGCATTTTTTCTAATTTTAAAAGTCATCTTATTATTATTTTCTGTAAAACTTTCAGCCACTCCACCAGTATAGTTTCCTTTTTGTCAAGACGCAAAAGTCCTTCATAAATAGAACTATCAACTTGAACAGAAATCATTTCCGTAAATAAATGTGGATCTAATGTATTGTAGTTAATTCCTAAATTAAATACCACAGGATCATCATTTTTTGTTTTACTTTTAAAAAAAATACTTTTTATTCCTATTCCTAAAATTAAAATAACTATAACGAAAAATAAAATTTTAAATTTTTTCACAATTCCTCCTTAAAATATATTAAATGGTTTTGTACTTTTTCATTAATATGCTAAATTTACATAATTTATTTTACTATTTTTTTAATTTTTTTTATTTTAATGCTTCTTTTATTTCTTCAACTTTGTCAAGTTTTTCCCAAGGTAAATCAATATCAGTTCGTCCAATATGTCCAAATGCCGCCAAATCTTGATATCTAAACGACGGTTTTCTAAGACTAAGCGATTTTTCAATACCTCTAGGTGTTAAATCAAAAATTTTAGAAACAGCTTCTTCAATTTTAGTTTCGTCAACAGTTCCAGTCCCAAATGTTTCGACTCTTATTGATACCGGCTCAACAACTCCAATCGCATAAGACAACTGAACTTCACATTTAGTGGCAAGTCCTGCTGCAACGATATTTTTAGCAATCCATCTTGCCGCATAGGCAGCCGATCTGTCAACTTTTGACGGATCTTTTCCAGAAAATGCTCCTCCACCGTGTCTAAAATATCCACCGTAAGTGTCAATTATAATTTTTCTTCCAGTTAGCCCAGAATCCCCGTGAGGCCCACCGATTACAAATCTTCCAGTTGGATTTATATGAAATTTTCTAACTTCGTCAATTTTTAAATCATATTTTTCAAGCACAGGTTTTATAACTTTTTCTTTCAAATCAGCTTCAATTTGTTTTTGTGTAACTTCTTCATCATGTTGAACTGATAGCACAATTGTATCTACTCCTAAAACTTTTCCATTTTCATCATAAACAAGTGTAACTTGCGCTTTAGCATCAGGTCTTGCCCAAGAAAGCTCTTTACTTCTAGTAAGTTTTGTCAATTTTTGAATAATTCCACGAGATAGAACAAGCGCAAGCGGCATAAGTTCTTCAGTTTCGTTTACCGCACCACCAAACATAATTCCTTGATCCCCAGCTCCACCTGTATCAACTCCCATTGAAATATCTGGCGATTGAGAGTGAATAGTATTTAGCACACCACAGTCAGCGTCAAATCCCATTCCAGGTCTATATCCAATTTCAGTTATTTTTTCTCGCACTATTTTTTGCACATCTACATAAGTTTTAGTCGTAATTTCTCCACCTATAACAACTAATCCAGTTGTTGCAAACGCTTCACAAGCAACTCTCGAATTTTCATCATCTTTTAAACAAGCGTCCAAAATTGAATCAGAAATTTGATCACAAATTTTATCTGGATGCCCCGGTGATACAAATTCTGATGTAAAATAAACTTTTTTTCCCATTCTTTTTTCCTCCTAAATTTTATTAAATTTTTATTTCAAAATATTTTTTTTAAAAAAAATCTCTTCCTGCTAGGAAGAGAATTATAATTCTTATCTTCGCATTCAATGCCAGGATTTAGCACCTTGTAAAAATACAGGTTGCTGGATACTCAAAACGGGCCTGTCCCTAATATCTCTCTTGATAAGCTATTTAATTTTAATTGTTATGTATTAAGTATACAACATTTTTTTAAGAATGTCAATATTTTTATCTACTTTATTTACTATTTACTATATTCTTTTGCTTTATTTTTCATAATTTCATCTATATTTACTTCTTTTTCTCGTTATTATGATTTTCATTTGTGTCTTTCTTTTCTTCTATTTTTTTCTCTTCTTCAGCTTTACCCTTACTTTTAACATTATTTAAAGTGCTTTCAGTAAGACTTTTTGAATCTGAATTTCCTAAAAAAGTTGAAGAATTTCCAGATTTTCCTGCTTCACCTTTAGTCACAGAATGACTTTCTCCCGAAGAATTTGGTCTTTCAAGTCTTTCAAGTGTCGCTTTTGCATTTTTATCCCCATTTTGTGCTGCAATTTTGTACCATTTTACAGCTTCAGCTGTATCTTTTTGATTGTGATATGACATTGCAATCGGCATTGCTAGTGATTTATTTCCCGCTTTGTAGGCTTTCATCAAATAAGGTCTAGCTTCTTCTTGTTTTCCACTGTCGTAAAGCATTGCTCCAACTTCAAAATTTGCTTCTTTTACACCACGATTAGCTGCTTTTTGAAACCATTTTACAGATTCAGCCGTATTTTTTTGCTCTTTGTTAATAAGTGCTATACGAACATCTGCTTCTTTTATTCCGGCATCGTAGGCTTTTTCAAAATATTTTTTAGCTTCATCATATTTTTTTGCTCTTACTAAGTCTACTGCTTTGTTATATTCTTCAGCTCCAGGTCGCATTCTAAGCTGTCTAATCATAACAGGTCCTCCACCACTTACAACTCTTCTGCCACCTTGTCTTCTCACAACTCTTTCAGTTGTTCTTGGAAGTTGTGCCATAAGTTTATTTGCTTGTTCTGTATTTCCTTCTTGTTTTAAAATTACTGCCAAGTTATAAATTGCTTCAGGATAACCTTTATCAACTCCATATTGCAAAATTTGTTTTACTTTATTAGTGTCTTTTAAGTTGTAATAAAGTTGCGCAAGTGTCATAATCGACTCTTTATCTCCATTTTGCGCCTTTGTCAACGCTTCTGATACTTTTGCTGGATCAATTTGATTGTCAATTAATTTTTGCTGTTCTTCAGGAGTCAAGTTTTGGATATTTGGATTTCCTTGTCCTTGTTTTGCTCCTAAATTGAAAATATCTGTATTTATTGGTTTGTTTGAAATTTGCGTCTGTGATGTTTTATTGTCTTTTGCTTTCTTTTTACAAGATACAGTCATTGTTCCAAGCGCTAATATAATTAGCAAAAATGTCAATTTTTTTCTCATTTTCATAGTTTTTTCCTCTCTTTTAAAATTATTTATTTTTTTATTTTAAAACGAACCTAGTTGTGCCGCATCTAATATTTTATACATAAAATCTTGACTAGCTTTAGTTGTCGGCTCATCGTCAAAATTTATCGTAAAAAGTCCATCTCTATTTTCCCACAATCTGTCAAAATAATTATAGACATCTTTTGTCAATTTAGAATCTTTATTTGTTAAAACTCTTAAATTGGCGTCCATTATGTAACCACGAATATTTTTTTTTATATAATTTGCAGAACCTGTGTGTATTATAACATTTCCATCTGTTTTTTTCATTAGCATTATCTTTGTATGAAATTGTTCATTATTTGTAAAATACCATTTTATTTCTATTTTATTCTTTGTTTTTTTCTTTAATTTTTTTGAAACAGGTTTATTAGGAAGTCCATTTGTGCTCATTCCAAAAGCATCTCTGCTTCGATCAAAAATAATTCTCACTTTAACTCCACGGTTAGCCGCTTTAATAAGTTTATCTATAACTGGTCTATCGGCTAAAAAATACATTCCCATAAGAACTTCGTCCCCAGCCTTTAAATTATCAATATCCTTGTCCAAATTTTCACCTATTTTAGCTTCTGACTCAAATTGAACTCTGTAGCTGTTATTTGGATCATCACTTTGCAAAGCATCTCCAGTTTTCGTAAGTTCTCCAGTTTTATAAAAATCCTGTGTTCCCTTATCAACAAAATTTCCTTTATTTTTCTCAATTTCTTCAATTTGCTTCTGCAAATCTGATTTCAAATTTTCATCTTCTCTAAATTTAATTTTTGATCCTTGCGAATTCTTTATATTATTAATAGGTTTTTTAGCTTCACTTTTATTTGAAACATCTATATTTCCACCTGAAAATTTTGCAACAAGCTGTAAATCTTTTAAAATGTCTTTTGTAATTTCCCCATCTGCAGAAATTGCCACATTTTCGTGGAAATAACTTGGATCATGAATATTTGCACTTGCAACTACGACCTTGTTTTCATTCAAAAAAATCTTTCTGTGATCAGCTTTTACATTTAAAGCACGAAATAAATTTCTAAGTGTAAGTTTTGGCCACATCGGTCCATAAAAATTAGTAATCCATCCTTTTCCCTGCGGATTTCCAAAAGGCTCTATGACACTTCTCCAAATTGGCGAATACCATGGAAAAGTATCTTTTAATTTATAAATATCCACATCTATAACATCAATTCCAGCATTTTTCATCTCTGTGATAAGCGGATGTTCAAATGCTCCATACAAATTATTATTTTCATCTGACAGTACATATACTTTTAAATTTGGATTTTCCATCTTCTTTTTCACAAGTCTTCTCGTATACTCCTTTGCAAATTCAGGAAATTTATCCACATCTTTATTATAAATATCGTTAAATAAAAACATTTCAATTATCAAATAATCATTAGCGTTATCAACAACTTCGTAAGTCGCATCCCAAATTTTTCTGTCATACTTAATATTTCCATCTTTGTCCAAATAAGTCAAATCATAGTGAAAATCGACATTTTTACTATCTCTAATTGGACTTTCATAATCGACTCCCTCAGGCGGTGTCTTTATTGTTGTACAAGACATAAGAAAAAATAAAATTCCTATTGTGAAACTTTTTTTTATTATATCTTTTTTTTTATTTTTATTCATATTTTTCTCCTTAGCTCACCAAATTATTAATCCATTTTTTACTTTTCAGTCTTCTAATACAAGGCCAAATTTTTATAACTTCGTCGCTGCATGAAAGCAAATAAACAATGTAAATTGGCCATCCTAACTGAAGTCCTGTAAAATATGTGATTGGAATTGCAACGCACCAAAGTGGAACTAAATCCATAAATATCGTCCAAATCACATCTCCACCAGCTCTTAAAATTCCAACTAAAAGCTGCAAACTCAATGATTTTACAACAATTATAAAAACTTCTGATTTTACAATTTGCTTAGTTAATGGATAAATGCTTTTAGAAATTCCCATAAGTGATAAAATTAATGGACTGAATAAAAGCACAAAAAGTCCAACTAGAATTCCACAAAAGAATGACACTCTCAATAAAATCATAGAATAATTGTAAGCATTTTCTTCGTTTCCAGCACCAATTTCATTTCCAATAATTGCCGAAGTTGCACTTGAAAGTCCAAAAAATAATGTTAAAACTAAGCTGCTTATCGCTTTTACTGTTTGAATTGAAGCCGCATAATTTGTTCCCATTCGTCCGAAAATTACAATGTAGACACTTGACCCCAAAACCCAAAGTATTTCATGCAAAAATACAGGAAGTGAAATTTTCATAACTTTTACAAAAAAATGTAGCGATAAATCAAATAATTCACTTATTTTTCCAGCAATTGGCAACTTTAATTTATAAATTATAAAAATAATATAAAATGTGCTTATAATTCTTGCAATAACAGTCGCAGTTGCAGCTCCCCTAACTCCTAGCGCAGGAAACCCCAAATATCCAAATATTAAAACAGTATTAAACATCAAGTTTACAACTAGTCCGATAATGCTTGAATAAAACGAATATTTTGTCTTTCCAATAGCACGAAGCTGCATATTAAAAGCAAGTCCAACTCCCATTAAAGGATATATCCAAGCGACTATTCTCATATATGACGCTCCCACTTTTATAACTTTCGCATCTTTTGTAAATACCGAAATTATGACTTCTGGAATAAAAATTCCTGCAAAGAAAAAGATTAGTGAAAATACAAATCCAACTATTACTGTAATTCCAAGACATCTCTTTAAATTTTTATAATCTTTATTTCCAAAATACTGAGCTGCCAAAATCCCACCTCCACTATTCATTCCAAAAAGTGAAGTCACAAAAATCATAAAGATTTGATTAGCAAATCCTGTTCCAGCAACTGCGATCGTTCCAAGTCCAAGAGCTACATTATTTTTTCCAACCATAAATATGTCAATAAAATTCATAAGGCTGTAAATCATATTTTCTATTGCAACTGGAAGTCCCACAGAAAAAACTTTTTTATAAACTGTTTTTTTCATTTTTCTCCTTTATTTTAATAAAATTATACAAGATTAATATTACCATTATTTTATGATTTTTTCAATCTAAAAAAAACAAAAAATAAAAGTTAAAATTCTTTTTTTTATTTTTTATTGATATAATTTTATAGATTTGCTATAATACAAATTAAGTATATTAAGTTTTATAAAAAAGTTTTTAAAATAAAAAAAGAACAAATAAATTAAATTATTTATTAAATTATAAATTAAATAATAAAATAAATAAATAAAATAAATAAAATTAAAAATAAAAAAAAAGAGAAAGAGAAAAGAAAAATTATGAATAAGAGAAATATTGTACTAGTTGTTATGAGTATTATCTTTATGATGACTTATTCAAGTCTTTTGGGAACACCAAAATTTACGAGTAAACTTAATAATTTTGTAAACGAAAATAATTTGTCGCATAAAGATATTGACGATATAGCAAATGAAATTAGCAAGATGAACAGTGAAAAAAACGATGTTTTTGCTAAAGAACTTAAAAAAATTGGAAAAAGAAAAAAAATCGAAAGTAATTCACGGAATGAATTTCATGTAATTACAAAAATTAATGGAAATATAGATTTTTTTGACGATGTGATAAGAAATAGAGATTTATTTCAAAATGACAGATTTTTTGAAAAAAGAAAAGAAAATGATTTGAGGATAAGAGAATAAAAAATTTTGATTTTGATTTTAATTTACAAAAATTTTTTTTGTTAAATTAGAGCAAAAATAATATAATTATTATTACAAATAGTAAGTAATAAGATAAGATAAGATAAGATAAGATAAAAAATAAAATAAAAAAAGATAGAATAAATTAAATTAAACTAAATTTAAATTAAATTAAAAAAATAAAGATAAAGATAAAAAATAGAGAAGAATAGAAAAGAATTTAGAAAAGAAAAAAGAAGAAAAAAGAAGAAAAAAGAAGAGAAGAAAGGAAATAAAAAATAAAATGCTTAAAAAACTTGGAGAAAAAATATTTGGTACTTCAGACGAAAGAGAAATAAAAAAAATGAGAAAAATAGTGAATAAAATCAATGAAATTGAACCACTATTTGAAAAGATGACAGATGAACAATTGCAGCACAAAACTGTAGAATTTAAAGAAAGAATTTCAAAATCAGAAACTTTGGACGACATTTTGGTTGAAGCGTTTGCGACAGTAAGAGAAGCATCTAAAAGAATAATGGGAATGCGTCACTACGATGTTCAATTAATTGGTGGAATGATTTTGCACAGAGGATGCATTGCAGAAATGAAAACTGGGGAAGGTAAGACACTTATGGCAACACTTCCTATTTACTTAAACGCACTTACTGGAAAAGGTGTGCATGTCGTAACTGTAAATGATTATCTAGCTAAAAGAGATAGAGATATTATGGCTGAGCTATTTGAGTTTTTGGGATTAAGATCTGATTTTATCGGTGGAAATATTACTCCAGAACAAAGGAAAATTGCTTATCAAGCAGACATAACTTATGGAACAAACAGTGAATTTGGATTTGACTATTTGAGGGATAACATGGTTGGATCTCTTGAAGAGAAAGTTCAAAGAGGACATAATTTTGTAATAGTCGATGAGGTGGATTCAATTTTAATTGACGAAGCGAGAACTCCACTGATTATATCTGGAGCCGCTGAAGAAACAACAGAGTGGTACAACACTTTTGCAGAAGTTGCTAAAAAATTGAAAAGAAGTTATAAAACTGAAGAAATAAAAGATAAAAAAAATACGGTAATTCCTGACGAAGACTGGGAAGATTATGAAGTTGATGAAAAATCACATACTGTTACAATTACGGACAAAGGGATTAAAAATGTTGAAAGAATTTTGAAAATTGATAATCTTTATTCACCTGAATATGTTGAACTTACACACTTTTTAACACAAGCGTTAAAAGCAAAAGAACTATTTAAAATTGACAGAGATTATATTATCAACGACGATGGAGAAGTTATAATAGTAGACGAATTTACTGGAAGACTTATGGAAGGTAGAAGATATTCAGATGGACTTCACCAAGCGATTGAAGCCAAAGAACATCTGGAAGTTGCAGGAGAAAACCAAACTTTAGCTTCAATAACACTACAAAATTATTTTAGAATGTATGAAAAACTGTCAGGAATGACGGGAACAGCAAAAACTGAAGAAGAAGAATTTAAACAAATTTATAACTTAAAAGTTATAGTTGTTCCTACAAATAAACCTGTTATAAGAAAAGATTTGCCAGATGTTATTTATATGAACAAAGATGCTAAATACCGAGCAATTGCAAGAAAAATTGAAGAATTGTATCACAAAGGTCAGCCAGTTTTAGTGGGAACTGCGTCTATCCAACATTCGGAAGAAGTTTCTGCGCTACTTAAAAAAGCAAGAATTCCTCATGAAATATTGAATGCAAAACATCACGAAAGAGAAGCAGAAATCGTATCTCAAGCCGGAAGATTTAAAACTGTAACAATTGCAACAAATATGGCAGGTCGTGGAACCGATATAAAACTTGGAGGAGATCCTGAATCTTTTGCTTCGAAAGTTGCTATAAAAGGAACGCCTGAATATGAGGATATTTACCACACTTATGTAAAAGAGTGCGCTGAAAATAGAAAAAAAGTGCTGGAAGTTGGAGGACTTTTCATTTTAGGGACTGAAAGACACGAATCTCGTCGTATTGACAATCAGTTAAGAGGTCGTGCGGGTCGTCAAGGAGATCCCGGAGCATCAGAATTTTATTTGTCGCTAGATGATGATTTAATGAGACTTTTTGGTGGAGATAAATTAAAATCTATGATGAAGATGTTAAAAATTGACGAAGATGAAGAAATCCGTCACAAACAAATTACTAAATCAGTTGAAAACGCACAAAGAAGAATTGAAAGTCGAAACTTTTCATCAAGAAAAAGTCTTATTGAATATGACGATGTAAATAACACTCAAAGAGAAGTCGTTTATGAACAAAGAGATGCCATTTTGAAAAATGAAAATTTAAGAGAATTGATTGAAGGAATGATTTCAGAAACTGTTGATATTATTGTAAATAATGCATTTGCTGGAGAATCTGGAGAAAAAGATTTGAATTTATTGGAAGATAAATTGAATGAAACATTTGATTATCAAATTGATCTTAATAAAATCGAAGGAAAATCGGCAGAAGAAATTTCAAATTTAATTTATGACGATTTGATAAAAATCTATGATGAAAAAGAAGAAGCTGTCGGAGATGAAGTATTTAGAAAAATAGAGCGTTATATAATGTTAGAAGTTCTTGATTCAAAATGGAGACAGCACTTGAAAGATTTGACAGAATTGAGAGAAGGAATTAGACTTCGTTCTTATGGTCAAAGAAATCCAATTCACGACTACAAAATTGTTGGATATGATGTTTACAACGAAATGATTGACGCAATCAAGAGAGAAACTAGTTCATTTATCTTGAAATTAAAAGTTCGTGGGGAAGAAGATACAAATAATTTGACTCACGAAGAAGTTTCAAATGTGAAATATGAACACACTGATGACAAAATTAATGTAATTGGCGATGATTACCAGCAAGAAGTTATTCCAGAAAAACCTGAACAACCTCAAAGACCGCTTTCAAGAAGAGAAAGACGAGAACGAGCAAGAAGAAATGTATAATTAAAATAAAAAATTATTTCAAAATTAAGTAATTTGACAATTTTCTTAATTTATAAAAAAATCTCTTGAAATATTTAACAAAAAGATAGCAAGAAGTCTCCGACTTCTATAAGTGGGAGATGAATTGCTTTTTTTTTTTAAAGTTGAAAAAAGGATACACCTATGATACAATTTTTGTATAAAATATTGAAGAGAAGTCATTAAAAATAATATTCAAAATCAAAAGGAGGTGTAATTTTATGAAATATAATTTGGCATTCAAATACAGAATTTATCCAAATAAAGAGCAGGAATTGTTGATAAATAAGACTTTTGGATGCGTTCGTTTTGTTTACAATACGATTTTGTATAATGCTAATAAAATTTATGAAGAAACTGGAAAAAATAAAATAATTACACCTGCCAGTTTGAAAAGTGAAAATCAATTTTTGAAAGAAGTGGATAGTCTTGCACTTTCAAATGCTCAATTGAATGTGAGACGATCATTTACGAATTTTTTTCAAAAGAGAGCGAAGTTTCCAAAGTTTAAATCTAAAAAGAATAATGTTAAAAGTTACACGACAAATTGCGTGAATAATTCAATAAGAATTGAAGAAAATAAATATTTGATTTTGCCAAAATTGAAAAAAATGAAATTGAAATATCATAGAGAAATACCAAAGAATTATAGAATAAAGTCGGTAACATTGACAAACAGTAATGGAAATTACTATGTTTCTGTTTTGACGGAATTTGAAAAAGAAATTCAAAAAGTGCCAAGTAATGATAAAGTAATTGGACTTGATTTTTCAATGTCTGAATTATTTGTCAGTTCTGAAAACCAAAGGGCTGATTATCCAAGATATTTTAGGATGTTGGAGAAAAAATTGAAAGAATTACAAAAGTCATTGTCAAGAAAAATGAAATTTTCTAAAAATTGGTATAAACAAAAAATGAAAATATCAAGATTACATGAGTATATTAAAAATTGCCGAAGAGATTTTTTGCATAAATTATCGAAAAAATTATCTAAAGAGTATAATGCTGTGGTTGTTGAGGATTTGAATATGAAAGGGATGAGCCAGGCATTAAATTTTGGTAAAAGTGTAGGAGATAATGGGTGGGGAATATTTTTGAGAATGCTTGAGTATAAACTGATGTTTTTAGGGAAACAATTTTTGAAGATAGATAAGTGGTTTCCGTCATCAAAAACTTGTAGTGGATGTGGAAATGTTAAAGAGGAACTGAAATTATCAGAAAGAAGTTATAGATGTGAGTGCTGTGGAATTGAAATTGATAGAGATTATAATGCGGCACTGAATATAAAAAACATTGGGAAATTGATGTTGGAATATTAGGAAATAAAAAGACAGGGTAGGAACTACCCGAAGAGCTTGGTAAATATATTTGGCTAACAAAAGCAGGTACTTCCCAAGAAGCTCCCGCTTCTAAAAGCGGGAGTAGTTCACTTATTCAAGAGATTTCTTTTTTTATTATGTTTTATTTTATTATTATTTTCCTTCTAAATTGTCCAACATACGAGAAAGATTTGACAATTCTGAATCTAATTTTTCATCTAAAGTCATTTTTTTAGCTTTTTCTTTTCTTGCTTTTGTTTTAGTTTGAGATTTTTTAGTTTTATTTGTTCTTTTTGTTTTAGTTTCTTTTCTTTTAATATTTTTATTTGTATTTGCATTCGTATTTTCCAAATCTTCTTCTTCGTCTCCAATTACTGTTGGAGTCAAAACTGTAGCTTCATCTGACCCATCATTTACAGTATTTTGAATTTCTTCTGAAGTTGCAGCTGTATTTGAAGTTTCGTCAGTCAAATCTGGATATGCATGTAAAAGTACATCTCTTGGTAAATTTGATTGATTAACATTTTCAACTTTACTTGCCGCATATGACAATTGACACAAAAAAAGTGCTGCTACTGTCATTATTGCTTTTTTTCTCATAATTTTCTCCTTAAATTTTTATTTTAGTTATTATAATCTAACTTTATTTGAATTTAATTTGTTTAAACTTTTTTATTCCTTTTTTAAAAAATTTTTTTCAAAAAATTTATAAAGCCTGAGAAATTTCTTCCAAAATCAATTTAGCGCTTTCCACAGGATCTTTAGCTTTTGTAATTGGTCTTCCAACAACTAAAAAATCTACATTATTTTTAATTGCATCAAACGGAGTCATTATTCTATTTTGATCATCGTCACTTTTTCCTTGTGCATTTAATGTAAACGCCGGTCTTACTCCAGGACAAACAGTTACAAAGTCTTGACCTAATTTTTCTTTAATTTTAGCTGATTCCAAAGGTGAGCAAACAATTCCATGCATTCCGCTATTTTTGGCAATTGTCGCCAAATTTAGAACCATTTCTTCAACATTTAAACTACTTTTGAACATTTCCAAAATGTCGTCGCCAGATAAATTTGTCAAAACTGTAACTCCGATTAAAAGACTTTCTGAACCAGTTTCTTTTACTAAATTTGAAACTTCTCTCATAGTTTTTCTTCCATTTGAGCAATGAATGTTAAACATGAAAACATTTTTTTGAATAGCATTTTTACATGCCATTTTTACTGTATTTGTAATGTCGTGAAATTTTAAATCTAAAAATACTTTTTTCCCTTTTTCGTGCAAATAATCAACCAATTTCCCATCTGTGCTCAAATAACTCTCAAGTCCAACTTTGTACATTGAAATATTATCTCCAAGTTGTTCCACCAATTTTTTTGCGTCTTCTAAATTATCAAAATCCAACGCTACAAATATTTTTTCTTTAGCTTTTTCATTTATTTTATTCAAAATTTTTCTCCTTTTTTTATTTTATTTTATTTAATTATTTTTAAAAGACCACAAAATAATATTAATCAAAATAATTTTAATTTTATTCAATTTCCAGTCTTTTTCTATAAGAAATTCCATCGTCAGGATGAGAAAATCCAATAATTTCTGAAATATTCGATAAATTTTTCTTTTCACAATATTCCAAAAGTCCTTTTTTTACTTCAAGAGCTACTAAAGGATTTCCAAAAAAAGCCGTTCCTATTGAAACTGCCGATGCTCCCGCCAAAAAGAACTCAATCGCATCTTTTGCACAGCTTATTCCACCCATTCCTAAAATTGGAATTGACACCGCTTGTGAAACTTGATGTATCATTCTTAATGCAATTGGCTTAACCGCAGGACCCGACATTCCGCCATAAGTGTTTCCCAAAATTGCTTTTCCAGTATTTGTGTCAATTGCCATTCCAAGCAAAGTATTTATCATCGAAATTGCGTCTGCTCCTTCACTTTCTACAATTTTTGCAATTTCCACAATATTTGTCACATTTGGTGACAATTTTACCATTAACGGCTTATTTGCAACTTTTCTCACTTCTCTTGTAACAAGTCTTGCCATCTCAGGATTTGCTCCAAAAGCCATTCCGCCGTCTTTTACATTTGGACATGAAATATTCAATTCCAAAATTTTTATTTCTTCAAGTTTATCAAGTCTTTTTGTAAGTTCCACATATTGCTCAACTGTACTTCCATTGATATTTGCAACTATTGGCACATTTAAATGTTCTTTTATTTCTTTTAGCGTATTTTTCTCAAAATAGTCAATTCCAGGATTTTCAAGACCTACGCTATTTAGCATTCCCGCTGGAGTTTCTGCAATTCTTGAACCTGAATTTCCATCTCTTTTTTCCAAAGTCAAGCCTTTTATGACAACTGCTCCCAATTCATTTGGGTCGAAATAATCCATATATTCTGTTCCAAAAGCAAAGCATCCACTTCCTGTAAAAATTGGATTATTTAATTTTACTCCCAAAAAATTTGTTGAAAGTTTACTTGTTTTATTTTCCATTTAATTCACCTCCATTTTTTACATTTCCAGATTTTTTATCAAAAATTTTGCTGTAAAAAACAGGTCCATTTTTACAAACTTTTTTCATTCCTTCTTCGCTTGGAATAGAACATCCCACACAAGCTCCGACTCCACAAGCCATTCTCTCTTCCATTGAAACTTGTGAAACTATATTATTTTCATTTGAAATTTCACTAATCAAGTCCAAAACTTTTTCTGGTCCACATGAATAAATTATATCAATTTTTTCGCCAATTAAAATTTCTTTTTTTAATAATTCAATAACATTCGTTTTTTCTCCTAGACTTCCATCATCGCTACAAATTTTAAGCTCAATTCTTTTATCTGAAAAATCAAAATTTTCAAGCATTTCTAAAGTTTTTTTATCTCTACCTCCAGCGATAAAAACAATTTTTTTATTATTCTCATCACTTTCAGTTTTATTTTTCAATAATTCTTTTAATAACTGTTTTAACGGAGCAAGTCCAATTCCTCCACCAACAATTACTATTTTTGATGTTTCTTCTATTATTTCAAAACCATTTCCAAGCGGACCTTGAATATTTATGACATCTCCTTTTGCATAACTTGTCAACTCTTTTGTACCCTTTCCCAAAACTTTGTACAAAAACTCTATTTCTCCAGTTTGAGAATTTACGCTGTGCAAACTTATTGGTCGTCTTAAAATCATGATTTCATTTTTTAACTTTAACATATAAAACTGTCCCGCAACTGGAATATTTTTTTTATTTTTGACATTTTCAGATTTCACTCTCATCAAAAAATTATCTCCGCCGACAGCTTTATTTTCCAAAATTTCCACATTTTCTAAAAATTCCGTCTTTTTATTTTTCTCACAATTATTTTGCATTTTAAATTTTTCTCTCCATTTCAAATTTTTATTTTTTTATTTTTTTATTTTTTCAGGAAATCTATTTAGTTTTTAGATGAATTTCATCTTCTGAAATAATTTTTTCGCAATAAAAACATTTATATTTATTTTCTTCTTTTAATCTCACAAATTTTGTCTTAATATTTTCATGATTTGAAATACATTTTGGATTGTCACATTTTACAAGCTCTTCAACTTCATCCAGTCTTTCTAATTTTGTTTTTTCTACAACTTCATAATCTTCAATAATATTTATCGTTGCATCTGGCGCAATAAGTGAAATATTATTAAGCTCATTTTCCTGCAAAATTTTATCTTCAATTTTTATAATCCCTTTTTTCACAAGTGAACTACTTGGCATATTTGTAGCAACTGTAATTCTTTGCGAATAATTTTTTAACTTTAAAATTTCCACAATTAAAAAAACTTTTTTTGACGGAATATGATCAATTACAATTCCGTTTTTTATAGCTCCAATTAATAATTCTTTTCCTTTACTCATTTTATTTACCTTTCATTTAAAAATTAAACAATAAATTATTATTTTTATTATAATTAAAATTTATAAAAAAATAAAATAAATTATTATACCATTTTTTCTTTTTCTAAAACTTTTAACATCATAGCTTGCCTAATAGGAATCCCATTTTTAGCCTGTTTAAAATATAGTGCATGTTTTGTCGAATCTAAATCTATTGAAATTTCGTCAACTCTTGGAAGCGGATGTAAAATAATCATGTCATCTTTACATTTTCCTAAAATATTTTTTTTGTTTATTATGTAAATTCCTTTTAATTTTTCATATTCATCAACATCGAGAAATCTCTCTTTTTGAATTCGAGTCATATAAAAGACATCAATTTTATCAAGACAATCTCTGAAATCAGATAAAATTTCATATTTTATGTTATTTTTACGCAAATCTTCCAGCAAATAATCTGGCATCTGTAAAATCTGCGGTGCCACAAAATAAACCGTTGGATTAAAGTGAGTTAGTGCTCTCATAAGCGAATGAACTGTTCTTCCATATTTTAAATCTCCAACAAACGCAATTGACAAATTTTCAAGCGTCCCTTTTTCTTCTAAAATTGTGTATAAATCTAGCAAAGTTTGACTTGGATGCTGGTTTGATCCATCTCCTGCATTTATGACAGGTTTTTTTGAAGTGACTGAAGCAAGTCTTGCCGCTCCGTCAAATGGGTGTCTTACAACAATTACATCGGAATAGCTTTCCACCATTTTTATTGTATCCGAAAATGATTCTCCTTTTTTTAGTGAAGAATATTCTGCTGGTGGCAACTGCAAAACATTTGCTCCCAATCTATAAGCTGCCGACTCAAAAGACATCTTTGTCCGTGTGCTCGGTTCAAAAAAAAGAGTGGAAACAATTTTGCCACTTAAAATTTTTAATTTTTCTTCTTCTGAAGTATTTTCAATTCTCTTTGCCAATTTTAAAATTTCCATTATCTCTTCTTTTGTCATATCATTCATTGAAATAATATCTTTTTTCATCTTTTTCTCCTATTTTTTATTTTCATTCCAAAAATTTTTCTTAATTAAATAATAACATATTTTTTTTGGTAATTCAATAAATCTAAAAAAAATCTAGAATTTTTTTCTTTATATTTATTCAGTTTTTTATCGAGAACTTTAAAATTAAATTTAGATTTTTTTCATTATCTTATATCTACTTACTTTTTAAATTTTAATATTAATTTATTTTAATTTCATTATTTCAAAAATTATCTTTTTAAATTATAAAAAATGATTATTTAATAATAAAGAGTAGAATTTTTTCTACTCTTTAATTTTTATTTTTATTTTTGTTTTAATTTTTATTTTAGTTTAGTTTTAATTAAATTATTTTAATTTTTTAAATTTTTAATTTTCTAAAATTTTATCAGCAAGTATCAATGCAATTTTTTTCTCTCCAACTTTAAATTCCACAGTCATACTTTTTGTGTCAACTTTTTTTATTTTTCCCAAACCAAATTTTTTGTGAGTCACAGTTTGTCCCGCTTTGTATTTTGAATTTTCAGTTTTTTCAACTTTTCTTGGTTCAATTTTTCTTCCAAATCCGCCTTTTGAAAATGGATTAAAATTTTCAACTTTTGGAATGCTTTTAGCTACGGCAGATCTTTTCAAAGTTCCAAATCTTCCACCGACATATTCCAAATTATCTTGCTTCATTTCATGCAAAAATCTTGATGGCTTTCTAAAATTATCATCTCTTCCCCAAATTTTTCTTGTCGAAGCATATGAAATAAACAATTCTTTTTTCGCACGAGTAATTGCCACATAGCAAAGTCTTCTCTCTTCTTCAATCTCGTCTTCTGGTGAATCAAATGAAATTGAAGGAAATAATCCTTCTTCCATTCCCACTAAGAATACATAATCAAATTCTAGTCCTTTTGAGCTATGAATTGTCATAAGTTTTACATAATTTTCATCTTCTTCAATGCCGTCCGATGATGAAGTCAGTGAAATCATATCAAGATATTCTTCCAATGTAATCTCTGGATTTTGTCTTTCAATTTCAATTATACTGTTCAAAAGTTCTTCAATATTTTTTATTCTATCTTCTTTGTTATCTTCAAGACTATCTATATATCTCGTTTTTGCCAAAATTTGATCAAATATTTCTTTTATTGATAAATTTTCAAGGTTAGAATGAATATTTTTCATCATTTTATAAAAACTTACTAAAGTTGGTTTTACAGTTGAACGAAGCGAAATTTTATCCACATATTGAAGCGCATCAAACATTGATATATTATTTTTACTTGCAAACTCTGAAATTTTCTGAATTGTCTTTTCTCCAATTGCTCTTTTTGGAACATTAATAATTCTAGCAAAATTATGATTATCATTTTTATTATTTAACAAACTTAAATATGCTAAAATATCTTTTATTTCTTTTCTTTGAAAAAACTGCATTCCGCCATAAATTTTATATGGTACATTTGCATTAAGCAACTTTTCTTCTAATATTCGAGATTGTGCATTTGTACGGTAAAGTATTGTCATATCTTTATAAGAAGCTCCATCTTGGACTTTTTTTACAATTTCTCTTACAATATGATTTGCTTCATCAAAATTATCCGTAGCATTATAAACTTTAATTTTTTCCCCTTCGCCAGAATCTGTCCAAAGATTTTTTCCTTTCGAACTTTTATTATTTTTAATAAGCTCATTTGCTGTATCAAGTATTTTTTTAGTTGACCGATAATTTCTCTCCAATTTTACAGTAAACGCATTTTTATAATCTCTCTCAAAATTTAATATATTATTAATGTTTGCTCCACGAAATGCATAAATACTTTGATCTTCATCTCCCACAACACAAATATTTTTATATTTTTCCGCAATCAAATTAATTATTTCATATTGAAGGTTATTTGTATCTTGATATTCATCAACCATAATATATTTATATCTTTCCTGCACCCTTTCAAGAACATATCTGTCATCCAGCAATTTTCTCGCATTCACAAGCAAATCTGAAAAATCCATCGCATTATTTTTTTTCAAAGTTTCGTTATAGCTCTGATAAATTTGCGAAAAAATTCTATTCGCAGAAATTTTCAAGTCAAAATACTGATCAAGTTCTTCGACTCCAATTCCTTCCTCTTTTAATTTACTAATTCTATTTGCCAAAGCTCCTGGTTTTGTACTATCATTGTCTCCTAAATTCATTTCTTTTTTTATTTTAGTAATAATAGATTTTTGATCATCAACATCATAAATATTAAAATTTCTGTCGTATCCAACCCTTTCAGCATACATTTTTAAAAGTCTTACAGAAAAAGCGTGAAATGTTGAAACAACTAAATTTTGTGCCTCAGCTCCAATAAGTTCTTCTGCTCTTTCTTTCATCTCTTTTGCAGCTTTGTTTGTAAAAGTTAGAGCAAGTATATTAAGCGGAGAAATTCCCCTTTCTTTTATCATGTGTGCCATTCTGTAAGTGACTGTTCTAGTTTTCCCACTTCCAGCTCCAGCTAAAATTAGCACAGGCCCATCAACTTTTTCTGCCGCTTTTCTCTGTTCTTCATTTAATTTATCTAAAATACTCAATTCTCTTCTCCTTTTTTATTTTTAAATTATTCTATATTTAATTCCTATTAATTTAGAAATTTTTTCAATTATTTGATTTTCTTCAATTTCATTATTATTGCTAGTCTTTTTATAAACAATTTCTCTTAAATTTAAATCCGATTTTTTTATCAAATCAGCCATGACCAAAATTTGATTCAAAACTCCCTTTTTATTTTTTGAAACAATTATAACTTCAGAATCTTTTCGCAACTCACACATAAAATCCAAAATTGTATAATTTTTTTCAATTGGAAGCAAAATCCCACCTGTAATTCTCACAAACAAAAAATCATTTTTTGAAATTTTTTCTTCAACTTTTTTTCGCAAATTTTTTAACGCATTTTTTTCACAATTTAAAATATTTCCACTCAGAATTATCGTTTCACTTTTAATATTTTTATTTTTTGCCAAATTTTTTATATACATTTCTTCAACAAACTTTTTCCCAACATTAATTTCAGTTCCAACAAAAAAATAAACTTTAGCTTTTTTTTCATTTCTGTGATTTATAATAAAATGCCTTTTACATCTAGCTTCGTAGTTTTCACTTGTTCCAACCATCACAAGCGGATCTTCATAATACGCAGGTTTCCCATCCAAAAGTCTTTGACTCGCATAAGCAGGCTTTCCGCAAACAGTGCAAATCGCATGTAACTTTTCAACTTCATCAGCAATTGCCATAAGTTCTGGTACAGGTTCATACGGCTCTGCTCTAAAACTTAAATCAAGCCCCGCCACAATCACTCTTTTCCCAAAATTGACATATTTCTTACAAAATTTCACAATTTCATTGCCAAAAAACTGAACTTCGTCAATTCCAATAATTTCGGCATCAATATTTTCATCCATAATTTTTTCCATTTCTTCAATATTTTTTACTGGATATGCAAAAACGCTTTCCTTTCTATGAGAAAATATTCCATTTTCTCCGTATCTTTTGTCAACTGAATGTTTGAACGCAATAATTTTTTGTTTTGCAAATTGTGCCCTTCTAAGCCGTCTTATAAGCTCTTCACTTTTCCCAGAAAACATGCTTCCAGTTATTACTTCAAGAGTTCCTATTTTAGGATTTTCCATCTTTCCCCTTCCAATTTTTTATAAAAAAAATAAAAGATATAAACTGTAAAACACAGTAAATATCAATTATTTTTTATTAAATTTATTTATTTTAAAATTTTTATTTATTTATTTAAAAAACTTCAGCTCCATATAAATTTATTTTTTTCTTTTCAATAGTCCATTTATCTGGCAATTTTTCAAGTTCTTTTCTCATATTTTCCAAAAATTCATCGTTGTCATAATTAAGCGAGATTAAAGTTGGTCCCGCACCACTTATGTACTCTCCCAATGCTCCATATTTTTTGGATAATTCAAATATTTTTTCAGAATCGTTTATAAGCGCAAATCTATAAGGCTGATGAATTTTATCTCCCAATAAAAATCTTAAATTTTGATATTCTCCTTTGCTAAAAGCATTCACCAATAACCCAAGTTTTGACATATTGTTAATTGCGTCCGAAACTAAATAAGAATTTGGAAGCACACTTCTAGCTTTTTCAGTTGACAATTTAAAATCTGGTATCATAACATAAAAACATAAGTCATCTGAACTAAGAAGCGAACTATACACCAATTTATCCTTGTCGTGAGCAGTTAAGACCATTCCACCAAATATTGCAGGAACAACATTATCTGGATGTCCTTCCATCTCCACAGCTAATTCTGCAATTTTATCTACATCCAAAACATCTCCCGCAAATTTATTTGCAATTAAAATTCCCGCAACAATTGCTGATGAGCTACTTCCAAGCCCACGAGAAATAGGAATGTCGTTTCTTGTAATATTCACTTTGTAACTTGGAATATTTTTTACCAAATGTTTTTCAGTATATTTTATCGCTTCAAAAATTAAATTTTCTTCAATCGGTATTGGAAAAGGTTTTCCATTTTCAAAAAACTCAATTTTATCGCTCTCTTCAACTTCCATTTCTAAGAAATAATCTAGTGCAACTCCCAGGCAATCGTAACCAACACCAATATTTGCAGAAGTTCCAGGTACTCTAACTTTAAATTTTAAACCCATTTTTTATCTTATAAATTGAAAAATTTTAATTTAATTAAAACTTTCCAATCAATCTCCTTTCTTTTTCTTTTTTTTCTTTTTTTTTCTTATTTTTATATTTTTCTTTTACTTTTTATTTTTTTATATTTTTATCTTTTATTTTCTTTCTTTTTTCCCTATTTTTATATTATGGCCGAGTTTATTTGCTTATTTTTATTTTTTTATTGTATTATTGTTTTTTGTTATTTTGTTTATAATTTTAAATCTAAATAATGAGCCCATTTAATTTGACTTAATTTTCTCAAATTTTTAAGCGCATTTCCTTCTACTTCACTATCCACAGTAAGTAACATTATAGCACTGTTATCTCTTCTTCCAACATTCATTGTTGCAATATTTACACCAGCTTTTCCTAATGTTGCTCCAACGGCTCCAATTACTCCTGGGACATCGTCATTTCCAAGATAAATCATATTATCTGAAATCGCCATATCGACATCGTGTTTTTTAATGTTTACTATTCTCTCTTCGCCATTTATTCCAATTGTTCCGACAACATGAACTTTGTGTCCTTCTTCGTTACTTACAACAAATTCAATTGCTGATGCATAATTTTTGTACTTTTCATCTTTTTTATTTATTGAAATATTAATTCCTCTTTTTTCAGCAAGCGGTCTTGAATTTATGTAATTCACTTCTTCTTTTAACACAGGTTCTAAAATTCCTTTTATTGCAGTTGCATCAACTAATGCTGTCTCTTGCTGTGCTATTTCACCATAATAATTAATTACGATATTTGAAATTGGATTTTTCTCAATTTGAAAATAAATTTTTCCTAATTTTTCAGCCAAGTTTATATAAGGTTTTACGATTAAATATTCTTCTCTTCCAATTGACGGCAAATTTACCGCTGTTTCCACGATTTCTCCACGAAGTCCGTTTAATACTTGTTTTACAACTTGAGTTCCAACATTTCTTTGCGCTTCATAAGTTGTCGCTCCAATATGCGGCGTTGTAATCGCATTTTCAAATTCATAAAGTACACATTCACTTCTTGGCTCAACTGAGTGAACATCGTAACCGAAACTTGCTATTTTTCCACTTTTTAGACCTTCTGCAACCGCTTCTTCGTTAAATAATCCACCACGAGCAGCATTTACAAGCCGTACTCCATCTTTTAATTTAGAAATATTTTCAGAATTTATCATATTTAATGTTTCACTTGTTTTTGGCGTGTGAATTGTGATAACATCTGATTTTTCTAGAAGCTCATCAAGTGTATTTGCTTTTTTGCAGCCATTTCTTTTGAAAACTTCATCAGAAATATACGGATCATATGCGATCAAATTCATTCCAAACGCTTTCATTCTCTTTGCCATAAGACTTCCAATTCTTCCCAGTCCAATAATTCCCAATGTTTTTTCAAATAATTCATTTCCAACAAAAATTTCTCTTTCCCATTTTCCGCTTTTTATAAAATTATTTGCTGAAACTATATTTCTTGCTGACGCTATCATAAGTCCAATTGCAATTTCACAAGCCGAAACTGTGTTGCTGTCAGGCGTATTTGCAACAATTACTCCGTGTGCAGTAGCTTCGGGAATATTGATATTATCAACTCCATTCCCAGCACGACCTACTATTTTTAAATTTTTAGCTCTATCAAGCAATTCTTTGTCAACTTTAATAACACTTCTCACAATTAAAGCGTCATAATCTTGTATAATATCTAAGATTTCTTCTCTTTTAATTCCAATTTTTACATCCACTTTTATATCTTTTGCCTCTTTTAAATGTGAAATTGCTTCATCATCAATATATTCTCCAACTAGTATTTTGAACATAGCCTCTCCTTTTTTGACTTTAAAATTTCTGTTTTATATACAAATATCTTATCATAAATTTAACTACAATTCAACATTTTTATAAATTTTCATAACTAAACTATATTCTAAAATGTATTTTTTACAATAAATTCTACTCTTTTTCTGTCGAATATTCTGAAAAGATGAGCAAATGGTCTGAAATATATTTTTTTATTTCAGCATAATTATTATTTGATATAAAATTATAAACTCCATAATTTCCAGTAAATTCTTTTGTTTTTTTTGATTAATAAAAAAATTGTCATATGAACTTACAAGTTTTGTGTCCGATAATGTTGTTGGGTTTCCCTTTGGGTCTAAAATATACGAAACATCGTATTTTTCAGACAAATTTTTAAAAGCTAAGCTATCCGCAGACATATTGAAATCTCCAGCAATAATTATATCATCTTCATCTGTGAGTTTTGAAAAATATTCGTAGACATTCGCATAATTTGAAGCTTCGATAAGTCTTTGTTTTTCTTTGTCACCAAAAACTGAATGCGCTATGATGTAGACAAAATCAAAGTTTCCACTTTTAAAATATGCACCAAAAGGTTCCCGCATAAACTCATTTTCATCTTTTTCCGCATAAAATCCGACTGGCTTTGCTTCAAAAAATTTATTTTTTCTGTAAATAAAAGCGTAAAATTCCCGATAATTCTCACTTCCCACGGAATGATCTGAAATTATATAATCCCAATTTTCTTGCGTCAATTTTTCCAAATGCGCTCTCACTTTTTTTACACCTTTTTCATTCATCACTTCTTCCAGTCCAATCAAATCAAAATTTGACAAAATTTTTGCAAACGCACTATAATCTTTTTGCTTTTCTCCAAGTCTTAACGCATTAAACGAAGCTATTAAAACCGTATTTTCACTGCGAGAAACTCCGCTTTGAGAATTAAAATCTGAAATTTTCTTTTTGGAACAGCAAAATAAACTTAAAATAATAATTACAAAAATTAGTTTTTTTATTATATTATTTTTTACATCAATCACTTTAATCAATTCAAACAATTCAATCAACCCCTTGATTTTTTATTTTTTTAATATAATATTAATTATAACTTATTTTTTAAAAAAAAGCCATCGTTTTTTTACGATGACTTTTAATTTTTTTTTAGTTTTTATTATTAGTTTGCTCTTTCGATGTACTCTCCAGTTCTTGTATCAATTTTAATTTTATCTCCAATTACTACGAATAAAGGAACTTGTAAGCTGTAACCGTTTGCAATTGTGGCTGGTTTTGTCGCTCTTCCGATTGTATCTCCTTTTAATCCTGGTTCTGTATAAGTAACTTCTCTTATAACAGTATTTGGCAATTCAACTCCAACTGGTCTTCCTTCATACATCAAGACTTGAATAATCATTTCTTCTTCTAAAAAGTTTACAGCTTCCCCTAAATCTTCTGCAGTTAATGCAATTTGCTCAAAAGTTTCCTGATCCATGAAGTTGTAATCTCCTTCACTTTCGTATAAAAATTGCATTTGATTTCTGTCTAAAATGATGTCGTCCATTAATTCAGTTGCAAGTACTGTAATTTCTTGAATTTTTCCTGAAATTAACTCTTTTGTTTTAAATTTTACTTCTGCCGCTCTTTGTCTTTTTCCTGATGTCGATTGGTGTCTTTCAGCTTTTAGTATTAAATAAGGTATGTTGTCCTTTCTGTATGTACTTCCTTGTCTTAATTCTGCTGCTGGTTTCATTAATTTCCCTCCTGATTTATTTTATTATTTTTAATTAATTAACTAATATCTTATAAAATAAGTGGCTGTCACAACTAGTCGCATTCTTTTGTAAATTTGGTTTTGTATTTCTTCATCTTTGTTTAAAATATCTTCATTGTCTTTTAATACTTCAAATTGACCTTGCGTCATACTTTTTAAGCCATTTATTTCATTGCCATTTACTTTTAGCATTTCAATTGCTCTATTTTCCGCATCTTTTGTTGCATCAACTAGCAAATCTTTTTTATATTTATCAATATTTGTAACAACATATTCAGGTTTTGTAATTTCAATATTGTCACTTTGTAATTTCAACTCCAATAAATTTTCATAAAACTCTTTGACCTTGTCAATATCCCCAGTAACAATTGATATAATTTCCTGTCCGTCATAGTTTGAAATATTGGTTGCCGAAACTTGTGTTTCTTCACCGCTTTGAGAAGTTTTTTCTGCTTCTTTGTCATAATTTGGCTGAATTTTTAAATTTTCAATGTCGTAACTATTTTCATTGATTTTTAAACTTTTTAATTTTTGAATCACAATTTTTTCTTTATCATCAATATCTTGCCTTAAATTATCCAAATTTTCATTTTTTCCTGAAATTATTATCCTGATGAGCGCTTTATCTGCCTTGATTCTCTTTTGCGCAACTCCTTTTACAGTAATTCTGTTGTCAAGTTTATTCGTCTTGTCAACCGCATTTGAAATTAATGCCGCCGACACAATTAAACCGAACGACAATATTGTAGAAATTATTATAAATTGTACTTTTTTCAATTTGTTTCACTCCTTAGTCATTGAAGTTTTTATCTTTTAAATTATAATTTATTTTAAAAAAAATGTCAAATTAATTTTTATGTGTAAAATTTAGTCCTATTTTCTTTTCTTTTCTTTTTTTACTCATTTATTTTAATATTTATTTATTATTTACTATTTATCTATGAAAATTTCGCTGGCATCTCCGAAATTCATATCCTTTTTTTTGCCAAGCTTTGTTCTTGCACCGACTATTCTGTTTGACATGCCGAACATGTCATCAAGATGGAACGGGTCTATGTCAGGGTCTTTTTCAAAGTAAGGGTTTTCAGGAAGATGTTTGTATCTTTTTTCAAGTTCGCTATAATATTTCTGAAAGTTTCCTTGTGAAAAGTCGCTAATATATTTTGGCGCTGACTTAAAGTTATTGAAGTAAAACTCACGAGGTATGTCGGCAAATTTCTTCTCGTTAATTTCTACATCTTTTATCTTATAGTTTTCGTTAGCGACTGAAAACTTTTTGACATTATACCCGTACTTAGCGCATATCGCCTTAGCTTCTTCCATTCTGTTTTCAGGTACGATGAGCTTGTCCACGACGATGTTTTTTCCGTTTCCGCCAAAGTTTGCGCCGTCTTCAAGGAAAAGGTTTGCTATATGTACATTGTTTCCTGTCACTTTAAAATACCCATTTCTTGAAACCTCAATTTCACTTGTGACATTCTGATTGCTTCCGTTAAGAACTAGTGTGGCGCTGTCAAATACTGTAATATCTGTATTTGAAACATTCCCCTCAAGAACAAGCGCTCCTCCAAGCACTTCAGTTTTTCCACGGTATGAAATATTTCCTTTTATTGTAAGTGTCTTGTCTCCCGCTTTACGAAGTCCGCCTTTATAGTCCGAAGTTTTTTCATAGAAGTTTTTTTCCCTTGAAATATAATTCTTGAACGGAACATTGTCAACAACGGAAAACTCGTCCAAACCAGATACAATATCACCTTTTTTATTATCAAACTGCTCAACGGCTACATTGTACGAAGTAGTTCCGCTTGGAAGGTAAGTCAGCTCTCCTCTTATATCATTTGTCCAAGTCCAGTCGCTAAGAGGTTCAGCCCAGAAGTAAGCCGTATCGCTATTTGGTTCAAACACTTTGTCATAAAATCCTGTAAAAAATTTCTGCTCCTCAATAAGCCCGGCATTAAAATTGCTAGGTCCGTTCAAGACTTTTCTCTCGTCAACGAATCCCCATCCGTAGTCATTTGACAATGCGTCCTTTTCCCTGTAGGCTGTTGTAAGTATCATCTGCTTGATTTCGTGGTAAGTTATTCCAGGATATTTCTTCTGAATAAGCGCCGCAATTCCTGCAAGTTTTGGTGCTGAAAAGCTTGTCCCTGTATTCTGTTCCTCCTTTTTCCTGTCATATATGTCACCGTTAGCCATTACTGAAGATGAACGTGAATAAACTGGACGAGCCTCGGCATCATCAGGTTCTGAAGAAGTTCTGCATGTGCTTGAAAATTGACTTGCACGACCTGCAGAGGTTTTTGCTTCGGCTGTTGAGCTTAGGGTTGCAGGATTAGTCACATCAGTTCCCTTATTGTTTTTAACGCATTCAAACTGGCCTACATATATTCTTTCAGAATCAAGAAGCTTAAAGACTTCGTCCCCATACATGTCATATTTCATAGTTTCAGGTGTAAGATAGGCAAGGTTTCTTCTTACCCCTGTGGAATTTTTCATAATTTCACTGTCAATTGTGAATACAGGATTTCCTAAAGGTTTTAAGAAAAGGTTTACATTTCCTGTCTCGTCATCTCCATAAACTCTTCTAGGACTCATTGAGCTTATTGCTGTCTCATTTATTATATCGCCAAAATAAAACATTTTTGAAGTTGAGTCCCATCTGTTTCTGTCATCTACTGTTCCTGAATACGAAGCTATTCCGTAAAACATGTTCTGTTCTGACATCATTGAATATGAAATAAGTCTTTGTCCAAATCCAGTTCCGGCGGTCAAATAAAAGGCATGAAGCACATTTGCGTAATGCTCAGACTTTCCTACATTCGTTCCTCCGACAGACTTGCTGTAATAAAATTTCGGCTTAGGAATTCCGGGATTTATTTTATCCCAGTATGCGTCCGTAGTGCTTGGATCAAATACGGCAATATAGTCATTTAATCCTGTATTTGGGTGTACTTTTTTTGCGTATTTTACTAAAACTTCACTTTTTGATGGAGTTTTAGCTTTTGTATAAAATAAATTTGCGGCATTTAGATTTGCTGTAAAAATTAAAGATATTAATAAAAAAATTTTTTTCATATAATTTTTTCCTTCCAATTTTTTTTAAATATTTTATTTATTAAATAAATATTTTTTAATTTTTGTTTTTTAAAATTAAACAGTAAATAACTTTATGTTTTTTATAAAATAATTATACATATTTTTTTTAAATTTTTCAAGCACTTTTTCTAACTTCCGTTTTTCTAATAAATTTAAAATAATTTAAAATAAAAAAAGAGAGAGTTATTATTTTTTCTCTTTTTTTATATTTTTTGTTTTAATATTTTTTTTTATATAAACTATTTTTTTAAATAAATTTTAAACTCTGAATAATGCTTTTATTTTTTCTAAAAGACTTTTATCATTTTCTATTTCAGTCTTATTTTTCTCTATATCTTGAGTTACTTCAATATTATTTTTTTCGCTTTTACCATAATTAAATATATTATCTTCAAACTCTATTTTTTTTATTCTTTGTTCTTCTTTTATATCACAGAAAAATTTATTTAGTTTTTTTATTAATTCTTTGTTTTGCTCGATATTTCCATTTACAAAAAATAAAGTTTCGTAATTTGTTTTAAGACCTTGTTTTGTCAAGTTTGCTGAACCGATGAAAGCATATTTTTCGTTGATTAAATAGATTTTGCTGTGCAAACTGAAGTAATTTTTTTCGTTCGCCTCGTAATCTTTTGGAAAAGAATGATATTTTAGTGGATAAATTTCGATATTGTCTTCAAAATTTTGCTCTTTTACAGTTTTTCCGTTACCGTAAGTTTTTTTGATATAATAAGTTAAATTTTCTAAAAATTCTCTGTTTCTTTTAAGTCTTAATCTTTCTTCGTATGAATCTGACTTAACTTCTTCGGATGAAATAACAAATACTTTTTTTGAATCTTTTGTTAAATTAAACGGATTTTCCTTGTCCTTGTCTAATAAATATTTGAAATCAAGATATGGCATCACAACTTTTAAAGAATTAATCGATACTTTTTTATCTTTTTCGGTAATTTTATACGCTTCCCTTAATTTTTTGAATATAAAGCCTTTCATTCCTTTGTCGATACAAATATCAGCTACAATTCCATCTAAATTTATTGCAAATTTTTTATGAATATAATATTTTTCACCTTTATTTTTCTGATTTTTTTTCCAATCTAAAAATTTTTGTGCATCTTCCTCTTTTTCAAATTCCCATTTTTTCTTTTTTGGATTCCATCTAGCTCCAAATTCTTTCGCTTTTTCTCTGTCTTCGTAACTAACATCTACTTTAGTTTTCTGATTTTCTTTCCAATCCAAAAACTTTTGTGCATCTTCTTCTTTTTCAAATCCCCATTTACCCTCTTTCGGATTCCATCTAGCTCCAAATTCTTTCGCTTTTTCTTTGTCTTCGTAATTAACATCTAAATATCTCATAAAACTAACCTCTTTTTTTTATTTTTTTAATTATATCATTTTTTAATTTTCTAGTCCAGCTTTTTGTCTAGCATCATAGAAGTTAGACCATTCAACTGAAGAAGGTGAAATTTTGTAGTTATCATTTGAAGCAATTGGATTAGTTAATTTGGTAAATTCTTTGTCATAATCACCAGGAGCGTAAGCATCTAACATAAATTGACCATTTGAATAACCAGGCACGATATTTTTGGCACTTTCAGGTGCTTTATCCATTTCAGTATATCTTTTTAATAATTTTGGGTATATGTTATCACCTTTAACTTTTTTTATTTTATCTCCAAAGCCTGAAAAGAAATATTCTCTTTTTAAATCTTGATATTTATAAGGATTTACATTTACATCTTCCACATCTATTTTAGTTATTTCTTTTTCAGCTTTTAATGTACCATTTTTAAACAAAGATTTAAATTTATCAAGTTTTTCTCTTTTGGAAGCAATTGTTCCAATTGTTATTCCTTTTCCTTCATTTTCGATATTTATGTAAGAAGGGATATTTGGATCAAATTCTAAAGTTCCAATAACAGCCCCTTCTTTTAAGTAGACATTTCCTCCAGCCATTATCAAATGATTTACATTACCAGAAATTACAGCAGTGCTGTTTTCATAAACAATTACAGTTGATTTAGGTACATTTCCATTTAAGACAAGAGTTCCTTCAAGGATTTGTGTAGGCCCTTCATAATAGATATTACCATTAATAGTAAGAGTTTTGTCACCTGCTTTTCTTAAACCTGGTTTAAACTCTGCTGTATCAGCATAATAATTTTTTTCGGATGGAATAAAGTTTTGGAATGATACATTTCTTATTGTTTGGAAAGCCAAACTTGTTTTAGGAATATCACCATCTTTATCTTTAGTTGTTGCAACTATATCATATTTAGTAGAACCTGAAGGATGTTTAGGGAGGTTTCCATAAATATCGTTGCTCCAAGTCCAATCGCTAGTAGGGGAAGCCCAAAAATAAGCATTTCCATTAAAATCGAATACTTTATCATACATTCCAGTATAGAATTTTTGTTCTTCGATTAAGCCTGTATTTATAGCACCTGGTCCTTTTAAAGCTCTTAATAAATTTGCAACTCCCCAGCCATATTGATTATCTAGTATATCTTTTTCTCTTGTAGCAGAAGTTAAAAGAATTTCTTTTGCATCTAAATAAGAAACACCAGGAAATTTTTGCATTATTTTAGTTATAATGGCAGATAATCTTGGAACAGCAAATGAAGAACCTGTTCTTCTTTCACCTGCCGCTGTTATTTCACCATCTGCAAGAATTGTGTTAGCTCTTGAATATAAGGCAAAGAATGGGTAATAACCTTTATCTGGATTATCGTTTACGCCACATCCTTTATAAGGATTCTCCTGTCTAGGTCCATCCATATTTCTTATGTCAGTAAAAGTTCTATTTGATTTATATCCATTACAAACGAAGTCTTTTACTTTTATTATATCGCTTCTTTGCATTTTTTGAACTTCTTCTCCAAACATTGGAAAGAAAAAACTTTGTTGCGATGGATGTATTGCATAAATATCTTCACCTTTTTTTCTTGCTTTTGGGGTTAGAGTGTCATCATTTCCATAAGCTGAAACAAGTAAATTTGTATTATCTGATGTATATCCATTAAATCTTGGTGTTTGCATCACTTCACCTGCCAATTCATTTATGGTATCTCCAAAATATACTGATTTACTTGTCATAAATCCTGTTGATCCTGTTATATAATACATTGATAATGACAGAATCCCTTTTGGTATTGCATTAGGTACTATTACTGAAGCTGCTGTTACTTCATCTAAATGATTTTTTACATATCCACCTGACATTTCCACATCAAATGCTTCAAACATTGAAAGCATATGAGCATTATCATTATAAAATCTTTTTTCATTTTCTGTTGTTCCTCTTAATACTTTCACATCTTTTAAATTTATCCCCAAATTATCTTTCCAATAATGTTCTGTTGACATTCCTGCTTCTCCATCATAAAGCATATTAAATATTGGATAGCTTCCTTGTTTTTCTTTGGCAAATTTGACTATTTCTCCTTTATATTTAATTCCTTTATCTGTTGTATAATTTAATTTTGCACTAAAACTTAATGTTGATAATACTAAAATTCCTAATAATATTTTACTTTTAATTTTCATAGTTGTATCTCCTTATAGTTTTTAAATCATTTTATTTTCTGTTAAAATTTATATTTTTATTTAAGTTTCTTTTTTGTAAAAACTGTATTTTGTTTTAAATTATATTTTACATATTTTTATTTTCTGTTTTTATTATAATGTGAGTATACTACAGAATTTTATGATTGTCAAGTAGTTTTTCAAAATATTTTATCTTTTTTTTACTATTTTAAATTAAAAAATATTTTTAAAATATTATTTTTATATATTTATTTACTTTCTTTAATTATATAAAATAAATAAAATATGAATATTACTATTTTTTAAAAAATATTAAAAAATATGGTAAATTAAAATATTTATATTTTTCTTGACTTTTTTAAAATTATATACTATACTTATAACATAAACGAAATAAAAAATATTATTTAAAAACAGAATATTAATTTCTTTGTTAATAAAACAAAAAAACACTTAAATTTAAGCAGAATGATATATTTTATATTTTTGTTTATTCTTTAAATTCTATGTAATTTCGTTTATACATTTTTCTTATTCATACATAATCTAAAAAAATGAAATATATTGGAAAATAATATAAAGTAATTTTTTTAATAAAAATAAATTTTAAAGGAGAGATTGATTTATGAACAAGACGAAAAAATTTTTATTGATGGTATTTGCATTAATTGCTATTATCAGTTGTGAAAGCAGTGGAGGAAGCGGAAGTGGAAGTGGAAGCGGTATAAATAATGGTAGTGGAACACCTATTGCTAAAAATGGACCATCTTATTCGCAACCAAGTACAGGAGCGAGATTTACTCTTCCAAATTTTTCAAATTTAAAATTAAATAAGAGTTATGCAACTCCAACTATTGTAAAAGAAGATATGGAGCAAGCTACTTCTAATGTAATTGCTCTAACTCATTATAATGTCGGGGAAAATGAAATAGGATTTAAGTTGCCTGATAATTATAACAGCTTATCCCCAACACTTAACATTGCATCCCCAACAACAATGGATGTAAAAGGGTTTGCAATTTCTAGAAATATGGCAGGTACTGCGATAAATCCGGAACAGTTAGTTAATGATATGCTTACAAAATATATGACTAATTCCAATAACTTAACACTTAACATGCATCCAGGATCATCTATATTTTTGTTTGAATCTGTAACTGCAGATTTATCAATGACTGATTCTAATAGTTTAATGTCATTAGTTCCTCGAAATCAAAGACCAACAATTAATGGAATAGATTATAATGTAGCTGAATTTCATAATTCACATATTTTTATCGACAAAGATGTGAATTTAGATGACCCAAATGATTTATATAATAAATTGAATGCTCCAAATTCAACTTTTGAAGTTCCTAAGTATTTAGTTAGAAAACAGGTTACTATATCTGGATCTAAACCTAATCAAATTGCCATTCAAAGTATTGATTCTAGGGAATCAGGCGTCAATATAAACGGAGGTGTTATCAATTTAACAGGAGATAGCAGTTTTGGAGCATATATTAAAAATGGTGAATTCAAAAACCAGGGATTTATTTATGTTGGAAAAAATTCTATTGGAATTTATAGTTATGAAGATGGAAATGGAAAAGCACATGAGTCTAACGGTTATATTGTAAATGAGAACACTATTAACTTAGGAGAAAATTCTATTGGAATGTACTATTACAAACGTTACAATGATGTATCAGGAAATGCTATCAATGACGGAAAAATTGAAAGTGAAGCAAATAACGCTATTGGAATAGTAGCAAATATCAATGATCAAAAATTAGATCCTGCATCTATTATTGACAGTTATAGTAGCGATGATTATGTATCTTCGTTAAATAATGTCCTAATTGATCTATCAGGTGATAAATCAATTGGATTCTACGTAACCGGAAAAGGAAGAACTAAAGCATTTAATAAATCTTCTAATGCTAATGAAACCAATAAAATTAAAATAGGAGATTCATCTGATAAATATAATCCAAGTATGGGAATGTACAGTGATAATCCAAATGCAAACTTAGAAAATTATGGAGAAATTGAAATTGGTAAAAATTCAATTGGTATGGCTGGTATTGGTACTTTAATAAATGATAATTATGGAATTATTAAAATTACCAAAGATGGCGGTGTCGGAATGTATCTTGGAAAAGATGCCATAGGTGTTAATAATGGACTTATAACTACTGAAGGAACTCCAAATGATGCAGTTGGTGTAGTTGTTGGAAAAGATGCAGAATTCACAAATAACGGAACAATTCATATCGACTCTAACGGCGGTGCTGGAATCGTTATTGCCGGTGGTACTGTTAAAAACTATGGAAATATCGAAATTAGCGGTGGAGCTGTAAGAGATCGTGTTGATAATTCTTACCAAGTGACTGTTCAGTCATCAGATAGAAAACTTTTAAGCAGCGACATGAAAGTATATGTGGATTCATTGGGAAGAACTAAACCGATTGAAGGACTTGCAAACTTGGGATTAAAGAGTGCTGACTTGTTAATTGGTGCTGAAGCTACTGAAAAAACTAATGATACTGAAGTTACAGTTGGAGACGATGTATTAGCTCCATTTAATAATTCGATGCAAACAAGCAACATTAAAAACTGGAATGTTAAAACTGGTTCATTAGTTTGGCAAGCAAATCCTGAAATTTTGAATAACAAAATCGCAAAAGTTACTTTGAAAAAATTATCTTACACAAATTTTGCTGACGATGAAATGACTCAAGATGTGGCTAGAGGACTTGACGAAAAATATAAAGTTGCAAATTCTAATGATAAAGAAATCTTTAATTACTTAAACACTGTAAACAGCAAGAAAACTTTTGCAGACACATACCGTGAAGTTAGCGGAAATCAATATGCAAATGTTCAGCAAAGAATTTCAAAAACAGATGATATTTTAAATAACAGAATTTCTGACTTGCAAAAAGAAAATGCAGATGAATCTGGACACCATGTTTCAACTTTCTTTGATAAAAACAAACACAGCTCAAAAGTTCAAGGAATAGCTGATTCAGACAGCTCAGCTTACGGAATTTCATATTTATTCAACAACGCTGACGCAAAACAAGGAATTTATGCAGGTGCAATAAACAACAACTTTAAATTAAAAGATAATGGAAGATCTAAAGAAAATATCTCAATGCTTGAAGTTGGTGGATACAAAACTTTTGATGTAAACAGTCTTGAATGGACTTTGGATGGAAACGGATTTGTTTCACAAAATAATATGAAGAGAAGATTTGTTGTAGGAAATAACTCTTACGAAAATAAAGCTAACTACAACGCTTACGGAGTTAATTTGACAAACGAACTTGGTAAGACTTTCAATGTTGGTGGAAACTTCACAGTTAAACCTTACGCTGCATTAAAACTTGGTTACGGAAGATTTAACAAGATTAAAGAAAAAGATGGAACTCTAAATGTGGAAGTTAAAGCAAATGACTACTATTCAGTAAGACCAGGAGCTGGAGTGGAATTTGGATTCTCTAGTCCAGTATCAGCAAAAGGAACTAAATTTAAAGCGTCACTTGGACTTGGTTACGACCACGAACTTGGAAAAGTTGATGACAGAGTAAATGAAGCTAAATTTACTGACACAAATACTAGAATTAGACTAAAAAGTGCTAAAGATGAGAAAAAAGGAAACTTCAGAAGCGACTTAAAAGTTGGATTTGAAACTGGAAAATTCGATGTATCTGTAAACGGTGGATATGATACGAAAGATAAGAACTCGCATGTTGGTGTGGGATTAGGTGTTTCGTTTTAATTAATTAATTACTAAAATTTTACTAAAATTATAATTTTTAAACTTTCAAAAAAGCTCCAGATTTTAAGAATTTGGAGCTTTATAGTTTAAGAACTAAAAAAAATAAATAAACTACAGAAAAGACTTTTATGAAATTTAAATTATATTTTATTCACTGACAAGGTGTTTTGGATAAATTCTGTATTTGAATGCTAAATTATATTTCACAAAATTACACCTTCTTTTGATTTTGAATATTATTTTTAATTATTTCTCTTCGATATTTTATACAAAAATTGTATCATGGATATACCCTTTTTTCAATTTTTTTACAAAAAAAGCAATTCATCTCCCACTTATAGAAAGCCTACGACTTCTTGCTATCTTTTTGTTAAAAAAATAAATTACAAATTACAGGAAGAAATTTTATGAATTAAAACTTTTTTAGAAAAAATTATCATAATACTAAAAAAAGCTATCAGTCAAAAAATCTCGATTGATAGCTTTTTTAAAAATCAAAATTATAAATTATTTAATAAACCCCTCGCTAAAATCTTATCTTTAGAATCAGCTAAAAAGCGCCAATTCCATTCACTTCCAAGAATCTAAGAATCAAATCATTAGACCTTTTCTCATTCTTTTCTGTATCGTAAGGAAGTGTAAAATCTCCATCTCTATTTGTCCAAAGTCTGTCATAATAATCTGTAACTTGTTTTGAAATCTTTTGATCATAAGTAGAAATTATTTTTAATTCGTTTTCTAAATTATAATCTCTCATATTTCTTCGTGTAAAATTTGTCGATCCGCCATATGTTATCATATAGTTCTTTTTGTAAATCGTCATCATTTTCACATGATACATCTCTGCACCTTTATTATAAAATTTCACATCAATGTCATATCCGTGTTTTCTAGCTAATTTCATAAGTTCCCCAGAAGCCGCCTTATTTGGAAAAGCAGCTGTCGAATTATTTAATATCAGTCTAAATTTCACTCCCCTTTTCGCCGCTTTTTTAATGTCCGTTAATATTTGTCTGTCTGATAGAAAAAATTGTGCGATAAACACCTCATCGCCAGGCTGAGCATTTTTCAATTCTCTTGTCATATCCTCGCCAGTTTGACCTTCAGTAAAGTATTGCAGTTTTATCTGATTATTTTTTGAAGGTTCAATATCAAATTTTTGATACGGTAAAGTTCTATTTAAACTTCCATCTTTTTTGGTGATTTTTGCAACTGGAATCTCTGCATTGTAAAGGTCTTTTAATATTGGTGATGAAAATTTGAATGCGACATTTGAATGTCTTGAACCTTCTGCATGTGGATTTCCAGTCGTTAGCATTGCGGTTTTTTCGTTCATTATAAGTTTTCTGTGATCCGCTTTTCCATTTAAAGCTCTTAAAATGCTTCTAACTGTGACAGGATCAGTTCCTTCGTGAAGTGGGTTTTTAGTTTTTCCGACATTTTTCGGATTTCCAAAAGGCTGAATAAGAAGTCTCCAAATTGCTGAATAAACTGGTATTGGATCAGGTAACTTCGCCAAATCAACAATTCCTATCTTAACTCCAGCCGCTTCCAATCTCTTATACATTTCATTGTCATAAGCTCCGTAAAATGTGTTCCCTTCATCCAAAATCAAGTAAATCTTCACATTCGGATCTTTTTTTCTCTTTTCCAGAATTTTCTGTGCAAACTCTTCAGCAATCGGCAATGGATCCAGTTTTTCCTTCACTCCTTTTCCAACATAATCGTGAAACACGAAAATATCCATCAGGAAAAAATCCTGCGCCTTATCCAAAATGTCATACGCCTGATCCCAAATTTGCCTTTCATAATGGGTTTCTCCGTCTTTTTTATATGTCAAGTCATAATAGAAGTCAACATTATCAGCATTATAAACTGGTGTTTTAACAGCTAATCCACTTGGCAAGGATTTACAAGAAAATATTGTACTGATAATAAAAATCGACAACAAAATAAATTTTAATTTTTTCATTTAACAGCTCCTTTTATTTTTATTTTTTTGTTTTTGGTTTTTTATTTTTTACTTAATTTAATGTTATTATACTGTATTTTTTTTTAAAAATCAATTTTTTGTATTTTTATTTACTGTTTTTATTATTTATTCAAAAAATCTGTTATATATAGGTTTTATTTTTTCTATATATTTTTTTGTTTTGTTAAATGATTCAGCAACATTATTTATATTAGGAAAATGATAACGAAGCATTCCTGTTACTTGAGAACTAACTGGAATTGCTGGAATTAAAGAAGTTTTTTTACCTCTTTTTCCTTCAGATGCTCCAACTTTTTGTTCCAAAGTATTTAAATTACCATAAGTCCCTGTTATTTCTGATACACGGTTTAAAAAGGCTTCTCCATTTCCTGGAACAATGGCTAAAATTTTGTTGTTGTCAATATATCTTCCTGCATTGACAACAGGGGAAGGATCGATAATTAATGCTTTCAAGTCTAAATTTGAAGCAACATATAATGCTTCTCCACCACCTTTAGAAAAACCATTTACTGCTTCTAAAACTTGGTATTTTTTACCGTCTTCTGAAGTATAAACTTTTTTACTTATTTTTATTGCTATTTCTAAAGCCGCTTCATAATTTTTTGAAACTTTAACACTTGACATTATATCATTTTTCCAATCTTTTATTGAATTCATATTAGAAAAAGGCATATTAGAACCACCATAAAATATTTCTAGTTTTCCTGTCTTTTTATTTCCAAAAACACAAGCGATTACAGCAGTTTTCGTATCTTCTACCATATCAACTGGTTCATAAATATCGTAAAACCATTTTTCTAATTTTGCTTTTTCTATTTCTTCTTGAGTATAATTTTCCGTATTTTCTTTTTCTTTATCTTTTTTATTTTTTTCATTTCCTTTAATTTTTTCAGATGATGTAATCTCTCTTTTTGCAATGGCTTTCAACGCTTTTTCTCCAATATTGTTTAAATTCATATCAATCGCTAGAATGTGATCAGTTTTTCCAGAAACATAATTTTCTTCTCTCTCTTTAAGTTCTCCCAAAACTTTTTTGTTATTAGCAAGAGTTACTAAATAATGTGTTTTTCCAGCTACTTCTTCTTCTGTAAAATTTTTCATCGTCTCAAAAAATGTTCTTTCTGCTTCACCATTTAGGTTTCTTTCTTCTCTTAATTTTTCCGATTTTTTATCTTTATGTTTAAAATTTCGAAGTCCCTTTTCTGTGCTAAATAAAGTATATCTATTTTCTTTATTAATTTTTGAAAAATAGTCTTCTTTTCTTTCTTCGCTTAATATTTTAGTCTTATTTATATAATTTTTTTCAGCTTTAACTGGAGTATAAAGTAAAAAATCATTGTTTTTATTAACATATTCATTTGATGATTGATATTTTATAGTTGCTAAATTTATAGAACTAATAGATAAAAATGCAAATATTGATATTTTAACATACATAAAATTACTGTATTTTTTTATTTTTTTATTATTTTTAGATTTTTTTAAATTAATTTTGCTATTTTTATTATTTTTATTATTTTTTTCATTCATATTATTAACCACCTTTGTTTTCATAATATACTTTCTTTAATTTTTACAGTATAATAATAACTTATTTTTGTAAAAAAGTCAAGAAATTTTTTCGGTATTTTAATTACTGTCTTTTTATGCAAAAATATATTATGTTTATTTATAAAATATATATAGTAAGTTAAAATATGAAATAAATTTATATAAAAAAAGTTATCTTATTTATATCTATCTATAAGATAACTTTTATAACAATAATATTTTTACTTTTTATTGTTCATCCGGTAAATATTCTGCTATTAGTCTATCACATTCCTTTCTGTTTTCTTCCATCTTGCTAGAAAGCTGATTTTTTTCAAATTCCAATTCTTTTAAATCTATCTTTTCTTTTGTTTTAAAAACATAAGTTAAAATATCTAAGTTACAATTTTTAAATAATATTTTTTCATTTGATACAACTTTTGAAACACCGTTAATTTCTTCTCTATTTTTAAATACTTTTGATAACTTCTCATAATTTTCTGCTTTTATTTTATCATTTGCCTTTTCAAAATAATTTTGTGTTTGAATAAATAACACATCATCTTTTAACTTTTCTTTATTTAAAACAACTATTTGATTTCTTAAAATATTATTATACGGTATAGAAATTACTGCTTCAACCCAATTGTTTCTAATTATTTCTTCTTTATTTTCAAAAAGTTCAAAAGTCTCCAAATCCATTATCATTTTATCATTTTTATTAAGCAATTCTGAAATTAAATTCTTTGAATCGCTATTTTTCGTCAAAATTACTACTGTTTTATTTTCATTATTAGAATTTGCCATAGAAAGAAGTATTTTCAAAATTTCATTTTTTTCATTTTCATCAACTACTTCATTATAGAAATTATTTAATTCAAAAAAATCAGCATTATATAAAAGTTCGTTACTTTTTACATTTAGAAAATCCACTAAAAGATTAGTAATTTTTTCTTCTTGAATAATCGGTAAATTTATTACTTTACTCACAAAGTTTTGTGCAATTTTAGTATATCTTCCTCTCAAAATATCAAGTTTTAACTCCAGCTCCATATCCGTCATATTGCTCAGAACTTCTCTAACTTCAAGATTTTCAACTACAAAATTATACGATTCTTTAAATAATTCTATCTTTTCTGATAATATTTTCATATTTTCCAAATATGTTTCTTTTAAATTATACTCAAAATCATTATCTATTAAATACTCTAAAAATAAATAATTGTCATCCCGTAAATTTTCAATTTCTTCAAAAACCACTTTACTTATGCAAGCTACATACAGAAATAACCATGCTTTAAGCGCATCCGTCTTTTTCACATCTTTATTTTCTTTTATTTCTTCCACTGCAATATCAAAAAATCTACTTCTCATTTATTTTCACCCCATTTTTAGAAATTATGCTCTCTTCAATATATTTCTTTTTACTTTTCAAATACTCTAAAGTAATATTATGTTCTTCTTCAAAACTTTCTATTATTTCAACCATTTTATCCTGAACTTCTCTTTCTGGAAGATCTATATCCAATTCCACAATATCTACTTTATTTACTGCACGAACTACATTCATAGTTTTATATTTCTTTTCAAAATAAAGTAAAAGTAATTCTGTTTTTAATAGCCATTGAAGATACTTTGGATTAATTTTCTCATTTGGTCTCAAAATAAAATAAAGTGTTGCTGGAAGTGCTTTTTCATACTCCTTTTCAACATAAACGACTTCTATTTTACTTCCTTTTGCCTGAAATAGAACATCTCCCTTTTGAATAAAATACTTATCATCAATTTTATTCTTTCCGCTTTTATACCTATTTGGCACTTCTGCGTTTTCAAATCCTTTTATTTTACCGTTACTTACAAGAGTAGGATTTAACAGATAATAACCTGTTTCCCTATCCGCAGTTTTTACATTTAACGGTGCAATTATATCTACATTATCTCCTAATTTCATATTTTCACATCCCTTTTCTTTTTCTATAATCTAAAATCCAATTAAAAATTAATTTTAAAAAATTATTTTTAATTATAATACTTTAAATTTATATATTTTATATATTTTATATAATAAATAATACTATTCTATAAAATATTATACCATAAAAACTTATATAAAATTATATTTTTTTTCTTTATATTATGTTTTATATTATGTTATATTTTATTTTGTTTAATTTTTATTATTTTATTTATTTTTATTTATTTTTATTTCATTATGTCATCAATTTCAAAATCAGTTTTTTTATTTTGTTTATTTCTTGTTTTAGAAATTTTTCTTGAAAATGTAGTCATAAGTGACTTAATATCGTCTATAAGTTCCTGTTCTATTGAGTTTTTTACATCAACATCGACATTATTCTTGACAACGATAATTTCAGTTCCGTGCATTTCACACATCGTCTTTAAATATTCAAATCCAAATCTCGTCAATCTGTCCTCGTAAGTGATGAAAACCCTTGAAACTTCATTGTTTAAAATCATTCTAAGTAATTTTTGAATTTTCTTTCGATTGTCGTTCAATCCGCTTCCAACTTCTGACAAAATTATAGGATTTACAAGATTGTCACAACTGTCTATAAGAAATCGGATTTGTCTGTCTAATTCTCCACGCCTTTTTTGTTCAATACTTGATACACGGCAATATATGACATCTTTTTTCTGCAATTTTTCAATTGCTACACTCCAAAGATTATTTGCCTTCAATAATTTAATCAATTCATCCTTCGTCAAACTTCTTGTGCCAAAATCCGTTTTTGAAAAATGAACTTTCCCCATTTTATCCCATCTTCTAAGAGTCGCAGTCGTAACTCCAAGAAATTTAGCAATTTCTCCCAATTTGTAAACTTCTTTTTTCAAATCATTGATCGAGTACATTTTCTCTACTCCCTTTTCCTTAAGTATTATACAATAAAAAAATAAAAAATCCAAGTTTTAAATTACCAAAACTTGTATTTTTTTATAATTTTTTATAACTTTTTTTCAAAATTATTAATAAATTTTGCCAAACAAGGCAAGAAATTTGTATCAGTAATTTTATTTTTTATTTTTTAATCAGAAATTATAATTTTCCATTCTCCATTTTCTTTAATTCCTTGCAATTCAACTTCATTTGTTTCATAATCACTTACTTTTGCTTTAGAAATTATTTTTTTTAATGTCTCCAACAGGCAGTCATAAAATAATTTTTCATAAGCATCTGTTATTGTTTTCTCTTGTAATACTCCCTTATGTGTATAATCATAATAATTTTGTCCCGTTTTTTCCTTAAAAACCTCATCTAATTCTTTAATAAAAGTTTTTGCTCCTACATTCATATTTGGATATTTTACTTCAAGAAAAACTTTTATATTATTTTCTGAAACATAAGAAACTTTTTTTATTTTATAACTTAAATGTTTATATAGGTCAAATAATAGCTTTGAATAGAATTCTCTCTCATTTTTTGACATTTTTTCATATTCTTTTTCAAACAGGATTTCCAAATTTTCAAATGTATAAAATTTTGAAACTGCTTTTTCAATTTCAGGATTTAATTTATTAATTTGCTCCATTTGATAACCGTTATTTTTAGAAACTTCATAATTCTCTTGTGCAAAACTCAAACTTCCAATAGCCAATATTCCCAATATAATTTTTTTCATTTTCAATCTTTTCCTTTCCTTATTTTTATTTTTATTTTCATATTATATCGAAACAAGAGGTCAAAAAACAACCCCTTGTCATTTTGTCAAATCATTAAAAACTAACTTTAAATCCTGTTGTAACCATATGATTAGTGTCTTTCTTGTCTGTCGCCTTCTTCAAGTCGTAATTCAAGTGCAATGAAACATTTTTAGCCACTTCATGTTCAACACCTACACCAACTTTAACTTTACTTCTCGACATGTTAATTCCTTTAACTCTAAATTTAGAACTTGGATTATTCACATAACTTGCGTCAAAGTCCAAATCTTTATCTCCAAGTCCTTTTTCATAACTTGCATAAGTGCTAAATGTTGTTTTTAGTCCGCCATTTCTAGTTAAAGTCTGTTTTGCTTTTAATCCTGCAATAGCATTTGGCATAGAATAAGTTTTTTTGTCGGATTTTAATCCGTAAGAAGAATTTTCTTCCTCAAAACTTCCTCTTTTAACTGTGTCATAACTTGCTCCAACAAATGGTGTTAAAGTAAATCCTTTACCTTTTTTAATGTCGTATCCAGTTTCTACATATGCTGAAAATACATTGTCATTATGTTTAATCGAAGACTGTTTCCAATCATTAGAATTTATAATAATATCTCTTTTAACATCGCTGTCAACATTGCTGTATCCTAATCTTCCACCAACATAAGCATTTCCAATATTTTGTCTACCATAAGCAGAAATTCCAACTGAATCCGATTTACTTTCTCCATTATAATGATCAAATTTTACTTTCCCTTTTGAATAATCAATCGCAACTCCAACCATCGCACTGTCATTAACTTTAGCTTCAAATCCAGCAATTCCACTATTTACTTTAGTTTTCCCTTTAGCAAAGCCATCTCTTTCAATTTTCCCTTTAGAAAAAGCTCCATCCATCCAGAAACTATAGTTGGCATCACTTTCAATACTATCTCCAAGTCCACTAATTCTATTAGAAATATCTCTATTAACATTTTCCTGCTGTTCAAATGTCAAGGCTTGAGCCGAAGCATAAATTTGTCCAGACAAAGTATCAAGCGTAGTTTTATTTAAAGACTGCAATTTAGCTGCATTAGACAAAGTTTTTGCCGAAGCTGTCCCACTTTCAAGCTGTCTGTCTGTCCCTTGCAACGAAGTTTCAATTTGCTGTGCTGTATTAACTTCCTGCTCAGTCGCACCAATTCCTTTCGCATATTCAGTCACATCTTTTCTTGAAACAACTGCTTGAACTCCAATTGTATTATTTTCTGCTTTTGCATTTAAAAGGTCAGATTCAGTACTTATATTTGCATTGCCAGTCACATTTCCTGTAATAACATTGGCTGTTCTTCCGTTTTTAGTAAAATATTCACCGCTATTATTTGTAAGTTTTACTTCACCGTTTATTTCAGCAGTATTAGTTGCAATTGTACTATTTACATCTGTAACAATTTTTGAACCATTTTCTGCTCTTAATTCTTGAATTTGAGAATTTGTATTATTAACAAATGTACCATTTGTTGAAACTTGCACTGATGGAATACTCATTGATTGACTTCCTGTCGCAACAGTTCCTCCATCTTTTACAAACATTCTACTTCTTGAATCTTTTCTAACTATTAAGTATGCACCTGAACCTACTGTTGTTTTACCAGTATATGTTGTTAATCCATTTAATGTAAGACTTCCATTTCCAGTCAAATTCAATCCCGCATCTCCTGAAATATTATTTCCAAAACCATAATTTCCTCCATCAAGCTGTATTTCCACATCTTTTCCTTGTGTTAATCTTCTATCAAATAATGCAGGACCTTTTAATGCCTTATCAATATTTAACAATCCCCAACCATAAACATCATCTACACCTGGATCTCCTATATCAGTTGCAGTAGATAAAAGAGTTTGTCTTATTAAATCTCCATTCATAAATGGATATGCTTGTTTAACTAAAGCTGCTGCTGCTGTAACACGAGGTGCTGCAAATGAAGAACCATAAGTTGTCTCTGTTTTTCCTTCATCATAATCATAATAATCTACCGAACCTAATGCTGATATTGACCAATATTTAGAACTTCCTGCTGGTGTTAATGGAATAAGTTTATTCCAACTTACATTAGCTATTGTATTACCTTTATAATAGTCTTTTGACATAAGACCTACAACATTAATCCAACCTTTTTCTAAACTTGGATCAACTCTTGGTAAATTACCGAAAGCTCCTGCTCGATCAAGATTTTCTTCGTTTCCACCAGACCATATAAATAATGCTCCTCCTTCATTTATTGCTTTCTTTAAAAAAGCATGTGTATCTGTTCCAAGCGAAGAATCAACAGAAGTTGGAATATAAGTTATGTTTCCATACGAATTATTAAAAATTCTTACTCCTTTATCATAAAGTCTTTTATATTCTTCATATTCTGGTGTTGCACTAATTCTTTTAACAACATCCATTGCATATATTTTTACTGAAGGAGCATTTTGTAAAAGAGACTTTATAACTCTATATCCATGTGTTGTATCTGTATTACCTTTTCCTTGAACTCTTTCAATGTTATTTGTTAATTTATTTACTTGTTCCCAATTTGTTTCATCGTTAAATCCACCATCAAATACTCCAACTGCTACACCTTCTCCTTTAAAAGCACTATGATTGTTGTCTGGATTTTTAGAATTATAAATTCTATCAGTATCATTTATAGCAATTCTTCCTGAAGAATCGAATCTATTGTTTTCTAAATGATCAACTGGTGAAAATGGTCTTGAATATGGCGTTGTTTCATTTGCCACATAAGTTGCACCAGTATAATAATCAAAATCGTTTGCTGTTAATTGCTGTCCTGAATTATTTGTTCCTGAACCACTTGTTGAACCATTTCCACTGTCACTGTTATACTGATTTTCACCAGTTGGTGTTGAATCTGAAGTTGCTCCAGAACCGCTTCCTCCACTACTACCACAGCTTACTGCTAGCATTATTGATATTACTGTTAAAATTAAAAGTTTTCTTTTATTCATTTTAATCATCCTTCCAAAAATTAAAATCTTTATTTTTACATATTTTTATTTTCTGCTATTTTTTACATTAAGAGTATATCACAAAGAAATATAAAAGTCAATACTTTTAAATAAAAATTATATATTTTTATTTTATTTTTTTTACAGTATAAAAAAATTTAATTCATATTATATTTATAATTTTTTTGTTTTTTATAAAATTTAAAATATAAAAAAATGTAAACTAAAAAAATATAAATATTTTTCAAGTTTACACTTATCTTTTCTTTTTTTAATAATAAAAATTATTATGTTTTTAATAAATTTCTTTCTCTCTCTCAAATTTCACTTCAAATTCTTTTCCTAAAAATGAAATCCCAATCTTCAAAATCTTTTTAACCCCAGCATTTCTCAAAACCGAACTATATTCTTTTTCATCAATCTGTTTTAACGCAATTTCGCATTCTTTCTCAAGTTTTTCATGAATTGCTTCAAAACTAAATTCACTTTTTATATTTAAAATTTTTAACTCAAAAATAATCCCTTCTCTTCCAGTTAATTTATTTAAAATATTTTTAGGTTTCAAAAGCAGGTCATACCGACCTTTCCCAGCAAAGCCATTTGATGTAATCTCATATTCATTTCTTAATTTCAAAATCAACCCCAACATCAATCCATGATAAAATTGCTCTTTATAACTTCCACTAATATCAAAAATTCCAGTATTTTCCAATAAAATTTTATTTAATTCAAATTTAAATTTTTCAATATCTCCACTTTTTAATGCATTAGTAAATTTTGAAAAATTATTAGAATCTCTAAAATAAACTTCTATAAACATTTTAGAAAACATCTTCAAAATTTCTTCATTTGGAATTTTCAAATAAACTTCTTCTTCATCTTCATCGTTTTTTTTGGCTAAAGTTAAGTATCCACTATGAAAAAATAAGTTCCATATATTTTTCTCAAAATTAGCTTCTAAATTTCCAAAAGTCATGCTATCATTAATCGTTTCAAAAATATTTTCTTTATTTAAAAGTCTTGAAAACTCATCAAAAATCTCATTCTTTAATTTTTCCAAATATAGCTGAATCAATCCATTCCCACTAGTATTTACCCAATAAGGTCGCAATCTTCCCTTTTTCAAAAAATTAATAATAGACCAAGGATTATACACTTTTGTATCCCCAAATAAATATCCATTGTACCATTTTTGAACATCTTCCAACTCATATTCCAAATTAAAATCTTTCAAAGCCTCTTCAACTTCATCTTCCATAATCCCAAAATATTCTGTAAATTCACTATCTAAAATCGTATGAACTTCCAAATTATTCAACCCTGAAAAAATATTTTCTTTCGCAACTCTTAAAATTCCAGTTATTACACTCATTTCAAGATATTCATTATCCTTCAAAACAGATCCGTAAAAACTCTTGAAAAAATCAATGGTTTCACTATAATATCCTTTTATATAGGAATTTATTATCGGCTGATCATATTCATCAATTAAAATAATAACTTTTTTTCCATAATAGTCAAACACATATTTTGTCAAATTCAATAATGATCTTTCCCAGTCACCTTCATCTTTTTCTAGCCAAATATCTTCAAATTTTTTCAAATCTCTCTTATTCAAATGTTCCATTAAATATTCAAATTTTGCATAAATATCTGAAATCGTTGACTTTATCGACTTAAAACCACTTTCCCAGTCATTTTTATTGTAATTTTTAAACGAAATTGAAATTACAGGAAATTCTCCTTGCTTTTCAAAATACTCACTTTTGGAAATATTAAGTCCTTCAAATAGTTTTTTATTTTCTTCTCTGTTCTCAACATCAAAAAAATATTTTAACATCGACAAGTTCAATGTTTTTCCAAATCGTCTTGGACGAGTAAACAATTTTACTTTTGAACGCTCTTCCAAAATATTTTCGATAAATTTAGTTTTGTCAAAATAATAATAATCGTATTCTATAATTTCTTTAAAATCAGACAATCCAATTGGTAATTTCTTTTTATTTTTCTTTCTTTTCATAATAATCCCCTCTTTTTATTTTTTAATTTCTTAATTTTGTTAATTTCTATTTGTTTTATAAACTCCCTCCAAACGCCTTCTAGTCGCAGTTTTTGAATACCAAGTGTCCTCCAAAATAAGTGCATCTTTAAGTGGCGTTTTCAAAACTTGCTGTTTCATATGATTAATAAACATACATCTCGAAGAATGATGATTATCTAGCGTAACACAAGATGCAAAGTGTATTGCCACTTCTTCTGGCTTAATTTTCCCTTCCTTTTTAAGACATTTTCCTACATTTGACAAAAGGGAATTTACACCTTTCCCATTACATCCTCCGCATTGAAACATAAGAAGTCTCATATCTTGATCTTGCGAATATTTTGAAAATCCGCCACTTCTCTCATAAAATGACTGACTGCAATGATACCCACTACATCGTCTTTTCGCAATCTCACATTGAATTATGACAATTAATTTAATTTTTGATAAATCCATATTTTTCATTCCTCCCAAAAATAATTATTTATTAATTTAAATTTTTAATCTTTTAATTTTTTATCAATTATCTTTTATTAATTATTAGTTATTAATTATTCTACTTTTAGTGAACTACTCCCGCTTTTAGAAGCGGGAGCTTCTTGGGAAGTATCTGCTTTTGTTAGCCAAATATATTTACCAAGCTCTTCGGGTAGTTCCTACCCTGTCTTTTTTTATTTTTCTAATATTCCAACATCAATTTCCCAATGTTTTTTATATTCAGTGCCGCATTGTAATCTCTATCAATCTCAATTCCACAGCACTCACATTTATAGCTTCTTTCTGATAATTTCAGTTCCTCTTTAATATTTCCACATTTACTGCAAGTTTTCGACGATGGAAACCATTTATCTATCTTCAAAAATTGCTTTCCTAAAAACATCAACTTATACTCAATCGTCCTCAAAAACATTCCCCATCCATTATCTCCTACACTTTTTCCAAAATTTAATGCCTGGCTCATCCCTTTCATATTCAAATCCTCGACAACCACAGCATTATATGTTTCAGACAATTTTTTCGATAATTTATGCAAAAAATCTCTTCGACAATTCTTGATATACTCATGCAATCTTGATATTTTCTCTTTTTGTCTATACCAATTCTTAGAAAATTTTACTTTCCTTGATAATGATTTTTGTAATTTTTTTAATTTTTCTTCTAACATCCTGAAATATTTTGGATAATCAGCCCTTTGGTTTTCAGAGCTGACAAATAATTCAGACATTGAAAAATCAAGTCCAATTACTTTATCATTAGTTGGCACTTTTTGAATTTCTTTTTCAAATTCTGTCAAAACAGAAACATAATAATTTCCATTACTGTTTGTCAATGTTACTAACTTTATCTTGTAATCTTCTGTTATTTCTCTATGATATTTTAATTTTATTCTTTTCAATTTTGGCAAAACCAAATATTTGTTTTCCTCAATTCGTATCGAATTATTCACACAATTTGTCGTATAACTTTTAACACTAGTCTTTTTAGATTTGAACCTCGGAAACTTCGCTCTCTTCTGAAAAAAATTCGTAAACGATCGTTTTACATTCAATTGAGCATTTGAAAGTGCCAGACTATCTACTTCTTTTAAAAATTGATTTTCACTCTTCAAACTGGCAGGTGTAATTATTTTATTTTTCCCAGTTTCTTCATAAAATTTATTTGCAGCATACAAAATCGTATTGTAAACAAAACGAACACATCCAAAAGTCTTGTTTATCAATAATTCTTGCTCCTTATTTGGATAAATTCTGTATTTGAATGCTAAATTATATTTCATGAAATTACACCTCCTTTTGATTTTGGATATTATTTTAATTATTTTTTTAGAAATTTTATTATTTATAACTTCTCTTCAATATTTTATACAAAAATTGTATCATAGATATATCCTTTTTTCAATTTTTTTTACAAAAAAAAGCAATTCATCTCCCGCTTGTAGAAGCCGGAGACTTCTTGCTATCTTTTGTTAAAAGTTATAATTTTTTTTATCTTTTTTTATTTTTAGCACACTTTTTAAATCTTTTCTTTTTGAAATTTCACTTCAAATTCTTTCCCAAAAAATGCAACCCCAACTTTCAAAACTCTCTCAACTCCAGCATTTCTCAAAACTGAAACATATTCTTTCTCGTCAATTTGCTTTAATGCAATTTCACACTCTTTCTCAAGTTTTTCATGAATTGCTTCAAAACTAAATTCACTTTTTATATTTACAATTTTTAACTCAAAAATAATCCCTTCTCTTCCAGTTAATTTATTTAAAGTATTCTTAGGTTTCAAAAGCAGGTCATATCGACCTTTCCCAGCAAATCCATTCGATGTAATTTCATACTCATTTTTTAACATCAAAATTAACCCTAACAGCAGTCCATGATAAAACTGCTCTTTATAATTTCCACTTACATCAAAAATCCCTGTATTTTCCAGTAAAATCTTATTCAATTCCAATTTAAATTTTTCAATATCCCCATTTCTTAATGCATCTGTCATATCTAAAAAATTATCAGTATCTCTAAAATACACTTCAATAAACATTTCAGAAAACATTTCTAAAATTTCCTTATTTGGAATTTTTATGCTAACACTTTTTTTCATTACATCATATTTTTCAGCCAAAGTCAAATATCCGCTATGAAAAAATAAATTCCAAATATTTTTTTCAAAATTATCTTCCAAATTTTCAAAAGTCATGCTGTCATTTATTCGCTTATAAATATTTTCTTCATTCAAAAGTTTTGAAAAATCTTCAAATATTTTTTCTCTCAATTTTTGTAAATACAACTGAATCAATCCATTTCCACTCGTATTCACCCAATATGCTCCAAGCCTTCTTTCATCCAAAAAATTAATAATCGACCAAGGATTATACACTTTAGTCTCCCCAAATAAATACCCATTATACCATTTCTGAACTTCTTCCAAATCATATTCCAATCCAAAATCCTTCAAAGCCTTCTCAACTTCACTCTCCAAAACTCCAAAATATTCTGTAAATCTTTTATTCAAAACGCTATGAACTTTTATATTATTCAACCCCGAAAAAATATTTTCCTTCGCAACTCTCAAAATACCAGTCATAACCCCCATTTCAAGATATTCATTATCCTTCAAAACTAACCCATAAAAACTTTTAAAAAAACTGATGGCTTTATCATAATACCCTTTAATATATGAATCTATTATCGGCTGATCATACTCATCTATTAAAACAACTACTTTTCTCCCATAATATTCATACAAATATTGCACCAAATTCCGTAACGAATTTTTCCAATCTCCTTCATCTTTTTCCAGCCAAATGCTCTCAAATTTTTCTAGTTCCCTTTTATCTAAATTATCCATCAAAATTTTATGTTCTGCATACGCATTAGCAATTGTTGTCTTTATTGTTTTAAATCCTTCTTCCCAATTCTCTTCATCATAATTCCTAAACGAAATCGAAATCACTGGATATTTCCCTTGCTCTGAAAAATACTCACTTTTAGAAATTTCCAAATTCTCAAACAACTTTCTATTCTCTTCTTTATTCTTAACATCAAAAAAATACCTCAACATCGACATATTCAATGTTTTTCCAAATCGTCTTGGACGAGTAAATAATTTTACTTTTGAACGCTCTTCTAAAATTTTTTCAATAAATTTAGTTTTATCAAAATAATAATAATCATACTCTATTATTTCTTTAAAATTAGATATTCCAATTGGTAATTTTTTCTTTTTAGTTTTCATAATAATCCTCCCTTTTACTTTTTTGTTTTTATCAAACTTATTTTCATTCTCATTATAATTTAGTTCATTTTATTTCTCTCTCAAATTTCACTTCAAACTCTTTCCCAAAAAATGCAACCCCAACTTTCAAAACTCTCTCAACTCCAGCATTTCTCAAAACTGAAACATATTCTTTCTCATCAATTTGCTTTAATGCAATTTCACACTCTTTCTCAAGTTTCTTTTTTAAATTATTTTTTTCTAATTTTTCAACTAAATTTACAATTTTTAACTCAAAAATAATCCCTTCTCTTCCAGTTAATTTATTTAAAGTATTCTTAGGTTTCAAAAGCAAATCATATCGACCTTTCCCAGCAAATCCATTTGATGTAATCTCATATTCATTTTTCAACATCAAAACTAATCCTAATAACAGTCCATGATAAAACTGCTCTTTATAATTTCCACTTACATCAAAAATCCCTATATTTTCCAACAAAATTTTTCTCAATTCAAATTTAAATTTTTCAACATCTCCATTTTTCAATGCAATTGTCATATCCAAAAAAGTTTCGTAATTCTCAAAATATATTTCAATAAACATTTCAGAAAACATTTTCAGAATTTCTTCATTCGGTATTTTCAAATAAACTTCTTCTTCATCTTCATCATATTCTTCTGTCAAAGTCAAATATCCACTATGAAAAAACAAGTTCCATACATTTTTCTCAAAATTAGCCTCCAAATTCCCAAAAGTCATGTTGTCATTTATTCTCTTTATAACGCTCTCTTTATTCAACAATTTTGAAAAATCATCAAATATTTTGTCTTTCAATTTTTGTAAATACAATTTGATTAACCCATTCCCACTCGTGTTTACCCAATAAGACTTTAATTTCCTTCGCTTTAAAAAATTAATAATCGACCAAGGATTATACACTTTCGTATCTCCAAACAAATACCCATTGTACCATTTTTGAACATCTTCTAAATCATATTCCAAATTAAAATCTTTCAAAGCATTTTCAACTTCATCTTCCATAATTCCAAAATATTCCGTAAATTCACTATCCAAAATCGTATGAACTTCCAAATTATTCAACCCCGAAAAAATATTTTCCTTCGCAACCCTCAAAATACCAGTCATAACTCCCATTTCAAGATATTCATTATCCTTCAAAACTAACCCATAAAAACTTTTAAAAAACTTATCGCCTTATCATAATATACCTTAATATACGAATCTATTATCGGCTGATCATACTCATCTATTAAAACAACTACTTTTCTCCCATAATATTCATACAAATATTGCACCAAATTCCTCAATGAACCTTCCCAATCTCCCTTATCTTTTTCTAACCAAATATCCTCAAATTTCTGTAGTTCTCTTTTATCTAAACTATCCATTAAATATTTATTTTCTGCATACACATTAGCAATTGTTGTTTTTATAGTTCTAAAACCTGTTTCCCAATTTTCTTTATCATAATTCCTAAATGAAATCGAAATCACTGGATATTTCCCCTGTTCTTCAAAATATTCACTTTTAGAAATTTCCAAATTCTCAAACAATTTTCTATTCTCTTCTTTATTCTTAACATCAAAAAAATACCTCAACATCGACATATTCAATGTTTTCCCAAATCTTCTTGGTCGAGTGAATAATTTTACTTTTGAACGCTCTTCTAAAATTTTTTCAATAAATTTAGTTTTATCAAAATAGTAATAATCATACTCTATTATTTCTTTAAAATTAGATATTCCAATTGGTAATCTTTTCTTTTTAGTTTTCATAATAAATCCCCTTTTTTTATTTTTTCGTTAAAATTTTAAACTTTTTTACAAAGTCAATTCATTTTTAGTCTTGCTAAATTTCCTATCTTTCTGATTCTTCACTCAACATTTATTCTTCTCTTTAATTATTTTTTTAATCTTTTATTCATCTTCTTTTGGATCAAGATAAAAATCAAGTTCTAATATCTCATACCAGTTATTTTCCACTTTTTCTGACATTTGCAATACCTCTTTTAACTAAATATTACTTTTAATTTTTTTTCATTTTTTCCAATGCTTCTTTTGCTTCTTTAATCCCTTTAGCTGCTGCTTTTTCATACCATTCTTTTGCTTTTTCTTTATTTCCTTTTTCGTAATAAAATTCTCCTAAATTATACATCGCTTCTGCATCACCTTTCGATGCTGATTTTTCATACCATTCTTTCGCTTTTTCTTTATCTCCTTCATTGTCATAAAGTACTCCTAAATTATACATCGCTTCTGCAAAACCTTTCGATGCTGATTTTTCATACCACTCTTTCGCTTTTTCTTTATCTCCTTCATTGTCATAAAGTACTCCTAAATTATACATCGCTTCTGCAACACCTTTCGATGCTGATTTTTCATACCATTCTTTCGCTTTTTCTTTATCTCCTTCATTGTCATAAAGTACTCCTAAATTATACATCGCTTCTGCAAAACCTTTCGCCGCTGATTTTTCATACCACTCTTTCGCTTTTTCTTTATCTCCTTCATTGTCATAAAGTACTCCTAAATTACTCATCGCTTCTGCAACACCTTTCGATGCTGATTTTTCAAGCCATTCTTTCGCCTTCGCTTTATCTCCTTCTTCATAATAAAGTAATCCTAAATAATACATCGCTTCTACATTCCCTTTCGATGCTGATTTTTCAAGCCATTCTTTCGCCTTCGCTTTATCTCCTTCTTTGGAATAAAGTAATCCTAAATAATACATCGCTTCTACATTCCTTTTCGATGCTGATTTTTCAAGCCATTCTTTGGCTTTTATCTCATCTTTTATACTCCAATAAAACTTTCCTAAATAAAACATTGCTTTTGTATTACCTTTTATTGCTGCTTTTTCAAGCCACTTTTTTGCCTCGATATCTCCATCATCTAAATAAAGAATACCTAAAGCTGCCATCGCATCCACATTTCCTTTTATTGCTACTTTCTCATACCACTCTTTCGCTTTTTTCTTATCTCCTCCCTCATTGAAAAAATTTCCTAATGCATTCATCGCTTCAGCATTCTCTTTTTCATACCACTCTTTTGTTTTCTTCTTATTTTCTTTCTCATAAAAAAAACTTTTTAAAATAACCAATGCTTCCATATTACCTTTTATTGCTGCTTTTTTAAACCACTTTTCGGCTTTTTCCCTATCTCCTTCTCCATAAAAAATACTTCCTAAAATACCCATTGCTTTTATATTACCTTTTATTGCTGCTTTTTTAAACCACTTTTTGGCTTTTTCTCTATCACCTTCCTTATTAAAAAAATTTCCTAAAGTATTCATTGCTTCTGTATTACCTTTTATTGCTGCTTTTTCGTACCACTCTTTTGCCTTCTCTTCTTCTCCTTCTTTTTCATATTGTTCTGCTCTGTTAAATAACTTTTTGGCTTCTTCTTTATTAAACTGGTTCCAAGAAAAAACTATTATTGAAATAATTAATGCTACACTAAAAAAAGATTTTTTAGATAACTTTATTCGTTTCATACAATTTATTTCTTTTGATTTTCTATCATCTTCAAAATTATTTTCAAAAAATTTCAAAAAAATTTCTCTTGCCGTTTTTTCTTCAACTACATCTCTAAATTTATCCACAAAATTTTTAATTTCAATTTCTGCAATTTCTTTTCCAAACTCTCGATTCGCATCTCTTATATTTTCCAATTCTTTTTTTATTTTTAAACATTCCATTTTTTCCAAATACTCATTATATTCTTCTATTTTATTTTGTTTTACCAATTCCCCACAAGAAGAATATAATTTTCTCTTTGCATCATTTTCAACATTATTCTTTTTCAATAATTCTCTTTTACTTTCAATTTCTTCTTCATTCCAAAAATTCAATGATAGTCCTTCAGAATGTAAAAAATCATATATATTTGCCTTGTTTAATACTTTCAAATTTTGATCTATCGCATTAAATTTCGATTGCAATATAGGAATAAATGTTTTATTAATTTTCTTTTCAAAATCTTCATAACCAGAAATTGCTATTTTTTTACCTTCACCCCAAATTTGCTCTTTTAAAAGTTTTCCATCTATCATTTTAGATTTATTTTCTTTATCTAAAATACCTTGTATTTTTTTCTCTGTTATTAACTCATTCTCAAAATCTTCTAAATATAAATCAATTTTTTTTAAAACTTTTTCTGAATTATTTTTTTTTAATTTTTTTTTATTAGATGTTTCTTTATTTTCTTCATGATACCCCATTTCACACATCATATCTTTACTATTTTCTAATTTTTCTGACATATTTATTTTCCTTTCTTATTATTCTGATAATTTTTTTAAAATTACCGCTTTTTCATATAATTCTTTTGCTTTCTCTTTTTCTCCTTCTTTGTAATAAAATTCCCCTAATTTATTCATAGCTTCTGCATCCCCTTTTGACGCTGCTTTTTCATACCATTCTTTCGCTTTCTCTTTTTCTCCTTTTTCGTAATAAATTTCTCCTAATTTATTCATAGCTCTTGTATAATCTTCTTCAATAGCTAATTTTTCATACCACTTTTTCGCTTTCTCTTTTTCTCCTTCTTTGTAATAAAATTCCCCTAATTTATTCATAGCTCTTGTATTTCCTTTTATTGCCGATCTTTCATACCACTCTTTTGCCTTCTCCTTTTTTCCTTTATCATAATAAAATATCCCTAACTCAACCATTGCTTCTGTATCCCCTTTTACCGCTGCTTTTTTATACCATTCTTTCGCTTTCTCTTTTTCTCCTTTATCGTTATAAAATTCCCCTAATTTATTCATAGCTTCTGTATCCCCTTTTACCGCTGCTTTTTCATACCATTCTTTCGCTTTCTCTTTTTTTCCTTTATCGTCATAAAATTTCCCTAATGCAGTCATTGCTTCTGCATTCCCTTTCGCTACTGCTTTTTCATACCACTCTTTTGCCTTCTCTTCTTCTCCTTTATTATAATAAGCTAAACCTAAGCCATACATTGCATCTGTATTCATATTTTCTTTTTTTATTGCCTTCTCTCCCCATTCAATTGATTTATCTACATTTTTATATAAATAAAAATGTGTTAAACTAATCATTGCTTTTACATTTCCTCTTTCTGCTGCTTTCTTATACCATTCCTCCGCTTTAAAAGATTCTTTACTATCATAATATTCTACTGATTTATTCATCGCAGCAGCAATTTCATAATATTTTCCTAATTTATTCATCGCATCTGTATTACCTTTTCTCGCAGCAACTTCATATCTCTCTTTTGCTTTTTCTTTACTTCCTTCTTTTCTATATTTTTCTGCCTGCATAAATATTTTTTTTGCTTCCTGCTCATTATATAAATTCCAAGAAAAAATTACCACAAAAATAAATACCAATCCTACAGCTATCTTAACCAAAGTTTTTTTTCGTAATTTCATCCGCTCTTTTATTTTAGAAATGTCGATTTGTCCCAATTTTCCCTTATTTTTATCACTCACAAACTTATACCCAAAATATTTTGAAAAAAATTCTCTTACAATTTTATCTTCAATTGTATCTTTAAATTTACTTTCAAAATTCTCGATTTCGCTCTCAATTTTCTTCCTTCTCAATCTTTTTTTCTCATTTTTTATAACTTCCAGTTCTTTCTCAATCTTCAAGCATTCCATTTTTTCCAAATATTCATTATATTTCTCAATCTCATCTTTTTCTACCAAATCTTTACAAAAAAGACACAATTTCTTCTTCAAATCATTTTCAGAATCATTTTTTTCAAAAGACTTTATTTTTTCTTCAATCTCCCTTTTATTTAAAAAATTTAATGTCAATTCTTGTGAATTTAAAAAATCATAAATATTCGCTTTCCCAAATGCCTTCAAATTTTTTTCTATATTCTCAAATTTAGAACTTAATTTCAAATCAAATGCTCTCTTTAAATTTTCCTCAAACTTTTCATAACTCCCAATTCCTACTTTCTTACCCTTTGACCAAATTCTCTCTTTTATAATTTTTTCATTAATTATTTTATGTTCTTCTTTTATTTTATTCAAAATATATCGTATTTTTTCTTCCGTCATCACTTCATTCTCAAAAGTTATCAAATATCTGTCAATTCCTTCAAATAACTTTTTTTGAACATCTTTTATCATCTGACTTCTTTTTTATCATCAAGTATATCTTTCAATATTTTCCCCTTTTTATTATATTCGATATACTTTGTACACAACATCCCAATTTTTCTATCCCTTTGATTTCGCACCCAATATTTATTTTTCTCTTCAATTATTTTTTTTATCTTTTGTTCATCTTCTTTTGGATCAAGATAAAAATCAAGTTCTAATATCTCATACCAATTATTTTCCACTTTTTCTGACATTTGCAATACCTCTAATTTTTTTCATTTCTTCTAATGCTACCATTGCCTCTATACTTCCTTCCGCTGCTGCTTTTTCAAATAACTCTTCTGCTTTTACTTTGTCTCCTTCTTTGTAATAAAGTACTCCTAAACCATGCATTGCTGAAACATTTCCTTTCACTGCTGATTTTTCAAGCCATTCTTTCGCTTTTACTTTGTCTCCTTCTTCGTAATAAAGTGCTCCTAAATTATACATTGCTCCTACATTTCCCTTCACTGCTGATTTTTCATACCATTCTTTTGCTTTCACTTTGTCTCCTTCTTCGTAATAAAGTACTCCTAAATTATACATTGCTTCTGCAGCACCTTTCGATGCTGATTTTTCAAGCCATTCTTTCGCTTTTACTTTGTCTCCTTCTTTGTAATAAAGTGCTCCTAAATTATACATTGCTCCTACATTTCCCTTCACTGCTGATTTTTCATACCATTCTTTTGCTTTCACTTTGTCTCCTTCTTCGTAATAAAGTGCTCCTAAATTATTCATCGCTTCTATATTTCCTTTCACTGCTGATTTTTCATACCATTCTTTTGCTTTCACTTTGTCTCCATTATTTTCATAAACTATTCCTAAATTATACATTGCCCCTACATTTCCCTTCACTGCTGATTTTTCATACCATTCTTTTGCTTTCACTTTGTCTCCATTATTCTCATAAACTATTCCTAAATTATACATTGCTCCTACATTTCCTTTCAGTGCTGATTTTTCAAGCCATTCTTTCGCTTTTGCTTTATCTCCTTCTTCGTAATAAAGCAATCCTAATTTATTCATCGCTTCTACATTTCCTTTGATTGTCGCTTTTTCATACCATTCTTTCGCTCCAATTATTTTTCCTTCTTTTTCATACTTTTCCGCTCTATTCAACAACTTTTTCGCTTCCTCTTTATTAAACTGATTCCAAGAAAAAGTTACTGTTAAAATGCATATTATTACTATTGCTGCTAAACTAAAAATAGATTTTTTAGATAACTTTATTCGTTTCATAGAATTTATTTCTTTTGATTTTCTATCATCTTCAAAATTATTTTCAAAAAATTTCAAAAAAATTTCTCTTGCAATTTTTTCTTCAACTACATCTCTAAATTTATCCACAAAATTTTTAATTTCAATTTCTGCAATTTCTTTTCCAAACTCTCGATTCGCATCTCTTATATTTTCCAATTCTTTTTTTATTTTTAAACATTCCATTTTTTCCAAATACTCATTATATTCTTCTATTTTATTTTGTTTTACCAATTCTCCACAAGAAGAATACAATTTTCTCTTTGCATCATTTTCAACATTATTCTTTTTCAATAATTCTCTTTTACTTTCAATTTCTTCTTCATTCCAAAAATTCAATGATAATCCTTCAGAATGTAAAAAATCATATATATTCGCCTTGTTCAATACTTTCAAATTTTGATCTATCGCATTAAATTTCGATTGCAATATGGGAATAAATATTTTATTAATTTTCTTTTCAAAATCTTCATAACTAGAAATTGCTATTTTTTTACCTTCACCCCAAATTTGCTCTTTTAAAAGTTTTCCATCTATCATTTTAGATTTATTTTCTTTATCTAAAATACCTTGTATTTTTTTCTCTGTTATTAACTCATTCTCAAAATCTTCTAAATATAAATCAATTTTTTTTAAAACTTTTTTTGAATTATTTTCTTTTTTTATTTTTTTTTTATTAAATGTTTTTTTATTTCCTTCATGATACTCCATTTCACACATCATATCTTTACTATTTTCTAATTTTTCTGACATATTTATTTCCCTTCTTTAATTTTTCTAATAAAATATCTAAAATTAATCCTTTTTCATTTTTTCTAATGCTTCTTTTGCTTCTTTACTTCCTTTAGTCGCCGCTTTTTCATACCATTCTTTTGCTTTCACTCTGTCTCCGTTATTTTCATAATATACACCTAAATTATTCATTGCAATTGTATCTCCTTTGGCTGCTGCTTTTTCATACCATTCTTTTGCTTTCACTTTGTTTCCATTATTTTCATAAAATACACCTAAATTAGCCATTGCAACCGTATTTCCTTTGACCGCTGCTTTTTCAACCCATTCTTTTGATTTTACTTTGTCTCCATTATTTTCATAAAATACGCCTAAATTATTCATCGCAGTTGTCTCTCCTTTGGCTGCTGCTTTTTCATACCATTCTTTTGCTTTCACTTTGTCTCCATTATTTTCATAAAATTTCCCTAAATTATTCATTGCAATCGTATTTCCTTTGGCTGCTGCTTTTGTCCCCCATTCAATTACTTTCTCATTACTTGAATATCGATTATAAAAATTCATTAAATTTTCCATTGCCTTTATATTTCCCCCTTTTGCTGCTTTTTTATACCATTCCTCCGCTTTAAAAGAATTTTCTTTAGCATAATAATATTCTCCTAATTTATTCATCGCATCTGTATTCCCTTTTCTTGCAGCAATTTCATATCTCTCTTTTGCTTTTTCTTTATTTCCTTCTTTCATATATTTTTCTGCCTGAACAAATATTTTTTCTGCTTCCTTCTTATTATATAAATTCCAAGAAAAAATTACCACAAAAATAAATACCAATCCTACAGCTATCTTAACCAAAATTTTTTTTCGTAATTTCATCCACTCTTTTATTTTAGAAATGTCGATTTGTCCCAATTTCCCCTTATTTTTATCACTCACAAACTTATACCCAAAATATTTTGAAAAAAATTCTCTTGCAACTTTATCTTCAATTGTATCTCCAAATTTACTTTCAAAATTCTCGATTTCGCTCTCAATTTTCTTCCTTCTCAATCTTTTTTTCTCATTTTTTATAACTTCCAGTTCTTTCTCAATCTTCAAGCATTCCATTTTTTCCAAATATTCATTATATTTCTCAATCTCATCTTTTTCTACCAAATCTTTACAAAAAAGACACAATTTCTTCTTCAAATCACTTTCAGAATCATTCTTCTCAAAAAACTTTATTTTTTCTTCAATCTCCCTTTTATTTAAAAAATTTAATGTCAATTCTTGTGAATTTAAAAAATCATAAATATTCGCTTTCCCAAATGCCTTTAAATTTTTTTCTATATTCTCAAATTTAGAACTTAATTTCAAATCAAATGCTCTCTTCAAATTTTCCTCAAACTTTTCATAACTCCCAATTCCTACTTTCTTACCCCTTGACCAAATTCTCTCTTTTATAATTTTTTCATTTATTATTTTATGTTCTTCTTTTATTTTATTCAAAATATATCGTATTTTTTCTTCCGTCATCACTTCATTCTCAAAAGTTACCAAATATCTGTCAATTCCTTCAAATAATTTTTTTTGAACATCTTTTATCATCTGACTTCTTTTTTCATCATCAAGTATATCTTTTAATATTTTCCCTTTTTTATTATATTCGATATACTTTGTACACAACATCCCAATTTTTCTATCCCTTTGATTTCGCACCCAATATTTATTTTTCTCTTCAATTATTTTTTTTATCTTTTGTTCATCTTCTTTTGGATCAAGATAAAAATCAAGTTCTAATATCTCATACCAGTTATTTTCCACTTTTTCTGACATATATAATACCTCTTTTAACTAAATATTATTTTTAATTTCTTTTAGTTTTATTATACCAAAAAATTTAAAAAATTTGAACTTTTTCGGCAATATTTTGTTCTATTTATCCCATATTTTCTGCACTTTTCAAAAAAATTTTTATTTAAAATAAAAAAAGAATCAACTCCTGTTTTACAAAGGAATCAATTCTTTTTTATTAGTTATAACTTTTAATTATTGTGATTGCGATAAGTCTTCACTTTCACTATTGTCTAAATGTTTAAGATACTCTGATAATCTCTTTTTCCCATCTTCTGTATCTCCAAGACTTATTCTACGCAAACCTCTAGCATTAGCCTTTTTCTGTAGATAATATTCTTTAGATTTTAGAGTTGGACTTTGTTTTTGCTTCTTTACTATTTTTTCAGTCTTTACTCTTATTTCTCCAAATTTTTCAGAAAATCCAAATGATAACCCTCCTGCCACCAAAAAAATTAATGCAACTTCTGAAATTATTTTATTTTTTCTTGACATATTTATCCCCCTCTCTACATTTAATTATACAATTTATCTTTAAACTACTAACATTCCTTGGAATTTTTCTTTTATTTCTTCCAATTTTTTCTCGGTCATAGCATCTTTTGTTTTAAGTTTTACATTTACTTTTTTCCCGCTTGTCTTATCTATTCCTGTCACTTCCAAAATTCCCTCTTTGTTAAGTTTCAAAATAACTTCGATTGAAGAATCTTTTGAAAGATTTCTAGGCAATTCTAATATTGCGTTTCCAATATAAAAATCATCATCTACATCAATTACATCATCCATATAATCACTTTCATATATTTCTATATTTACTATTTCTTGATTATCACTCATTGTCTTAAATATTCTTTTTTCTTCGATAAATCCTTTTTCCATCAACTCATTTTTCTTAATCATGTTCAAGCAAATAGGCTCTCCATCTTTAACCGCTTTCACACCAAAACTTTTTGTAGTAGCAGTCACTATTTCTCTAAATACTCCGCCAACACCTATCATTTCAGTTTCAACACTCAAATTTTCTTTGTAGTCATCTGGATTCAATTTATTTTCTTTAATTATATCACTTGCTTCAGTTTCAACAATTTTTTTGTTATTTAAATAAACATCTACCGCATAAATTGCCGCTCCTTTTGCCACTGCTTCATCTGGTTCAAAAATTTTTACTTTTTCTTTTCCAAATTTTTCACATATTGTATCTTTTACTTGCAGCATTCTTGTCGAACCACCTACTAAAAGTACCTCATCAATTTCATCATATCCTTTACTTTTAGCAATTCTAACAACTTCATTTGTTTTATTTAAAGTTTCGTTAAGCAATATTTTAGTTATTTCATCAAATTCTTTTCTAGTTACTTCTAATTTTATTCTCTTTCCATCAATTTCAAATGTACCATTAACTTTTTCCCTAAAACTCAATTTTTTCTTAACTTCTTCTACTTTCAATCTAAAATTTTGCTGCATATATTCATCAAACTCGCCATCGTAACCTTCCTGTTCACGAACTTTATCAAAAAGATAATCCATTAACGCATCATCCCATCTTTTTCCACCTAGATCGTGATCTCCGTCAGAACAAATAACTTCTATTTTATCAGCATTTACTCTCATAACAGTAACATCAAAAGTTCCTCCACCAAGATCATAAACCATAATTGTTTTATTTTCAGAATCTCTTGTACATCCATAAAATAGTGCTGCTGCTGTCGGCTCATTAATTACTTCAAGCACATTCAATCCAGCGATTTTTCCAGCATTTTTAGTAGCAGTTCTCTGTGCAGTCCCAAAATACGCAGGACAAGTTATTACAACATCTTTAACCTCTGTATCTAAAGCTTCTGAAGCATCTTGAGCCAATTTTTTTAAAATATATGAAGAAATTTCTTCTGGAGTTCTTGCTTCATTATTATGTTCAATTGCAAAATCTGTTTTCCCCATTAATGATTTAACAAATTGTACTGTATTATCTTCATTTAAAACGGTATCTTCTTTTGCATCTTCTCCAACTATTATTTTATTGTCTTCTTCAAATTCCACAACTGACGGTGTTAAATTATCCCCTTCACTATTTTTTATAACTTGTGAATCTCCTTTTTCATTAACATACGCAATACAAGAATATGTTGTTCCTAAATCTATTCCAAATACATATTTTGACATTTTTTGTCTCCCTTCACTTTTTACATAATATTTTTTCTTATTTTTTGATTATCTTTATTTAATTTTATTGAACATTTATATTTTAACACATTTTTTTTAAATTTTGTAGACTAATATGTTTTTTTAAGTTCATAAAATTTTTTTTATTGAATTATAAACAGTTTATAAAAATTTTATTTTATTATTTTATATTTTTTATATTTAAAATTTAAACATATTTTTATTTACTGCTTTTATAATTACAAAAATAGTATACTATATTTTGTTTAAAAAGTCAAGAAAATTTTTTCTAAAAATTATATATTTTTATTTACTTTATTTTTAGATTATAATAAAATATTTTTATTATTTTGTTTTTTATATTAATTAAATTAAAAACAAGAGACTTTCGTCTCTTGAAATATTTTTTATTAATTTAATGCCACTTTTGTTCATTGTGCCATCTTTCTTGTTGGCGTTCAATCACACGATCTCGTTCTCTTTGATTTGCTTCTTCTCTCATTCTTCCTGCTCTTGCAAGTCTAGCATGTTCCTCAGGTGATAAATTTTTTAACCATTCGAAATAGTTTTTAATCATAGTAGGAATTTGTACTGCAACAATGATCAGAAACATTACTCTTGTATGCACTGGATTTCCTTCGATTTCACGACTAAATCCAATAAACCAAGGATACGCATATGCTGCCAATACTGGAAAAAACAATTTTAAGTCATATCTAACTTGTGATATTGCTACAAATAATACAATAATTAGAATTGCTGAACATATTTTTACATCTATAAAATCATATTTGAAAAATGTATCTTTCAATTGAAGTATAATCCAAGTTAATCCCAATCTTATACCCATATTAAAAACTTCTCCAATAACTCTCCAAGTTGTTCTCATAAATTCAAATCCTGAAAATATTATACTAATTATAATAAATACCCAAATAAGTCTCGCATCAAACTTTTCATTAAAAGTTATTCCAAAATTTATTAAAGATTTTTTTCCAACTGTAAGTAGTGCTATACATACAGCAAATATTACAAGTGTTTTCCATATTTCTAATCTTTCAACTCCATTTTTGTCAGCTCTTTCATTCATCTTTCTAATTCTTTCATTTATTTCTTCTTCTCTCATTTTTGATCCTCTCCTTTGATTTTTTACTTTTTTATTTTTTTACTTTTTTATTTTTTTACTATTTTATTTATTTTTTTTTATTTTACTTTTATTTTTACTTTTATTTTATCCATACATTTTCTTTATAATTTGACATATTTGCGATGATTTTCTTTTTTTTCTGTTTATATCTACTTCTTTTATTTCATCTAAACTCGTATTATAATAATCTTTTTTTCTCATTCTTTGAAAAGTTTCATAATCAAAGTGATTTCTTCCACCCGTCATTTTTCTAATTTTAGAATCTTTTCCCAACTTTAATGCCAACTTTACCACACCAACTATAAGATTCCCTTTTACAATACTTTTAGCCATTTCTCCAGCAACTGTGGCTCCCGCTCCAATCACTTTTCCAGGTCCGTGAACTATCATCTTTTCAGCCATTTCATCTCTTAATCGTGTATTTATGTAATATCTGCCATTACCCATATCATGTTTTATCGGCGCTATTATGTCCAATGCTTCGTTTTTTCTTCTTATTTCGCTTTCCTTACACTCTTGTTCCATTCCAGATTCTCTAAAAAAGTTTCGAAATCTTATTCCTTTATCAAAATTAATTGCAGTCGCATTCATTATTTCATATAATTCTTCAAATGTTTTATTATTTATCACAAATACAACATTTCTAAAATTGATTTTTGATGGAACATTACTTTGGTCGCATAATTCTTGTAAACTATCCGTTCTCAATTTCCCCGTATCAGTCAAATAATGGGGAATCTCTATAACTTGTCCACTTACTTCAAAAGACGAAGATTGCAAACTTTCATAAAAGTTACTGTCTAGGTAATTAAATGTATTGTCAACCATATCTTTTCCAATTATATCCAGCTTTCTCATAAATGCTTCCACTTTATCCATATCCTGTCCATCTTCAAATGCTTGTTTTATAACATCAAAAACATCTTTTGGAGTCGCATGTTTATTATTTTGGTCAAAACGAAAAGATTTATCAATTTCTTTACCGTCATATCCACCTTCAATTAAAAAAGTGTCTTCAAAATATTTGTTAAATTCTGTCATAATTTTAACCGCCTTTTTTATATTTATTTATTAGTATTTTTATTTACTGTTTTTTAATTACAAAATTAGTATACTATATTTATTTTCAAAAGTCAAGGACTTTTTTATAATTTTTTGTAATTTTTTATATATTTTTATTTACTTTTATTTTAAATTATTTAAAATATAAAAAGTTAATACATTTTATTATGTTTTATTTTAAAAAATATATAAAAAAAAAGTAAACTTAAAAACCATAAATAATTTAAGTTTACTATATATTATGAACTGCTCCCGCTTTTAGAAGCGAGAGCTTCTTGATAAGTATCTGCGCATGACTAGCCAAATATATTATTTAATTTTTTTTATTTTATTATGATGAATTTTTTTACTCTACTTTTTCTAATATTTTTTTTGCATCTAAATTTCCTTTTTCAGCTGATTTTTGAAGCAATTCTTTTCCTTTCTCTTTATCTCCTTTAATATAATACTTCATTCCCATATTTATATTTTCCTCATCTTTAAATTTATCAAACCACTCTTTCGACTTTGAAATATCTCCTTCTTCATAATAAATTGATCCTAATTTAGCCATTGCATCTGGATTTCCTTTTTTAGCCGCATTTTCATACATTTCTTTGGCATCCTTTTTATTTCCATCTTTATAATAAATATCTCCCAATTTAATCATTGCGTCCAAATATCCAATTTCTTCCGATTTTTGCTTTTCTATTGCTTTTATATACCAAATCTTAGACTTTTCCTTATCTCCTTTTTTATTATAAAGCTCTCCTAAATCATACATCGCTTTTGAATCTCCGTCTTCCGCCAATTTTAGATACCATTCTTCAGCTGCTTTATTATCTCCTTTTACTTCATAAATACTTGCAACAAGACTAGACATATACTTATTTTCCTTTACCGCCTTTTTAAACCATTTTTCTGCTTCTTCTTTTTTCCCTAAATCAAGATATTTTGATCCTTTATCAATGTATCTCTCATCTCTTGTATTTATATAATTATATATGGAAAATCCTGATACTGCCAATACGCCAATTACCATTGCAACTTTTATTTTTTTATTTTTAATTTTAATATTTTTCATTTTTCTATATTCTCCTTTTAAGTTTTTAAATTTATTTTTTATTTTCTATAATTATTAACATTAATATTTTTTCTGTTTTTTATTATACTACAAATAATAAAAATAGTCAATATGTTTTTAAAAAATGTATACTTTTATTTACTGTTTTTTTAAGTATAAAAAAAATAATTTTTATAATACATTTTATCTCTCACTATTTTTTAACAAAAAAATTTATAAAAAAAAATAAACTTAAAAAATATTATTATTTTTAAGTTTACAATTATTATCAATCTATATTTTAATTTATTTTAGTTTTTTATTATAATATTATGCCTTTCTTTCAAATTTCACCTCAACTTCTTTCCCAAAAAACGCAACCCCAATTTTCAAAACTCTCTCAATCCCAGCATTTCTCAAAACTGAAACATATTCTTTCTCGTCAATCTGTTTAAGTGCAATTTCACATTCTTTCTCAAGTCTTTCTTTAATTTTATCTTCACTCAGTTTTTCCGTAATATTCAAAATTTTAAATTCAAAAATAATCCCTTCTTTTTTATCTGATTTATTAAATTTATCAAAAATATTTTTCGGCTTCAAAAGCAAGTCATATCGTCCTTTCCCGGCAAACCCATTCGACGAAATTTCATACTCATTTCTCATTTTTAAAACCAATCCAAGCATAAGTCCATGATAAAACTGCTCTTTATAAGTTCCGCTCACATCAAAAATTCCTACATTTTCTAATAAAATTTCATTTAATTCCATTTTGAAGTTTTTCATATCTCCATTTTTTAATGCATTAGTCAATTTTAAAAAATTCTTCGGACTACCAAAATACACTTCAATAAACATTCTGGAAAACATCTTCAGAATTTCCTCATTCGGTATTTTTAAATAAGCTTCTTCGTCACTTTCATTATATTCTTCAGCTAAAGTTAAGTATCCGCTATGAAAAAACAAGTTCCAAATATTTTTCTCAAAATCGGCTTCCAAGTTTCCAAAAGTCATGCTGTCATTAATCGTTTCAAATATTTTTTCTTTATTCAAAAGTTTTGAAAATTCATCAAAAATCTCTTCTTTCATTCTTTGCAAATACAATTGAATCAGCCCATTCCCGCTTGTATTCACCCAGTAAGCCCCAAGCCTTCTTTCATCCAGAAAATTAATTATCGACCAAGGATTATACACTTTCGTATCTCCAAACAAGTACCCATTATACCACTTTTGAACATCCTGCAAATCATATTCCATTCCAAAATCTTTCAATGCATCTTCAACTTCATTTTCCAAAATTCCAAAATATTCCGTAAATCTTTTATTCAAAATACTATGAACCTTTATATTATTCAGTCCAGAAAAAATATTCTCTTTCGCAACTCTCAAAATTCCAGTCATTACACTCATTTCAAGATATTCATTATCCTTCAAAACTGTGCCATAAAAGTTTTTGAAAAAGTCAATAGCTTCTTTGTAATAGCCTCTTATGTATGAATTTATTATTGGCTGATCGTATTCATCAATTAAAATAATAACTTTTTTCCCATAATAATTATACAAATATCTTGTCAAATTCAATAATGATTTTTCCCAGTCGCCTTCATCTTTCTCAAGCCAAATATCTTCAAATCTTTTCAAGTCTCTTTTATTCAAATGTTCCATTAAATATTCAAATTCTGCATAAATATCTGAAACTATCGATTTTACAGACTTAAAGCCACTTTCCCAATCATTTTTATTGTAATTTTTAAACGAAATCGAAATTACAGGAAATTCCCCTTGTTTATCAAAATACTCGCTTTTAGAAATATTAAATCCTTCAAATAATTTTCTGTTTTCTTCTTTATCTTTAACATCAAAAAAGTATTTCAACATCGACATATTCAATGTTTTCCCAAACCGTCTTGGACGAGTAAATAATTTTACTTCTGAACCTTCATTTAAAATATTTTCAATTAGTTTCGTTTTATCAAAATAGTAATAATCATTTTGAATAATTTTTTTAAAATCAGATACTCCTATCGGAAGTTTTCTTTTTTTATTAGTTTTCATATTATCGCCTCCCTTTTCTTAATATTATATCATACTCATAAATAAAATAAAAATTTTGAGAAATTTATTATTTTCTTTAATTTGAGATAATTATTTTCTTTTTTAATAAAAAAAGTAAACTTAAAAAATATTATTATTTTTAAGTTTACAATTATTATCAATCTATATTTTAATTTATTTTAATTTATTTTAGTTTATTTTAATTATTTTTTAGTTTTTTATTATAATATTATGCCTTTCTGTCAAATTTCACTTCAACTTCTTTCCCATAAAACGCAACCCCAATTTTCAAAACTCTCTCAATCCCAGCATTTCTCAAAACTGAAACATATTTTTTCCCATCAATTTGTTTAAGTGCAATTTCACATTCTTTCTCAAGTCTTTCTTTAATTTTATCTTCACTCAGTTTTTCCACAATATTCAAAATTTTAAATTCAAAAATAATCCCTTCTTTTTTATGTGATTTAGTGAACTACTCCCGCTTTTAGAAGCGGGAGACTTCTTGCTAGATATTGTTAAAATAAAAAACAAAAAAAGTTATCCAAAGAAAAAGACAAACTAAACTTAAACAAAATAATACCTTCGCATCTTTTGCATTCATTTTAACTTCTGCTCTTTCACTTTTATTCTCATTTGAATTTGAATTATAATTTTTTCTATATCTTTCTTTCCTATCTTCTTGTGACTCTTTATTTTCATTTTCAGTATTTTTATAATCTCTTTCAACAGTATAAGGTATTTCTTCTTCTCTGCAGAAGCCATAAAATATATTTCGTGCATCTGACTCATTTTTTATTTTTAAATTAATTTGTGAAACATAATTTTCTATTTGATTTAGTTTCAGTATTCCATCCCTTTTATATACTTCTTTTGAATTTTTAAGTATTTGATTTACTCCAGCATATTTTACTTTTTTCAAATAATTATCATATTCTTTTTCTTTATTAATATCATTTAAAATTATTCTATATGATTCTAATAGTTTACTTTTTTCAGAAGCTCCACTTCCTCTTCTTTTTGAATAAAAGTTTTTCAATTCTCCAACTTTTTCCAATTTTTCACTTTTACTCATTCTTTGAAAAATTCCTTCTCCTTCCAAAAAATCTTCTAAAGTTTTATCTTTCATTCCTAAATTTTCTAAATTTTCTTCAATTGTAATTAATTCCCCAAGATTAATTTTTTTATTTAAAATCTCGCAAAATTCATTGTAAACTTTCTCATCAAAAGTATTCTTCGCCATTATATTTCCTATCTCCTATTTTATTCTGTTTCATTTGAACTCGATTCTGAATTATCTTCATCCGATTGAGAAGAATCATCGTCTGTTTGATTGTCATCTTCAGACTGTGTATTATTCTCTTGATAATTTTGATTATTTAATTCATTATATTTTTTTGCTGCATCTAAATCACCTCTATCAGAAGCATCTTTATACCATCTCATAGCCTCTTCAGTTTCTCCTTTATTATAATAAATCTCTCCTAAAAAATACATTGCTCTTGCATTTTTAAAGTGAGCAGATTTTTTAAAATATACTATTGCATTAGTGATATTTTCTTTATCATATTCTAATATCCCTTTATTTAAAAATTCTTCACCTTTTTCTTCATCTGTTTTTTCAGGTATTTCTTTTGTTTGTTCAGGTTCTTTGGATACTTCTTTAGAAACTTCTTCTTTTGGTGTATTATTCGTAGTTTGCTTTTGCGAAATATCTTGTTGAACATTTTGTGATCTATTTTCTTGTCTTTGATTATCTTTTTTCGAAATAGCTAATACTGCAATCACTATCGTCAGCATTGCTACTATTATCCAAACAAATGCAGCTCCGCTTGATTTTTTCTTTTTCGTGTCAGATTTCCAATTATTATTATTATTTCTATTATTACTGCTTCTATTATCACTATTTCTGTTATTGCCATTGTTATTCTGGTTTTGACCAGTATTTCTCTGTTGTGACTGAGAGCCTGTGCTTGACTGATTTTTTCTTTCGTTTTCTTTTTCGCTTTGGTTTTGATTCTGATTTTGACTTTGATTTTTTTGATTCTCTTGAATATCATAAGGTATTCTTTCCGCTCTGCAAAATCCATAAAATATATTTCGTGCATCTGACTCATTTTTTATTTTTAAATTAATTTGTGAAACATAATTTTCTATTTGATTCAGCTTCAGTCTTCCATCCCTTTTATACACTTCTTTTGAATTTTTAAGTATTTTATTTACTCCAACATACTTTGTTTTTTTCAAATAATTATCATATTCTTTTTCTTTATTAACATCATTTAAAATTATTCTATATGATTCTAATAGTTTACTTTTTTCAGAAGCTCCACTTCCTCTTCTTTTTGAATAAAAATTTTTCAATTCTCCAACTTTTTCCAATTTTTCAGTTTTACTCATTCTTTGAAAAATTCCTTCTCCTTCCAAAAAATCTTCTAAAGTTTTATCTTTCATTCCTAAATTTTCCAATTCTATTTCTATCATAATTGATTCTTTAAAATCTATTCTTTTATTCAAAAATTTACAAAATTCTTCATAAGCTTTTTCATCAGACATTTTTTCTGCCATTATAACTTAACTCTCCTAACTAACTTTTCTCTCTTTTTGATTATATCAAAAAATATAAATATTTCAAAGCATTAATTATTTTAATTATAGTAGTCTCTAATTTTAGTTTTTTTTATTCTACTGATTTTAACAATAAATATATTTCTGTTATCATTACATTATAATATAAACTATAAAAATAGTCAATTTTTTTTAATAATTTTATATATTTCAATAATTAAGGGATAAATTCAAATAAATATATTTACTGTTTTAAAAAGCAAGTTCAACATAAAAATATAAAAAAGTTTATTAAAAATATAAAATATTCATAAGTTTATAATTAATACTATTTACAATTATATGCTTACTAACATTTTCGTGCAATTTATCTCACAACTAAAGTTCGACTGTTCTTGCACTATTTCATAAAATAGAATCTAGTACAATATCAAACTTCATATTTTAATAGTTTCGAATAATTTTTTATTATTTATTCAGTTTATTTTTTATTATAAGGATTAATGTTTTTTATCCTATAAAGTACTAAAATTATTAAAACCACAAGTACTATATTATAGGGGGTTGTTTCGTACATATTATTAAAATTCAAAAATACAAGTATAAAGTACATTAATAAACATATATAATATGAACTGCTTTTATTCTCAAAATTTAGACAAGTCATTAATGATACTAGTATTATACCAAACACCTTAAATAAGTTTAAATAATCATAATCATTAATTAAAATCAAAAAACCAAATAAAAGAAAAATCAATAGAAATATTCCGTTCATCCAAAACGATATTTTCATTTGAGATTTCTCTGTTACTTCAAAATTCTCATCAAATACATACGGACAATTTTTTATTAAAGACATTATTAAAAATGCTGCTCCTGTACTTCCTAAAATAATAATGGCGTTTCCAAATGCTTGTGATATTTCAATCATTTTTGCCGTTGTAAAAAAATATATCAATACTATATTTAGTATACAAATTAAACAATAATAAAAGGGATATCTATAATTTAATAATCTGCTTTTTTTAATTAATATAGATTTTATATAGATAAGCAATATTATTGTAAATATTATTGTCACTATTACTAACCCAATTACATTTAATTCCATAATCTTCCCCAAAAAAAGACAAACTAAGCTTAAATAAAATAATACCTTCGCATCTTTTGCATTCATTTTAACTTCTGCTCTTTCACTTTTATTCTCATTTGAATTTGAATTATAATTTTTTCTATATCTTTCTTTCCTATCTTCTTGTGACCTTCTATTTTCATTTTCAGTATTTTTATAATCTCTTTCAACAGTATAAGGTATTCCTTCTTCTCTGCAGAATCCATAAAATATATTTCGTGCATCTGACTCATTTTTTATTTTTAAATTAATTTGTGAAACATAATTTTCTATTTGATTTAGTCTCAGTATTCCATCCCTTTTATACACTTCTTTTGAATTTTTAAGTATTTTATTTACTCCAGCATACTTTGCTTTTTTCAAATAATTATCATATTCTTTTTCTTTATTAATATCATTTAAAATTATTCTATATGATTCTAATAGTTTACTTTTTTCAGAAGCTCCACTTCCTCTTCTTTTTGAATAAAAGTTTTTCAATTCTCCAACTTTTTCCAATTTTTCACTTTTACTCATTCTTTGAAAAATTCCTTCTTCCTCCAAAAAATCTTCTAAAGTTTTATCTTTCATTCCTAAATTTTCTAAATTTTCTTCAATTGTAATTAATTCCCCAAGATTAATTTTTTTATTTAAAATCTCGCAAAATTCATCATATGATTTATTTTCAATTGCCATTTCATTTTTCCTTTCTAACTTACAAAAATTCCCCAAAAATATTTTTGGGGAACTTTTTTGTTAAATTTTATATATTTATTTTTTAATTAACTCTTTCATAAGGAACTCCCAATTCTTGAAGTTTTGCTATTCTTTGATCTGTACTTGGATGCGTTGACATCAATGTAAGAAACAATCCTTTAGATTTTTCTCCAGAGTAACCATCTAAATGATCTAATGCTTCTGCCAAGTCATACCCATATCCAGTATCATTAGCAAAGCTGTCAGCCTCAAATTCTTGTGATCTATTACTTTGTAAAACAAGCAAAGTTCCAATTTTAGTCCAAATATTAAATAATCCTACCAAAATAGCATCAAGTATAACTACAATAGCAATTGATGATGTATAATCTGTAGTTTCTTCATAACTTCCATCCCATCTTCTTTTTCTTCTACGGGATCCTCCAGCAAACATAGCAAGTATGAATCCTAATACAAAAGTTAATATTCTTATCAAGACAAACATTATATTAATAATAAAATTTCCCACAGTTATAAGCAATATTAAATCTGTATCTTTATGATGAAGATGTCCAAATTCATGAGCAAAAATTGCTTTTATCTCATCATCTGAGTATTCTAATAATCCACGAGTCAAGCAAATTGTATTTCTACCAGTCGCAAAAGCATTAGGCTCTTTATCATCATTTATATATAATTGTATATTAGGTGATATTGACGGATCAAGTATTTGAGCTCTTTCATAAACTTCATGAAATAACGGTTTTAATCTATCAAGATCTTCTTTTCTTGTTATTTTTTCACATTTATTTAATTTTCTAAGCAGCCATTCTCCTATTGGAGATAATGCTATTGAAATTGAAATTATATACATTATTATTCCAAATATAATTGCCATAATCGCCATAACGGGAGTTATATTTCCATCATTTGCAAAAATTAAAGTAAAAACATTAGCAAATATAATTACAACTACAACTATATTTATAACCAAATACAACAATATCCCCCAATTTTTCATTTTAAATATTCTTTTAAAAAATTCTATTACATACATAATTGCATTTCTCCTTCATTTATAATTTTTTTCAATAACTTACATATTTTAAGTTACTGAAAAAATATATCTTTTTTTCAAAAAAATATTAAAGTACTGTCATTCCTTTTACTTTTTCTTTTACTTCTTCAAATTTTTCATCTGACATTACACCTTTTGTTTCCATTTTTACATTTACTTTATTATTTTCAACTTTATCTAAACCAGTTACTTCCAAAATTCCTTCTCCACTTAATTTCATAGTAATTTGAATTGGTGAACCAGCAGGAAGATTTTTAGGTAATTCTAATATTGCATTTCCAAGAAAAAATTCTTCATCTACATCAAATTTTTTATCCATATAATCATTTTCATATATTTGTATATTTACAGTTGCCTGATTTCTAAATAAAGTATAAAACTCATCTGAAACTTCTATAAATCCTTCTTTCATAGGCTCATTTTTTATAATCATATTTACACATTCTTCAGTTTTATCTTCATGTGTAACTTTTACAGCAAAACTCTTTGTTGTCGCCATAATTATTTCTCTTTGAGCTCCACCAACACTCATTGATCTCTCGTCAACTTTTAAGTCTTCTTCATAATCATTAGGATTCAAATCATTTTTTCTTTCTGAAGAAATAAAAGTTTTATCTTCAAGAGCTTTTTGATTTTTTACATAAACATTTACTGCATGAATTGCTGCTCCTTTTGCTACAGCTTCATCTGGATCAAATACTTTAATTTTATCTTCTCCATATTTTTCAGATAATGCATTTTTAACTTGTGGCATTCTAGTTGATCCACCTACTAAAAGTATCTCGTCAATTTGATCATATCCTTTACTTCTTGCAACTTTTATTGCTTCTTCTGTCTTGTTTAAAGTTTGACTCAATAAAGTATTAGTTATACTGTCAAATTCATCCCTGTTTAACTTCATGACTTGCCTTTTACCATTAATGTCAATCATACTGCTAGCCTGTGGCTTCGAACTTAACTGCTTTTTTAATTTCTCAACTTTTAATCTTAAATCTTGCTGAGAACTTGCATCAAGTTCAACAGATCCATTCTTTTCTTCAAATTCTTTTAAAATATATCTCATTAATAATGCATCCCAGTTTTTTCCACCTAAATCATGATCTCCGTCAGAGCAGATAACTTCTATTCTATCAGAAGTTATTCTCATAATTGTCACATCAAAAGTTCCACCACCAAGGTCATAAACTAAAATAGTCTTATCATCATGTGTTTCTGCACATCCATAATCTAAAGCTGCAGCTGTCGGTTCACTAATAATTTCTAATACATTTAACCCGGCAATTTCTCCAGCTTTTTTAGTAGCCATTCTCTCTGCAGTTCCAAAATATGCTGGACAAGTTATTACAACATCTTTAACTGGTTCTGACAATTGTTCTGAAGCATCATTAGCTATTTTTTTCAAAATATATGATGAAACTTCTTCTGGTGATATATTTTTTCCATTATATTTAATTACAGTATCTGTTTTTCCCATCTTTGATTTTACCAATGACACTGTTTCATTAGGCTTCAATACCGCTTCTTCTTTTGCAGCCTCTCCTACTGTTATAGTTTTTCCATCAAATGCTACCACTGATGGAGTTGTAGTATTCCCATCACTATTTTTAATTATTTGTGCTATTCCTCTATCATCCACATAAGCTATACAAGAGTAAGTTGTTCCCAAATCTATTCCAAATACATATTTTGACATTTTTATTATTCTCCCTTCAATTCTTCTTTAGCTTTTTCATTATAAACATAAACTTCCACTTTTTCAGGTGAAATTACTTTCCCTTTGTAAATATAACCATTACTTTTTACTTTAAAAACTTTTCCATGATTTTCTTTCTTATCTGTTTCTATTTTTTCTATTATTTTTTGTTTTTTAACATTAAAATTTTGTTCATTTGTTATATCAGTTTCATAAATCTCTATATCATTTTTTTCCAAAATCGTATCAATTTCAAAGATAAAAGTTTCTAAGAAATTAATTTTTTCTGCTTCAGTTTTTTGTGAAAAGTTTTCAATTCCTCTTTTAAAACTATTTTTCATATCAATTAAATCCATTAAAGTAGGTTTTATCAATTTGAAATAAAGATCGTCTTTATATCCTTGTAATTCTTTATGAAGATCATTTACTACATTTTTTTCAAACTCCATACTTTGAATTTTTTTCAAAAACATATTATTCAAATTTGCTATTTTTTCATTTAATGCTTTTATTTCTTCAAACATTTTTTCAGAATTTTCATCATTTTTCGCTTCTGATTTTGTCTCTGTTTCTCTCTGCTCAGTTTTTACAATCTTCTCTACATTTTCTTTGAAGTTTCATTAACTTCTTCTTCTCTTTTTTTTCAGAATTTTCTTCATTAACAATTACTTCACTTTCTTTTATTTCTTTTTCAATTTTTTCTTTTTTTTCATTATTTTTCATTTTTTTACAAGCTTCATCAAATTTTTTATCTTCAACAATTTTAGAACCATTTGCTATTTTTGTACCACTGTAATCGTATTCTTGTTTTTGTTTTTTCTCTTCCACTTTTTCATCCTCTTTCTTTTTCTCTTTTTTTTTAAAAAAATTCAATGGATTTTTAAATTTTGACAATTTTCTCCACAAACTCCTTTCTTAAAAAAATTTCTTCAACATAAAACACATTACTTTTTTATGAAAACAGTATACAACATTTTTAAAATCTTGTCAACTACTTTTTTAAAAATTTTTATTTATTTACTGTTTATTTTGTTTTATTTTAAATATATATTTTTTAACATTTTACAATTTACCGTAATTGTAAAATGATTATACATTATTTTTATTTTTTTGTCAACTATTTTTTATAAAAAAAATCAGATGTATAAAACATCTGACTTTTAATATATTATTTTTCTTCTTTTTTTGCTGTTTTTTTAGTTATAGCTTTTTTCGATTTTTTTTCATCTTTAAAAACTACTTTTTTTACATCGTCATAAGTTTTAGCGAAATAAAACTTCATTTGACTTGAGATTTCTTTTGGCAATTCTTCTGTATCAATTTTATTGTCAAAAGGCAACACAACTTCTCTTATCCCAACTCTGTGAGCTCCTATGACTTTTTCCTTGATTCCACCGACTGCCAAAACTTCCCCAGTAATTGTGATTTCTCCAGTCATTGCCACATCTTGTCTTACTTCTTTGTTTGTCAAGACAGAAATTATCGCTGTAGTTATTGTAATTCCTGCAGAAGGTCCATCTTTTGGCACAGCTCCTTCAGGAAAATGTAAGTGAACATCGCATTTTTCATAAAAATTTTCTTTTATTTGCAATTTATCTTTTATATATCTCACATAAGAATAAGCAACTTGTGCAGATTCTTTCATTACATCTCCCAATTTTCCAGTAAGCTGCAATCTTCCTTTTCCGTCCATTTTAACCGCTTGAACTTCCAAAGTAGTTCCTCCGACAACCGTCCAGGCAAGTCCATTTACAACTCCAACTTTTCCTTCTTCTTTTCTAATTTTATCTGGTCTAAATTTAACATTTCCCAAATATTTTTTAATTTTTGTTTCTGTAACCGACAATTTTTTAGTTTTTGAAAGAACCGCTTCTTTAGCCATCTTTCTAAATAGTTTCCCAATTTCTCTTCTTAAATTTCTAACTCCAGCTTCTCTCGTATACTCGTTAATAATTTTTAAGATTGAATTTTCTGAAAATGGAATTTTATAATCTTTCAATCCATTTTCTTCTTGAGTTTGCGGAATCAAATATTTTTTTGCAATATTCAATTTTTCAAATTCTGTATAAGATTCAATAAAAATGATTTCCATTCTATCTCTCAACGGTCCTGGAATTCCACCCAAGTCGTTTGCTGTACAAATGAAAAATACTTTAGATAAATCAAAAGTGTGGTCAATGTAATGATCCTCAAAATTATTATTTTGTGCCGGATCTAACACTTCAAGCATAGCAGATGCTGGATCTCCTCTAAAGTCAGACGCCATTTTATCAATTTCGTCAAACAACATAACTGGATTATTCACTCCAACTTGTTTTAGTGAATTTACAATTCTACCCGGCATAGCTCCCACATAAGTTCTTCTATGTCCACGAATTTCCGCTTCATCTCTAACTCCCCCAAGTGAAATTCTCGTAAATTTTCTATTCATTGCACGAGCAACTGAGTGCGCAAGTGAAGTTTTTCCAACACCTGGAGGCCCAACAAGGCAGATAATCGAACCTTTTAGTGTATTATTCAACTTTTTAACCGCCAAAAATTCCAAAATTCTCTCTTTAACTTCTTGCAAACCATAATGATCTTCGTCCAAAATTTCTTTAGCTTTTTCAATGTCAATCTCATCTTTCGTAGACTTGCTCCAAGGCAAATCCAAGACCGTTTCAACATAACTTCTAATAACCGACGCCTCCGAAGAAAAATCTGGCATTTTTCTAAGTCTTGCCACTTCCTTCAAAAGTTTTTCCTTCAAATCTTTCGGAACTTTAGTCTTCTTAATTTTTTCGTCCAATTCCTGCGCATCTTCTTCGTTATCAATTTCTTCGCCCAGCTCATCCTTTATAACTTTAATTTTTTCACGCAAATAGTAATTTTTCTGTAATTCTGCCATCTGTTCTTTCACACGACTCTCAATATTCATATCAAGAACAAATACTTCCATTTCAACAGTCAATACTTCCAAAATTTTTAGAGCACATTTTTCAATATCCGTAATTTCTAAAATTTCCTGCTTTGTAACTGCTTTTATTGGTAAATGTGTACAAATTAAATTAAAAACTTTTTCCACATCTTCAATTTCATTTATATTTTGAACAATATCAGGTAAAATTTTCTGTGTCTTTTGCGCATATTCTGAAAATTTTTCCAAAACCTTTTGTCTTAAAGCCTGAGATTTACTTTCAGAAATAGGTTTTAAAAATATTTTTTCATATTCTCCAAAAATAACATTATTTTTTTTATCAAATTTATTTATTACAACTTTAGATTTAGATTCAACCAAAATTTTTATATTTCCATTTGGCATTTTAACAGATTGAATCACTTTTACCAAGACACCAGTCGTATAAACATCTTTAGGTAAGTTTGGCTCTTCCATCTCCGCATCTTTTTGCATCGAAAGAACTAAGTTCCCGTCAAAATTATTTATCGCTTCTTCCAAACTTCTTAAACTAGCTTCTCTTCCAATAAAAATTGGTGTTACAGTTTCTGGAAATATAACCAATTCTCTTGTCGCTATATATGGTTTATTTGACATTCTTTCCCCTTTCATAATCAAATTTTTTTATTTTTAAATTTTTAACTTTCTTTTTTTATTTTTATTTTATTTATTTTTTACTCTTTTTTTATTTATTTATATTTTATTTATTTTTTTATTTTTCTTTTCTTTCGATTTCCACTTTATTTTTATCTGTAACAGATTCTTTTGTTATAATAACTTTTTTTACATCTTTTTCAGACGGAATTTCATACATCAAGTCTGTCATAACATTTTCAATTATCGAACGAAGCCCTCTTGCCCCAATTTTTCTCTTTAATGCAAGTTTAGCAATTTCAACAATCGCATCTTTCTCAAATACAAGCTCCACATTTTCCATCTCAAAATATTTTTTATACTGTTTAGTAAGCGAATTTTTAGGTTCAGTAAGTATTTTAATCATAGCTTCTTCATCAAGTCCGTGAAGCGCCGTAATAACTGGAAGTCTTCCAATTATTTCAGGAATTAGACCAAATTTAATTAAATCTTCAGGAAGCACATTTTCAAACAAAGTCAAATCGTCTAACTTAACATTTTCAGTTTCCAATCCAAATCCAACTTTTTTTTCATTAATTCTATTTTTAACTTTGCTTTCAAGCCCTTCAAATGCTCCACCGACGATAAATAAAATATCTTTTGTGTTAATTTCTATCATCTCTTGATTTGGATGCTTTCTTCCACCTTGTGGCGGCACACTCGCAACTGTCCCTTCGATAATTTTAAGCAGCGCCTGTTGCACCCCTTCTCCAGAAACATCTCTTGTAATTGACATATTTTCCGATTTTCTAGCAATTTTATCTATTTCATCAATATAAATAATCCCGTGTTCAGCAGCTTCGATGTCATAGTCTGCAGCTTTTATCAATTTAAGTAGCACATTTTCCACATCATCTCCAACATATCCAGCTTCTGTAAGAGTTGTCGCATCAGCAATTGCCAAAGGTACATTCAGCGTTTTAGCAAGTGTCTGTGCAAGTAATGTCTTTCCGCTTCCTGTAGGTCCAACCAAAAGTACATTTGATTTTTGCAGTTCTACATCATCGTCAACCGATTTATTCTGTTTATGTGTAATTCTTTTAAAATGGTTGTAAACTGCGACAGATAAAACCTTTTTTGCCCTTTCTTGACCAATTATATACTCGTCCAATTTCGCTTTTATCTGAACTGGCTTTAAAAGCGTTATTTCTTTATTTCTATTTTCAAATTCGTCATATTCTCTAAAACTTTCAAGTAATTGTTCACTTTCTTCTATACATTCGTTACAAATAAATACATCTTCTTCTTCTTGACTTTGAATAAGTCTTTCTACTTCTGATTCTTCTTTACCGCAAAAAGAACAGTAATATTTTTTCTTATCTTTTGGCATTTTGTCACCTCTTTAAATTTTTAAATTTTTAAATTTTTTATAATATCTTATCTACTAATCCATATTCCACAGCTTCTTCGGCTGACATAAAATTATCTCTTTCAGTATCTTTATAAATTTCTTCAACTGATTTATTCGTTGCTTCAGATAAAATCTTGCTTGTAATTTCTTTCATTCTTTCAATTTCTCTTGCCTGAATTTGAATATCTGTCGCTTGTCCTCTTGCTCCTCCAAGCGGCTGGTGAATCATTATTCGAGAATTTGGCAATGAATATCTCTTTCCTTTAGTTCCAGCTGCCAAAAGAACCGCTCCCATACTGGCAGCCTGTCCCACGCAAACTGTCGAAACATCACATTTTATATGACGCATTGTGTCATAAATTGCAAGTCCCGCTGTAATTACACCTCCTGGACTGTTAATGTACATAACTATATCCTTTTCCTTGTCTTGCGCATCTAAAAACAAAAGTTGAGCAACAATCGCATTTGCCATATTATCTTCAACTTCTCCGCTCACAAAAATTATTCTATCTTTTAGCAGTCTTGAATAAATGTCGTAGCTTCTTTCTCCACGACCGTCATTTTCAATAACTACTGGACTATATACTGACATAAAACTCTCCTTTTCTCATTTTTTATTTTTTTTATTTTTTTTCTTTCTTTAGTTTTTTATATTTTTTTCTCTTTCTTTTTTTTCTTTTTTTCTCTTTCTCTTTTTATATTTTTTTTTCTCTTTTTTTCTTTTTGCTTTTTGCTTTTTGCTTTTTTTCTTTTACTCTCTATACTATTTTTTTTGTTTTTTTTTCTTTTCTTTTCTTTTCTTTTTTACAAATTTAATTCTTTTAAGTTTAATTTTTTTTAATTTTTAAATTTTGAAGTTTGAAGTTTGAAGTTTTGAAATTTTTTCAAACTATTTTTACTATATCATAATATTCCCATAAAATCAATAATTTTAATTTATAAAATTATATAAAAAAGAATCTTGCAATAAAGTATATCACAAAATTCTTTTGAAATCAAAATATATAACAATTAAAATTTATTAATTATTATTTTACTTTAGTTTCTTTTACTAATAAATCAATAGTTTTTTGGTTTACCAATCTATATTTTGCTTCATCGACAAATCTTTGGTAATTTCCTGATTTTTTAACTTCATCCAACATTGTCGCTTTATCCATTCCATACATTGTAGCCATTACTTCAAATTCGTTGTCAACTTCTTCGTCAGTAACTGTGATATTTTCAACTTTTGAAATTTCAGAAAGAACTAATTCAGTTTTAACAGATTTTTCTGCCATTTCTCTTGAATCTTCTCTCATTTTGTCAATAGTTTGACCAGTCATTTGGAAATATTGACTCAAGTTAATTCCTTGCATTTGCAATTGTTGTGCAAATCTATTAATTTGGAATTCAATTTCTCTGTCAACTAATGCTCTTGGAGCTTCAACATTTGTTCCGTCAACAACTTTTTCGATTATTTTATTTTTAAATTCGTTTTCTACTCTAGCTTCTTCTCTTTTTGTAATATTTTCTCTAGTTTTAGCTCTCATGTCGTCAACTGATTCAAATCCTAATTCTTTTGCTAAATCATCGTTTAATTCAGCTTCTTCTTTTCTCTTAATAGAATTTACTTTTACTTTAAATAAAGCAGGTTTTCCTTTTAAGTTTTCCGCATGATACGCTTCAGGGAATTTAACATTTACATCAAATTCGTCATTTTTTTTGTGTCCTACGATTTGGTCTTCAAAAGTGTCAATAAAGCTGTGAGAACCCAAAGTCAAGTCATATCCTTCAGCTTTTCCTCCATCAAATGCAACTCCATCAACAAATCCTTCAAAATTAATATTTACAACATCATCATTTTTAGCTTCTTCATCTTCAGCAACTTCTTTTAATTTAGAAGCATTTTTTCTCATTCCTTCGATTTCTTCATTCACTTTTTCATCAGTTACTTCAAAGTTTTCTTTTTCAACTTCTAGTCCTTTATATTGTCCCAATTCAAACGAAGGTAATACAGGAATTGTAAATACAACTTCAGCTTTATCTGCTTGAATTTCATATTTTTCCAATTTAATATCTGCAATTGGTTTCAATTCATTTTCTGCAACTGCTTTTTGATATTCATCAGAAATTATGTGATTCAAAATTTCTCCATCGATTTCTTTTTTAAAGTTTTTTTCAATAACATTCGCAGGTACATGTCCAGGTCTGAATCCATCCACTTTAGCATCTTTAAAATGCACTAAAACATGTTCTTTTAAGTGTTTAAATTCTTCTCCTTCTCTAACTGCTGATACTTCGTAAGTTGTTTCATCTAATTTTTTTACTGCCATTTAATTTTTCCTCCTAATTTTTTTTATTTTATATATTAATTAAATTTAATTAATTTATTATTTAAATAAAATCTTTTATTCTAAGTTCGATATACAAATCAGAATGAACTGACTTAAATATCGGCGTATAAATAACTCGGTACTTTCTTTTATTTTCGTTTTTAGTTTTTAATTTATGTCCCAAATTATATCCAATTACAGAAATAATTCTATCATTTTTTTTTACAAACCCTTTAAAGTGCCGATTATCTATTCCAAATTTTGAAATTTTTATAAATTCGACTTCCGTGTCTATGAAGTTTGGCTCTAAATTGTCCAGACCAAATGGAGCAAGTCTATTTATATCGCACAATTTTTTCTTATTAATACTTTTAATATTTAGCCAAGAATCCACATTTAAAACTTTTTCCACATCTTCCCGATTTTTTCTGACCAGTTTTTGCCGCAAATATCTCTCCACTTCAAGAAGATATTTTTCCGAAACCAAAAATCCAGCCGCCAAATCATGCCCTCCAAACCGCTCCAACTTTGTAGAAATTTCTTTTAACATATCAAAAATATTAATTCCTTCAATACTTCGGCAAGACGCCTTCCCATACCCATTTTTTATTGAAACCAGAATCACAGGTATGTTATATTTTATAGAAATTCTTGAACAAACAACGCCAACAACGCCAGAATGCCAACTTCTACTTTTCCTGAACCTCCCACGACTAAAGTCGCAGGGTTCTAAAATCTTTAAAAATATTCAAAAATTTTCTAAGAAGTTTGATAGCTTTACACTACCCTTATTCTTTTAGGTGTGTTCAGCTCACCTCTATTGTATAGGACGCTTAAGTCCACAACTTTACTTTTTCTTAAAATATTTAATGCTCCATTACAATCCGCATTTAATTGATAGCCTTTACTTGTTTGATATAGTCCTCTTTTTATTCTTTTTCCACTGAATATATATTCTTTTTGATTTTCTTTATCATATATTGGAATTTCATCTCCATCAAAGAAACTTGCTTTTGATGTATAACTCTCTTCTTGCAGTTTAAATTCTATTCCATATAGTTTACATAGATATATTAATTTATCTCTTAATTTTCCATATGGTATATTTACAAAATTTTGATTATTTATACTTCCTATATTTGAATTTCTTTGAAAATCCTCATTATGTCCTAGAACTACTTTTCCTATATCATTATTAAGACAATAATTTATTATTATTCTTGCTGCTTTTGAAAGATAATCATTTATACGATTATTTCTCTTTCTGGCTATTCTCTTTTGCCTTAATGTTGTGCGGGAGGTCTTTTGCTTATCTTTTATACTTTGTAATTTTGCATTTATCTTATTATAGTATTGATTAATTGACTTTAATTTTCTACCATCTATTATGAATGATGCTCCATTATTAGTTACACAAGTACATAGATTGTCTATGCCTAAATCAATTCCTAGTGCATTGTTTTCATTTAATTCCCTCTGAACTTCTTCTACCTCATAAGTATATTGAATTTCAAAGTACCTAGAATGTTGTTTTGGTATTATTCTAATCTCTTTTATTTTCTTGCCTTTTAATACTGGTGGCAGCTTAATTTTAACTTCCTGATGAGTTTTCTTAAACGAATTTGAATAAGGAACTCTCAGAATATCATCTTTTAATCTTACAAAACCTATAACAAGAGTTGTAAAACCATCTTTAGCAAGATATTTAGGTAATTTTATATCTTTAAAATTATATTGACCATTCTTAGCAAGTTTTAAAAGTCCAAAAAATGATTTGAAACTTCCGTCTACTTCTTTTAGAATTTGTTGTGCCATATTAGAATTTAACTTCTTAACAGTTCTCACTGTTTTTAAGCATTTTATAGTTTTCATTATAACTTAAATACTTTTTCTTATTAAAATAGTATTGTCTAATATTATATATAGCTTCATTAGTTAAGTTCTTGGCTATATGAGATAAATATTTTAAATTTCTAAACTCCTTTTTACTAAGATGTTTTACCTGTTGTTTTAAAGTTAAATACATAGATATCACCTCCTTTTCATCAGAGATATTATACCATGTATTCTACATTTTATCTGTCAAAAAAGTAATATTTTTTAAATGTTTTTAAAGTTTTTAAAACCCCACAACAGTGGGAAGCGTCGTTCACACAAGTGCGCTACTACTTATGCAGTTCTCTTGGCATATATACTCCTTAATAAATTAAGGAGATTAGCCTTGAACTTCTTGTTATCTCTAACAAGCACAGACTATATCTTATCCATATCCTATTTCAAGGACTTAGGCGAAACCACTTCCAATACCAATCGCTTGTATTGTACTCCCCTCACGAGGGATAGTCGTTGAACTTTCCTTTTCAGGCTTAGCTGCTGATTGTCTATTATCATAATGTTTAGGATTTAACCTTGCACCATCTAGTATATTTTTTCTGCTTTCGCTACCTTCACACTTATACCATATTTGAACGAAGGTATTATGTTGTGGTCATACTAGCTTTAAGAGTTCCCAGCAATTCAGTTTCTTTGTTGCACAGTTCTTTCTGTGTCTACATACAAGTTTCCCTATATGCTTACTAAAATTTTCGTACAATTCATCTCACGACTAAAGTTGCGAGTGTTCTTGTACTATTTAATAAAAATATATTTTGGTCTATTTAACCTTTGTATTTTTTCTTCAATTTCATTGTAAATTTCATTTTCTAAATAACGCCGTATTTTATTAGCTCTTTTCATTTCTTCAATAATGGAAATCAATTTAAAATCATCTTCCTGAATAAAAAAGTTTACTACAATTTTTGAGTTATCAATTCTTCCAAGAGCATTAAAAATTGGTGCAATCAAAAATCCAATATCACTTGTCGTAATATTTTTCGGATTTATTTTCAAATAATTAATAATATACTTTAAACCTTTTATTTTTGTTTTTTTTATATTATTTAATCCTTTTTTTATAATAAATCTATTTTCATTGACCATCGGAACTACATCTGCAACCGTCCCAATCATAACAATATCCAAATAATCGTAAAGTATTTTTTTACTCATTCCAAGTCTCTCATAAATAGCACAAGCCACTTTAAATGCGACTCCAGATCCAGATAAATATTTATTTGGATAACTTTTACTTATTTTAGGATTAATCGTTAAAATTTCCATTTCATCACAAACTGTTGTCTGTCTGTGATGATCGGTTACGATTATGTCAATTCCATTCTTTTTTAACAGTGTTATTTCTTCACGGCTATTTATAGAAATGTCAACTGTTATAAATAATTTTGTATCTCTTCGCTTCAAAAAATTTATTGTAGATCTATTTATTCCAAAACCTTCATGCACACGATTTGGAATGTAATAATCAACATTCAATCCCAATTTTCTTAGCATAATAACCAAATATGCAACTCCTGAAATGCCATCTACATCATAATCTCCATAAATTACAATTTTCTCTTTTTTCAATTTTGCTAATTTTATTCTTTCAACAACTTTTTCCATATTTTCAAACAAAAATGGATCTAATAAGTCATTTTCACTCGTATTTAAAAATTTTTCAACTTTTTTTCGTGTATCTATGCCTCTGTTTAACAAAAGTCTAGTAATCAGCTTACTTTCGCCAAATTCTGAACTTTTTTTTGTCAAATATTTTATATCATATTTTTTCAATTCCCATTTCATCACAAATTAAATCGCTTTCTAAATTAATATATTATTAATTTTTTTTAATATCATTTAATATTGATGATATTTTTACTCCATACTCAACGCTGTTATCCATATGGATTCTCACTTCTGGAACAAATCTTATCGAAAGATGTGAACCAATTTTTTTTCTAAAAAAACCTTTTAACTTATTCAAATCCGCTTCGATTTTTTCTTTATTTACATTATTTTTCAAATCCAATATAGAAAAAGTCAAATCCAGATAACGACCATCTTTTGTCAACTCAACTTTATGAATCGACACAAGATTTTTTATCTTTTCATTTTCAATATCTGTCAAAAGCATCATTCCAACAATTCTTGAAATTTCTTTTTCAAGACCTTGTCTTCTTCTCTCATTCATATTCTCACCCCTTTCTCTCAAAAACTAATTTATATTTTTTTGACAAGGGGTAAAAAAATCCCCTTGTTCTCACAATAATTATTTAAATTTTTCAAAATTATTATAAATTATTATCTAGGAATTTCTTCCAAAATATATGATTCAATAATATCTCCAGATTTTATATCGTTAAAGTCCTGTATACCAATTCCACACTCTTGTCCAGTCACAACTTCTTTCACATCATCTTTGAATCTCTTAAGTGAACCTAATTCTCCATCAAAAATGATTATTCCGTCACGAATCACACGAATTTTAGAATCTTTTGTAACTTTTCCGTCAACAACAATTGCTCCAGCAATATTTCCAACATTTGACACTTTAAACACCTGTTTAACTTCAATTCTTCCAAAATATACTTCTTTATATTCGGGATCAAGCATTCCGTTCATCGCTTTTTCGATTTCTTCTGTTGCATGATAAATTACATTGTAGTTTCTAATTTCCACTCCAACTTTTTCTGCAATAATTCTAGCTGGTGTAGTTGGTCTTACTCCAAATGCAATAATTATCGCATTTGACGCTTCGGCAAGTTTCACATCCCCTTCTGTTACCGCTCCAGCACTTCCTTGAATTATATTTACAACAACTTTTTCATTATTCAATTTTTCAAGCGACTCTCTCAACGCTTCAACAGACCCTTTGGAATCCGCTCTTATAATACATTTCAACTCTTTTAATTCCTGCTCTTCCAATTCCTGAGACAAACTTTCAAGTGAAATGTGTTTTTTCTTGTTCTGATCATTAACTTTTTTCTCACGGATGAAATCTTCAACTATTTTCTTAGCATGTTTATCACTTTCCACACCATACAAAATGTCTCCAGCATTTGGAACAACATTAAATCCAGTAATTTCAACTGGTTGAGAAATTAGAGCTTTGTTAATCTTCTTACCTCTGTCGTCAACCATCGAACGAACTCTTCCGTGTGCTTCTCCCGCAACAAAAATATCTCCTATTTTAAGCGTTCCTTCTTGTACTAAAACATCGGCAACTGCTCCCATTTTCGGATCTAATCTCGACTCTACGACAACTGCCTTTGGTCTTTTCTTAGGATTTGCTTTTAACTCTTCTAATTCAGCCGTAATCAAAATTGTTTCCAAAAGTTCTTCCAAGTTAATTTTTTTCTTAGCTGAAATTTCTACAAACTCTGTAGTTCCACCCCATTCAGGCGACATAAGTCCATATTCTGTCAACTCAGTTCTAACTTTTATCGGATCCGCACCTGACTTATCAATTTTATTAATTGCAACAATTATAGGTACTCCAGCTTCTTTGGCGTGGGAAATTGCTTCCACAGTTTGAGGTTTAACTCCGTCGTCCGCCGCTACAATCAAAATTGAAATATCTGTAATATTTGCTCCACGAGCTCTCATTTCAGTAAACGCTTCGTGTCCAGGAGTGTCAATAAATGTTATTTTCTGACCTTTCCAGTTTACTTGATAAGCACCAATTTTTTGAGTGATTCCTCCAGCTTCTCCTTCAATCACATTTGTATGTCTAAGTGCATCAAGCAGTGAAGTTTTTCCATGATCGACATGTCCCATTATAGTAATTACAGGTGCTCTTGTAACCAAATCTTTTTCACTGTCCTCAGTTTCCAAGTGATATTTTTCACCGTAACTAACTTCCTCAACTTCTTCTTTTTCCACAATTACATCATAGTCAAGCGCCACTTCTTCAGCTTCTTCAAAAGTTAAAATTGCATTTGCAGTAAGCATTTTACCTTCCATAAAGAATTTTTTAATTATGTCTGAAATATTAATTCCTAATTTTTCAGCCAAATCTTTAATAACTATTTCTTCTCCAATAGTTATCATTCCAATAGATTCTCCTTCAATTCTCACAATTTCATCTTTTACAACTTTTTCCTGTTTTTTATTTTTCTTTTTCTTTTTATCATCTCTTCTAAAATCTGAACGAAGTTCTTTTTCTTCTCTATCTCTTCTATTTTTTTCATATTTTTTCTTTTCAAATTTTCCTTTACCTTTTCCGATATTTTTCCCTTTTTCAGCGACAGGTGTAGCTATGATGTCATTCTGAATTTCTTTTTTCGCACCGAAATTTCTGTTGTCTCTATTATCCCTATTATTTTCTCTATTAAACGGTCTGTCTTTTCTAAAATTTTTATTGTCAGAATTTCTATCATTATCTCTAAAATTTTTATTGTCAGAATTTCTATCATTATCTCTAAAATTTCTATTATCTCTGCTATCTCTGTTTTCTCTATTTCCAAAATTTCTGTTGTCTTTGTTATCCCTATTATTTTCTCTATTAAACGGTCTATCTTTTCTAAAATTTTTATTATCAGAATTTCTGTCATTATCTCTAAAATTTCTATTATCTCTGCTATCTCTATTTTCTCTATTTCCAAAATTTCTGTTGTCTTTATTATCTCTGTTATTTTTTCTATTAAACGATCTGTCTTTTCTAAAGTTTTTATTGTCAGAATTTCTGTCATTATCTCTAAAATTTCTATTATCTCTGCTATCTCTATTTTCTCTATTTCCAAAATTTCTGTTGTCTTTGTTGTCTCTGTTATTTTCTCTATTAAACGATCTGTCTTTTCTAAAGTTTTTATTATCAGAATTTCTGTCGTTTTCTCTAAAATTTCTGTTTTCTTTATTGTTTTTATTATTTTCTCTGTTATCTCTATTTCCGAAATTTTTATTCTCTTTATTTTGTTTATTCAAATTTTTATCCATATTATTTTGGTTGCTCAAATTAACTTTCATCTCCATTTTCTTTTGATTTTCTTTAAGATTTTGTTCATTTTTCTGCACGGTTTCTTTTTTTTCAAGTTTTTCTTCTATTTTTTTATCTTTTGCTAAATTTTTCTTTATGAGCTGTTCTTCTTCAGTTGTCACAACATTCATATGATGTTTTTTATTAACTCCCACTTTAGCAATATCTTCAATAAATTTTGCAGTTCCAATGTAGCCCATCTCTTTTGCCAATTCGTGTACTTTTTTCATCCAAGATCACCTCCACTTTCTTTTATTATATTGTACTATTTTTTATAATTTTTTAAGTATTCCTTTTATCACCTTTTTATCAAAAATTCCAACGACATTCACATCTCGCATGAAAAGTTTGATAAACTCTTCTTTTTTTTCAATAAAAATAATATTTATAGAATATTTTTCCTGTAACCGTAAAAATTCTTCGATATATTTTTTATTTATATCACGAGGAATTACAACTAATTTCACTTTTTCTTTTTTTATATAATTAATATTTTCATCAATTCCAAAAGCAAAAAATTTCGAATTTTTCATCGGTTTTAAAATATCAATTATATTATTTTTTTCTATATTTTCCAACATTTTTACCAAATATTGAATTTCAATATCATATTTTTTATTTTTTGACAATTTTTCAATACATTCTTTCGTCTTACAGACATAAAATCCACGAGCCTGAATTTTCATTTCTTTATCAAAAACATATTTCTTATCTTTTTGTGCCACTCTGAAAAAAGAATCTTTTTCTCCTTTTCTTCGACAGCAGACACACATTCTAGTTGGCATAATTCATTTTTCCTTTAAATTTTTAAAATTTATTCTTGTATTTCATCCGCTTCTACGGTATTAATATCAATTTTTATTCCGCAAAGTCTAGCTGCAAGTCTTGAATTTTGACCTTTTTTACCGATTGCAAGAGAAAGTTGATCTTCTTGTACAAACACTTTTGCAATTTCTGTTTTTTCAAGCTCTTTATCAGTTTTTTCATTTTCTTTATCTTCTTTTTTCTCTTCAACAATTTCTACTGCTAAAACTTGTGCAGGATTTAGTGAATTTTTTACAAATTCTTTAATATCTTCGTCCCAAAGTACAATATCAATTTTTTCTCCGCCCAATTCGTCAATGACACTTTGAATTCTAAGCCCATTTTTTCCAATACAAGCCCCTTTTACATCAAGGTTTTCGTCATTTGAGTAAACTGCCACCTTAGCACGGCTTCCAGCTTCTCTGGCAATATTTTTTATTTCGATAATCCCTTCTTCAATTTCAGGAATTTCAAGTTTTAACAGTCCTCTTAAAAGTTCTTCAGATTTTCTTGAAATAAATGTTTTTGTAAATTTCGTATTTTCTTCAACTTCTCCAACAAAAACTTTTATTCTATCCCCTTGTTTAAAAGAATCTGATGCCGACAGCTCTTTTGCTGGAATAATCGCTTCAAGTCCATTGATATCAACATACAAGTTACCTTTTTCATCAGTTTTTCTAACATTTGCAGGTACAATTGTGTTTTCAATTTCCTTGAATCTGTTAAAGATATTTCTTTTTTCACATTCTCTGACTTTTTGCACAACAATTTGTTTTGCATTTTGAATCGCATTTCTTTTAAAGTTTTCTGCATTGATTTCCAAATCTAAAATATCGCCTAATTTCGATCTTTTTTTCAATGAAACCGCATCTTCCAAACTTATTTCATCATCTGGATTTTCCACAACTTCCACAATTTTTTTTTGTGAAAATACTTTCACATCTCCACTATTTCTATTTATTGTAACTTTAACATTATCTCTTTCCCCATAATTTTTTTTATACGCTGCAAGAAGCGCTGTTTCAATTGTTTCAAACAATTCTTCTTTTAAAATCCCTTTTTCTTTTTCTAATTCGTCAAGCGCTTCCAAAAATATTTTTTGGTCTTTACCTTTCACTCTCTAATCCTCCTCGCTATCCAATATTCCGTTAGGTATTTCATAAACCAAATTCGCCTTTTTCAATTTTTCCAGCGGAATCTGAACTATTTTTTCCAACTTCACATCAGAAATAAAAATTGTATTATTTTCAAATTTTTCTAATTTCCCAATAAATTTCTTAGTTCCTTCTATATTGCTTTTCGTATGAACATTAATTTTTTCTCCAGTAAATCGTACAAAATCCTTTTCTTTTTTAAGTTTACGCTCAATTCCCGGAGTTGAAACTTCCAGAAAAAACTTCTCATCTATAAGTTCGTCGGCAATTCCATCAATTTTTCTGCTAAAGTCGATACAATCATCAAGTGTCGTCACACCTTCTTCCTTTTCCACATAAACTCTTAAATAATTGTATCCACCATCTCGCACATATTCAACATCCGCCAGTTCTAAATTCATTTCTTTCAAATGCAATTCGATTTTCTTTTCAAATTCATTCAAAATTTGTTCCATAATTCACCTCTATATCTAAAACTAAAGAGTGGGAACAACCCACTCTCCTAAAATCTATTTTCTTAAATATATTATATCACATTTTTTATATTTTTTCAAGATTAAAAAAAACTTTTTACCAAATTTTAATTCTATCAGCAGGAGCTTTATACATCTTATCTCCTTCTTTCACTTCAAATGTTTTCTCAAAAGCATCAACATTTTTTAAAATTGCATTTACTCTTAGGAAATTTGGCGAATGAGAATCTGTTTTCGTACTATTTTTTAAATATTCAGGTGTTGATTTTTGTCGCCACATTCTCGCATAGCTCAAAAAGAACAGTTTACTTATCGTATCATCATAAGCCTTTGTCGAATTCGGATGATCTTTCAAATAAAGCTGCAGTGCGTCATAAGCGATATTTACTCCACCTAAATCGGCAATATTTTCAGTCAATGTAAATTCTCCATTCACTCTTGTATTATCAACTACCGTATAGCTTGAAAATTCGTCCGCCAATTTTTTAGAAATAGCATCAAATTTTGCTCTATCTTCATTAGTCCACCAGTTTCTCACATTTCCATCTCCATCATAAGAAGCTCCAGAAACATCAAATCCATGTGTTATTTCATGTGCAATCACAGTTCCAATCGCTCCAAAATTTGCGGCAGCTTCAGAGTTTTTGGCGTCATAAAATGGCGGTTGAAGTATTCCTGCTGGAAATACTATTTCATTTCCAGTTGGCGAATAATAAGCATTTACTGTATTTGCAGACATTCCCCACTCAGTTTTATCCACAGGTTTTCCAACTTTTTTAAGAGTATCTTTATATCCCCAGTCATTCATTTTTTCAACTAAATCATAAAGAGTATCATCATCTTTGAAAACCAATGTGCTATAATCTTTCCATTTATCTGGATAACCAATTTTAACAGTTATTTTCGCCAATTTTTCCTGCGCTTTTTTCTTAGTTGTATCACTCATCCAAGAAAGTTTAGAAATTCTATTTTTAAGTGCTTTTCTTATATATTCAACCATTTCTTTCGTATCTTTCTTAGCTTCAGGCGTAAAGTTTCTTTTAACATAAATCTGTCCAACCATTTCTCCAAGTGTGCCATCTGTAAAGTACAGTGCTCTTTTTTCCAGCGTTTCTCTCTCTTTTTGACCATTCAAATATCTTCCGTAAAATTCAAAACTTCTTTTTCCAATTTCATCAGTAAGATATGCTGTCGATCCATTAATCAATTGAAATTTCATATAATCTTTAATCAAGTCAATATTTTCATCTTTCAAAAATCTGTCCAGATTTTGATAGTAATTTAGTTCACTAATAATCACTTTATCAGTATTTACACCAACTTTCTTAAGATAATCCGCCAAATCTATATTTTTCGTAATATTTGCCAAATCTTTCACGCTTCTAGGATTATTATACTTTTTAACATCGTGATAATCTTCAACTTTCAACATCGTACTAGCCATATCTTTTTCAAATTGCACAATTTTTTGCGCTTTTTGCAAAGTATCTTTTTCTCCTAAAAATTTTAACATATCGCTAACATAGTTCGTATATTCTGACAAAATCTTTCTATTTTCAGCAGTATCCTTTTGATAATAATCCACTGATAATCCTAAACTTGCATCTCCCAAATATATAGCATAGTTTTTGGCGTTATTCAAATCCGTTCCAAGTCCCCAGCCATAAAACTCATTATTTCCCTGTCTTGTATTTTCAATATTATATTTTTGCAAATCTTGTATATCTTTAATTGCGTCAATTTTCTCTAAACTATTTTTAATTGGCGAAATTCCAAGTTCATCTCTTCTTTTCATATCCGAAAAACTTTTATACAAAGTTAAAATTTTCTGTTCATTTGTATTATTGCTTACTTTTTTTTCTTCCAATTCTTTAATCAAATTTTTCAAAAAATCCTGATTCTTTTCGCTAACTTCAACAAATGAACCCCAAGAAGATTTTGCTTTTGGGATTACTGTACTTTTATCCCATTTGTTATTTACATATTTGTAAAAGTCATCTTGTGGTCTAACGCTTTTATCCAGCTCACTAAACAATTCTCTATCATTTGGTTTCAACAACTTCGCCTGTTGCTGCTCATAAAAGTCCCAAAATCCTGATTTTTTTGTGCTTGCTTTTTTAGTCACTCCATTTTGTTTTTCCAAGTTATTTGTTTTCGCAACATTTCCCGCATTTGTATTTTCTTCAGCAAAAACACTGCTAGCAGCTATTAAAACTGCCCAAATCACAAATATTTTCTTCATTTTTTATCTTTTATCCTTTCTTTTTATTATGTTTTATTTTATTTTATTTTATTTTGTTTTTTACAACTTTTTTAATTCACATATTTTTATTTTTTTATAAATTATTTTTCAAATTATATCATTTTTTTTTAATAAAATCAAATAAAAAAAGCCGCATAAAGCGACTTAATTACAAAGACTAAAATGCTGGAATAATTCTTCCTTCATATTTTTCTTCGATGTATTTTTTAACTTTTTCACTTTGCAACGCTTTCATCAATTTTTGTATTCTAGGGTCATTTTCATTACCTTTTAGAACAGTTACAACATTTGCATAAGGCGAATTTTTATCTTCCTGCAAAATAATTTCGTTTTTAGTAACTCCCGCATTAATTGCAAAGTTTGAATTAATGATTGCTCCTGCAACTTCAACTAATCTTGGTGCAATTTGTTCATTTGACAAAGTTACAATTTTAATTTTTTTAGGATTGCTTGCTATATCTTTAGTTGTAGAATCCAATTTTTTATTATCTTTCAATTTTATAATTCCAGCTTTATCAAGCAAAATTAAAGCTCTTCCACCGTTTGTCGGATCATTTGGAATAATTAATGTGTCATTCGGTTTCAAATCTTTTATATTTTTAATTTTTTTAGAATAAAGCGCCATTGGTTCTAAATGCACATTTCCAACTGAAACTAAAGGAATATTATTTCTTTTCGCAAAATCTTCCATATATGGAACATGTTGGAAAAAGTTTGCGTCTATACTTTTATCCGCAAGAGCTTTATTTGGCAAGATATAATCGTTAAATTGCACAATTTCCAAATCAACTCCTTGTTTTTTCAAATCATCTTTTACTAATTTTAGGAACTCTCCATGTGGAACTGGAGTCGCTCCAACTTTCAATTTTTCCCCTTTTCCGCAAGACACCACAAATAGTGCAAGCGCAACTAACAATGCTAATATTTTTTTCATTTTGCATCATCCTTTCTTTTTAAATTAAATTAAATTTTTTATTTATACTTTTTTTCTTTTTTCAATAATTTTATTTACAATTGTATCTCCAATAAATTGTATAATTTGAACTAAAACAATAATAACTATTGTAGCTTGCCATATAATTGCATAATTTTGATTTTGATAACCATCCATTACAGCCGAATTTCCTAATCCTCCACCGCCAATAGTTCCAGCAAGTGCAGAATACCCAATAAGCGTGATAATTGTCAAAGTAATTCCATGTACTAACGAAGGTAATGCTTCTGGTATCATCACTTTTAAAATTATTTCTTTAGAAGTTGCTCCCATTGATTTTGAAGCTTCTATTAATCCTTCATCCACTTCTTTTAATGCTCCTTCAATTATTCTTGCAACAAATGGAGCAGCACCTAACGCAAGTGGTATAATAAACGGAACACTTCCAATGGAAGTTCCCACAATAAATCTCATTAATGGAAGCAACAAAACCATTAATATAATAAATGGAATTGATCTTGTTATATTTACCAAAATAACATCTAAGATTTTATGCAGTGATTTATTCGGCTTAATTCCTTTCTCTTCAGAAGTAACCAACAAAATTCCTATTGGAAAACCAATAACTAATGAAACTAAAGTCGCAATTCCAACCATATAAATTGTTTCCCAAAGTGGTACAATCATATTTTGAAATTGAAAAAATTCTATCCAATCAAATCTCATAAATTATAACACCTCCGAATCTATTTTATGTTTTGTAAGCCAATCTATAATTTCGTGAACTTTTTTTTCATTCGCTGTAATTTCAATAAGCAAATTTCCAATTATGATGTTGCTTACTTTGTCAATAAAGCCACCTAAAATATTTACTTCCACATCGAAAGTTCTTATAAGTTCTGCAATATAAGAACGGCTAACTTGCTCTTCGTTATATTTTAATTTTAATCTCAGTTTACCGCCATTGCTATTTTCTTTTCTTCTCTTAATTTCTTCTTCCGTCCTAAAAGTATCGTGTGACAAGTGAGCAACAAATTCTTTAGTTAGTTCATTTTTGGGACTTAAAAATATTTGTTTTGTAGTTCCACTTTCAACAATTTCCCCATTCGACATAATCGCAACTTTGTTACATATTTTTCTAATCACTTCCATTTGGTGAGTAATTAAAATAATAGTTATCCCAAAATCTTTATTTATCTGTTTTAATAAATCTAAAATTGAATTTGTAGTTCTAGGATCAAGTGCTGAAGTCGCTTCATCAGACAAAAGTATTTTAGGATTATTCGCTAAAGCCCTAGCAATTGCCACTCTTTGTTTTTGCCCTCCTGAAAGTTGCTCAGGATAATTTTCTTTTCTATCAGAAAGTCCAACAATTTCAAGCAATTCATCCACTCTTTTATCAATGTCAGCTTTTTGCCACCCAGAAATTTCTAGCGGAAACGCAACATTTTGTGCAACATTTCTCGAATTTAGTAAATTAAAGTGTTGAAATATCATTCCAGTTTTTTTCCTGTATTCTCTAAGTTTCTCTTCATTAAATTCCAAAATATTCTTTTTCGAAAAATCAGAGTCTGTGCCATTTGAATCAGCATTTTCTTCAACCAGAATCTGTCCAGAAGTCGGTTCTTCAAGTCTATTTAATAATCTTATAAGCGTTGATTTCCCAGCGCCACTAAGTCCCATAATTCCATAAATATCGCCTTTTCAATCTCAAGATTTATGTCATTTACTGCAAAAATCTCTTTTCCATCGGCTAATTTATACTTTTTTACTAAATCTTTTATTTCTATAAAACTTCCCATCTATTATTTCACCTCTTTCATATTAATTTTTCTTATAATTTTAAAATAATTCTAAAATTATAATTGTTATAATTTATTATACCATTTTTTTGTGTATATGCAAATATTTTTTTTCAATTTTTAAAAATTTTAAAAAAATTAATAAATTGTATTCAAAAATTCTTTCACACGACTAGATTCTGGATTTTCAAAAATCTGTTTAGAAGTCCCCTTTTCTAGTATTTTCCCATTTTCTAAAACGACAACTTTATCTGAAATTTCTTTCACAAAATTCATCTCATGGCTTACAATTAACATTGTTATTTTTTCGTTCTTCAATTTTCTTATAATATCTAAGACTTCTTTTACAAGCTCTGGATCAAGCGCCGAAGTCGGCTCATCAAAAAGCAAAATATCAGGTCTAAGTGCCAGTGCTCTAGCAATTGCCACCCTCTGTCTTTGTCCTCCTGAGAGCTCACTCGGAAAATTATCAATTTTATCGGCAAGTCCAACGACTTCCAAAACTTCTTTTACAATTTTTGTAGCTTCACTCACAGAAGATTTTTTCACCAATTTTAGTGTTCTCACAATATTATTTCTCACCGTCATATGCGGGAACAAATTGAACGACTGAAAAACCATCCCTGTTTTTAATAAAATCTCTTTTTTTAATTTTTTATCCTTCAAATTTTTTCCTTCGATAAAAATATCGCCATCGGTAATTGTCTCCAAATCAATGATACATCTCAAAATTGTAGACTTCCCACTTCCTGAAGGCCCTATAAGCGAAACGACTTCCCCTCTATTAACAGTCAAATTTATGTCGTGCAAGACCTCATTTTTACCAAAATTTTTTCTCAAATTTTTTACTTCAATTATTTTTTCCATTATTTAACTCCCAATTTCTCTTTTTCTGCCCAATTTTATATTATATTCTAACTTTATTTCGTTTTTCAATAACTTTAAACAATCTGTCAATACAAAAACTCAAAATCAAATAAATGATAATTGCACAAATATAAGGAGTTATTGTGTAAGAAATATTCGCCAAATCTTTTGTTCTCTTCATAACTTCTGTAACAGCCAAAATATACATAAGCGATGTATCTTTTATAAGAGTAATTGCTTCATTTCCCAAAGTTGGAAGAACTCTTCTTAAGGCTTGTGGCAAAATTATATAAATTATTTTTTGCCAATATGTATATCCCAAGACTTTCGCAGCTTCGTGTTGCCCTTTATCAATGCTCTCAAGTCCACTTCTTATAATTTCAATAAGATATGCTGCATAATTTATCACAAATGTTATTGCAACGGCCATGTAAGCTGTCAAAGTTATGCTATATCCTTTTATTTTTATAAGCGGCAATCCATAATACATCATCAAAAGTTGCAGCATAAGCGGTGTTCCACGAAAAATCCAAGTGTAAGTTGAAATTAAAAATTTTATAATTTTATTTTTTCCAGTATATGACAACGCACCTAGAATTCCTAACGGGACGGAAAATACTATCGTTGTTATATACAACAAAAACATACTTGGCAATGTCTTTACAAGTTCAAAAAATATTTGAAAAAAGGTCATTTTTTCCATATTTAATCTTTAAACCATTTTGAATAAATTTGTTGATAAGTCCCGTCTTTCTTCAATTCTTCAATTGCTTTATTAATTGCATCAATCAATTTTGTATTTCCTTTTTTAGCCGCAACCGCATATTCTTCCTGACCAAAATCGTCTTTTAAAATTTTGTATAATTCTTTTTTAGCTTGTGTTTCTTTAACTTTTTTAGTATATTTTGCCAAAACTTCATCGGCAACTATAGCGTCAACTCTCTTAGCGTCCAAATCCATAAACGCTTGGTCATATTGAGCATAACTTTTAAAATCTTTAAATTTTTTGTCAAACCCAGCTCTTTTTACAGCTTCTTCTCCACTGCTCTGAGTCTGGCTTCCAACATTTTTTCCAGCTAAATCATTTTTATTTCCAATTTTTTCATCAATTCTTGTCACAATAAGCTGATGTGATTCTAAATAAGGATTAGACATCTGAGTTTCTTTTTTTCTTTCATCTGTAATTGTAAGTCCATTCCAAATCAAATCTATATTTCCAGCATTCAAATCAAGAATTTTAGAATCCCAATTTATCGGTTTAAATTCAACTTCACTTCCAATTTTTTTAGCAACTGCACGAGCTAAGTCGATATCAAATCCGACAATTTCACCTTTTTCATTCTTAAATCCCATAGGAACAAATGAATCATCAAGTCCCACAATAATTTTTTTTGGAATTCCATCTTTGCTAACTTCTTTTGTCTCATCTTTTTTAACACTACACATTACAAGCGACAGCGCCAAAATCATCAGTAATAATACTTTTTTCATTTCTTTTACCTCCACAATTTTAATATTTTTCCTTCAGAAAAACATTATTTTTTCAAATAAACAAGTCTTTTCTTCGATATACATTATTTTACCATAGATAATTTGAAAAAGCAATGGAGCCAAAATGAAAAATAAATTTGTAAATAAATAATAAAAATAAATAAATTAAATAATAAAAAATTATTGTAAAATAAATTTAAAAAAATCACAATCAATTAAATCAAATTAAACTAAATTAAATTTAAGACTGTGATTTTTCCTAATATTTTAAATATTCTTTATTTTTTTATAAAATTATTTTACAGAAGCTTCATAAATTTCTTTAATAGCTTCAGCCAAATCTTTGTTAAATTCATCATCACTTTGTTGTGCTGACAATCCTTCAGTTAATGCTCTTGAGAAACTTGCGATAACTCCTTTATTTTTAGCAAGAATTTCGTTTGCTTCTTTTCTTGGATAACCTCCTGATAATGCGACAACTCTTACAACTCTTGGATGTTTTGTCAAATCTTCATAAAAGTTTTCAACTGTTGGAAGTGTAACTTTTAACATAACATTTGAAGTTTCAGGCAATTTATCAAGATGTTTTTTAATTTCATTTTTCAAAATAGTTTCACATTCTGCTTTATCAACATTGTGAATATCTACTTCTGGTTCTATAATTGGAACAAGTCCAGCTGCAATAATTTTATCTGCAACTTCAAATTGTTGATCTACAACTTTTGCAATTCCTGCTTGAGATGCTTTTTTAATAACAGAACGCATTTTTGTTCCGAAAATATGTCTTTCGTTTGCTCGGCTCAAAAGATCGTCTAATCCAGGAATAGGTTTCATAACTTGAACTCCATCTTCCAATTCTTCTAGTCCTTTATCAACTTTTAAGAAAGGTAAAACTCCTTTTTCTTCCCACAAAAAGTCAGCTGTATATTTATCATCAATTTTTCTATCCATAGTTTGTTCAAATAAAATAGCTCCTACAATTTCCTTATCACTAAAAGCAGGACTTTTTATAATTCTAGTTCTCATTTTATGAATCAAGTCAAACATTTCTGTATCATTAGAATATTCACTTTCATCAATTCCATACAATTTTAAGGCTTTTGGAGTACTTCCACCACTTTGATCCAATGCTGCAATAAATCCCTTTCCGTTTCTCATTCTTTCTAATCTTTCTTTCATCTTAATCTTCCTCCTAATTTAAAACATTTTGATTATCAAATCTTTTATTTCTATACTTATCATACCACTTTTTCGAAAAATGTCAAGAGTAAAAAATGAAATTATTTTTATCACTAAGTTTTTAAAAATTATACAAAGTTTCAACTTTAAATTTTACTTCTCCATTTTCTATTGCTTCCAATTTTTGTATATCAATTGCCGATTTTGGAAACGATTCTGGTTCTTTTTCAGAATCTATGATTTGAAGCACAACTGTCGCAGTTTTGACATTTGTTTCCTTTGCAAAAAATTTAGCATTAAACAGAAGATTTCCATCAAAATTAAATTCTCCAATTAAAAGCAAGTTACTGCAAGAAGTTTTTGGATTTGAAATAATTTCAAATTCTGTAAAATTCATTAAATCAAAATCATCTTTTTCAAACATCTTTTCTCTCCTATAAAATTTTATTTTTTATGTATTAATTTAAAAAACAGGAGAAATTTTTTCTCCTGTAAAAAATTAATTTTTCATTATCAATGTTCCATAAATATTTTCCAAATCAGTTTTTCCACCCAAAATATTACTTGCATTTTTAACTGTTGCTTCAATATTTTTAGCTTTTATAGATTTTATCATATTTTCAATACTTTCAGTCATCATTTTAGCATTTTTCTTGATTTTTTCATAATTTTCTTTATTCACATTTTCTTTTCTAGCATCGTCCAAAGTCATAGTTTCAAGATTTCTATACGATTTTTTTACTTCTTCATTTAATTTTTCCAAATTTTCAATTTCATTTTCATCATAATTCAAATTATTTTTTGAAAATGCTCCTTCTGAAAATTTATTTATTGCAGTTACAAAATCAAGTAAATTTGATTTAAATTTTTTATTATTTTTCTTAAATTTCTCTGACAATTTTTTATTTATTGAAACTGACATCTCTTGTAATGAATTTGCTAAAATTTTATCATTTTCTTTTCTTGTCTGCGAAACTAATTTAAATTTATCGTTTAATTCTTTTACTCTTCCTAAATTATCAGCTTTATATTCACCTTTTTCAAAATAGTCGTCTATTTCGTTTAACACTTTTTGTTCATCAACAAGCGATTTCAAAAGATTTTCCGCATTTGTGTCAATTACTTCAAATTTTGGATTTTTTTGCATCACATCTCCCAAATCCCTAATTTGATTTCCCAGTAATTTTACCGAACTTTTTATATTTTCAACAGCGTCATTCCCTTTTAGATTAGTTAAAACTTCTTCTTTTGCATTTTTAAATTTTCCTTCATCAATTCCATCAAATAACATAAGCCACTCATCTGAATTAGGAACTTCGCTTATCCTTACATATTCTGTATATTTAGCTAATCTATCAGGACTTAATTCATCTTTTACATAAGTAACTTGAACTTTATCTTTTGCGCCATTTTTACTACCATCTTTCTTCCCGCACGAAACTGTGGCAAGTAACGCTAAAATTCCAATAAAAATATATTTTTTCATAGTTTTTCCTCCATTTTTTATTTTAATTATTTATAAAATTTCGACTTTTGCATTCAAACTATAGATTACATCTTTTCTTTCAACTATAATTTTCACTTTTTCTCTCAAATTTTCATCTTCTTTTATTTTTTCAAGCAATTTTTTTGCAGGATTAATCGCAATGGCATGTCCCACATTTTTAAACATAGTCAAATCTCCAGTCGTATCTCCATAAGCATAAGATTTTTCTAAATCAATATTATATTTTTTCACAAAATAAGAAATAGCTTTCTGCTTACTTTCAGCGTCCCACATAGGTTTAACTTCTCCAGTAAAATTCCCCTTTTCATCAACTTTATAAACCGAAGCACGGTAATCTTTTACACCATATTTTTTTGCAAGTTTACTCACCAAAAAATTTGGACTTCCAGAAATTATTATGACTTTGTGATTTTCCTTTTGATGATACAAAAGTCTTTCTCTTGTGTAGCGATAAACTTTATCTCCTTTTAGCACCATCACTCTTTTTGCAATAAAATCCATATCATTTTTACTGAAATTTTTAAGCGCTTCCATATAAGTTCGCACCAACTCATCTAAATAGTCGTCATAATCCCCAGTTCTATTTTCCCATTTAGAAAATTTTTCCTTCACTTTTTTCTCCCAACTGCTCATATCTATATACTCATACTGAAGAAGCATCTTAAAATGCTCAATTAATAATGAATCTCTATAAATTGTTCCGTCTATATCAAAAAAAGCCGCTATATTTTTCGTCATAACTATTCTCCTTAAAATTCATTTTTTGTGAGAAACTTTACCATAAATGCTACTATAAAAATACCACATATATTTAGAAAAGTCAACTTTTGTTAATAAAAATCTAACTTGATAAAAAATAAATTTTTCTCAAGAAATTTTAAAATATTTTAAAATATTTTATTTAATTTTAGATAAAAATTATCGTTTACAATTATAGTAATTTAGTATATAATATAAAAAATAATAAAAGTAAAGGAGATTTTATGGCAAGTTATAAAGATTTTGACTTTAAAAAATTATATTTTATCGTATATATAGCATTAATTTTACTAGTAGTATTTTTGGCATTTAAGCTGGGAGTTTTTTTATTTCCATTTACTCTTGCACTTTTTATTTCAATAATAATAAGACCTCTTGTAAGATTTTTAATGAATAAGCTAAAATTTTCAAAAAAAACTGCTTCAATAATTTCAATTGTAACATTTTTAATCGTATTTTTTGGACTAATTGGAATACTTTCCCTAAAATTTTTTGGAGAAATTTACAAATTGTCTCAAAATTTAAATAATTATAGTTCCGATATTCAAAATTTGTGGACAGAAAATGTAAAAAAAGTTTACACCTATTTGGGAAATTTTCCTGCAGGATTTAATGATCAGCTAAATAACACGATTAATAGCTTTGTGTCAAAAGGTTCTGTAAAACTTGGCTCATTTATAAATGGCGTTATAAGTTTTGTAACTTCTATTCCAACTTTAATTTTATATATTGTGATCACGATTTTATCAACATTTTTTATGATTTTAGATAGAGATGAAATACTTAGTTATCTGGAACATCAATTGCCAAAAAGTTGGCTAGATAAAGTATTTAACATAAAGACAGAAATGTTTACAGTGCTTGTTTCATATTTAAAAGCACAGGCAATTTTAGGTTCAATTTGTCTTATTGAATCATTGATTTTATTGAATTTATTAGCATTCTTAAAATTTGATGTGCCGTATCCGCTTCTTATGTCAATTATTATTTGTATTGCTGATATTTTGCCAATTTTAGGAGCTGGGACAATTTTAATTCCATGGTCTGTCTTATCTTTTGCCACAGGAAATATAAAATTGGGAATTGGACTTCTTATTTCGTATTTAATAATTATGTCAGTTAGACAAATGTTAGAACCAAAATTAATAAGTCAAAATTTGGGAGTTCATCCCTTAATTACGCTTATTTCAATGTATTCTGGCTTCAAAGTTTTTGGAGTCAGTGGATTTTTGATAGGACCTGTTGTCATGATCATTTTAAAAAATGTTTTTTCAAAAGAATTAGAAGTTGGATTTTTTAGAGATATTTTTGGAAATGGCGATGATAAAAATAAAACCAAAAAAAGACAAAAAAAAGACAAATAATTAATTTAAAACTGTTTCTAAATTTAAAATATTGTGAAACAGTTTTTTTTAATAATTTGTCTTAAAAATTTTATATTTGACCTTTTTTTATAAACTTAAATTCTACTCTTCTATTTTTTACTCTTCCTTCTTCAGTGTCATTTGAACCTACAGGATTTTTTTCACCTCGTCCAAGGACACTTACTATTCTATCTTCCGCAAGACCAATATTCAAGAGGCTTGAACTAACGCTTTCTGCTCTTTTTTGCGACAATCTTTTATTATACGCTTTTACACCAGTTGTATCAGTATATCCAACTACTGAAATCAAAAAATCATTTTTTTCAGCATAAGCTTTTACATCTTCCAAAACAGGATAAGCTTCTTTTTTTAGCTTAGCACTATTTTTATCAAAAACCAATTCATGAGAACGAAGTGAAATCAAATCAGACTTTGTCAACTCAAATTTGTCATTTTCATTCTCTAAAATTTCACCAGTTTTAGGAGTATTTTCCGGTGCTAAATCCAAATTAGAATTTTTCTTCTGTACATCATTTTCGTCTTTATCTATTTTTGTTCCCGTTCCATCCTGTGTGAGTGAAACTGTTATTAAATCAGGATCATCCACAGGCTTTTCGGGATTAGGCGGATCTAATGTTGGGACATTGTCTTCTTCATCTTCTTCTGTCACATCAGCCACATTTGCTCGAATGATTTCTTTTCTCATTTCCGAAGTTGTTACTTTTCCTGAAACAGTTGGCACTGACATTGCCACAATCGAGGACATCGCTAACACTACCGGTTTTTTCATCAACATTACCTCCTTTATATTTATTTTAAAAAACAAAATCTCAAATAATCAATTATTTTATTTTATTTACTTAAATTAAGATTATATTTTTTAAGCAATTCATCATATTTTCCATTTTCTTTCAATTTTTTAAGTTCTGCATTTACTTTTTGAATTAATTCAGGATTTTTTCCTTTGTCAAATGCCATTGCCATTCCTTCTTTATCAGCTTTTTCATCAAAAATTTCCATTTCAGGATTTTTTTTCATATATTCGATTGCAACTACATTGTCCATTATAAGAGCATCAACTTTTCCCATTTTTAAATCCAAAATTGTATTTACAATACTTTTATTTGGCACAACAACAGCTCCATCAATTTTTCTAGCCGCAATTTCTTGAATTGACCCAAGTAAAACTCCAATTTTTTTCCCTTTTAAAGTTGAAGCGGTAACTGAATTATTTCCTTTTTTTCTAATATAAAGTTGTTTTGATACAAAATAGTCATCTGTGAAATCCACTGATTTTTTTCTATCTTCTGTCGCAGTCATTCCAGAAACTATAACATCAATTTTTCCAGCTTTTAATGACGGAATAAGTCCATCAAACGACTGGTCAATAATTTCAGTTTCATAGTTCAAATCTTTTGCAATCTCGTTTATCAAATCCACATCAAATCCCACAACTTGTCCATTTTCTTTATATTCAAACGGTGCAAAAACTGCATTCAACCCAACTCTCAATTTTTTCGAGTCCTTAGTTTCTTTATTTCCACCACACGAAGTCAATCCAAAAATTAACAATGTCAACATTAAAAATACTTTTTTCATAATTTTCTCCTCTACATTTATTTTTTTATTTTGTTTTTTTTTTTTATAAATTTTTATTTTTTAATTTTTTTATTTTTATTTTTTCAAAACTAACTAAAAAACTGATTAATAAATAAATTAATTAATCAATCGGATTCAAAACTTTTCTCAAAAACTCTTTTGTTCTATCATTTTTAGGATTTTCAAAAACTTCACTTGGAGCTGCATCTTCCAAAATATGTCCACCATCCATAAAAAATACTCTATTTGCAACATTTCTTGCGAATCCCATCTCGTGAGTTACTACAATCATTGTCATTCCAGCTTGTGCAAGTTCCTTCATAACAATAAGAACTTCTCCTATCATCTCTGGATCAAGTGCACTTGTAGGTTCATCAAATAACATAATTTGTGGATCCATAGCTAATGCTCTTGCAATTGCTACCCTTTGTTTTTGTCCACCTGATAACTTATTTGGATAAACATCTTTTTTATCTTCCAAACCAACTTTTTTCAACAATTCAATTGCTTTTTCTTCAGCTTCAACTTTTGAGATTTTTTTTAATTTTACTGGTCCCAAAATAATATTCTCAAGCACAGTTTTATGTGGATATAGATTAAAATGCTGAAAAACCATTCCGACATTTTCACGAATTTTATTTATATTCACATTTTTTTGTAAAATATTCGTTCCATGTATAAAAATTTCCCCTGAAGTTGGTTCTTCAAGCCTATTAATGCATCTTAAAAAAGTCGATTTCCCCGAACCAGACGGTCCTATTATTGAAATCACTTCTCCTTCTCTTATTTCCGTATTAATTCCCTTTAGAACTTCAAGTTTTCCATACGATTTCTTTAGATTTTTTATTTTAATCATTTCTTGAGCACAATCTTTTGAATTAATCATTTCTTCTTAACCTCACTTCCAGTATTCTTCCTAAAAATGAAAATACTTTTACACTCACATAGTAAATAATACCTGTAAATAATATTGGTCCAACACTATAATAAGAGGCTTGAAGTCCATTACTATTCATTGTTATATCAACGACACTTATATATCCCACAACAGATGTTTCTTTAAATAGCGTGATAAATTCGTTTACAAGTGCAGGTAATATATTTTTTACAGCTTGTGGCATAATTATTTCGTTCATTGCCATTTTATAAGGCATTCCTGTTGCTCTTGCCGCTTCCATTTGTCCTTTGTCAATACTTTCAATTCCCGAACGCACCACTTCCGCAACATATGCAGCACTATTTAAACCCAACGCAATCATTGCTATCCAGTAATTATCAAATACTTTTATAAGCACTGAAAGTATAAGTAATTGTAATATCATAGGTGTTCCACGCATTATATCTATGTATTCATCAATTATTATTTCCTTTGCCATATCAAAAGTTGGAAATTTTGTTTTTTGAAATTTCAAAAACGCCAAAAACATTCCAAAAAATATTCCAATTAAAGCTCCTCCAATTGTCAATCCAACCGTTGTTACTAAATAACTGTCAACAAGGTAAAGTTTCCATTCATGTGGTTTTAATTCTTTTGGAAATGCAAATATAAATCCAACTGCTACAATTATCAGGAAAAATGATACTTTTAATACTTTTCTCAAATTTTCTATATTTTTCATAATCTTATGAACTTTTTTGTCCACATCCTCCTTCCAAAATTTTTGCATATATTATATTATACCTAATATTTTACACTTTTTCAATAAAAAGTTAAAAAAACTTATTTTTATGAAAATTTTAGAAAAAATAACATTTTTATTGCTTTTCTTTTCTTTTTATGTTAAAATTGCATTAATAGAAATAATAAGAAAGGGTGTGAAATCAATGATAACCGTTTCTATAAATGCTAATCCTGACATAGAGAACAAAATAAATAACTATGTTAAGGAAAATAATATCAATTTAAACCAGGTAATGTTAGATTTAATTCTTGAAAAAATCGAAGATGAAGAAGACTACAAATTGGCTATTGAGGCTTATGAAGAAGAAAAAGACAACAGAGAAAACTGGATTAGCCACGAAGATTTAATAAAAAAATTAGGGTTGGAAAATGAAATATAGTCTAATGTACTCTGAAAAAGCACAGAAACAACTAAATAAACTAGATAATTCTATGAAATCAAAAATTTTAAAATATATTGATCAAAATCTTTTCGATACAGATAATCCAAAAAAATTTGGAAAAGCTTTAAGATATAATCTAAAAGGATTTTGGAGATATCGAGTTGAAAATTATAGGATTATTGCAAAAATTGAAGAAAATGAATTACTTATTTTGGTTGTTCAAATAGATAAAAGGGATAAAATTTATATTTAAAATTTCTGAATTGAATTTTAAATTATTGGGTTAAATTGAGTATTAAAAATAAAAAACTGTCTGATATTCTTGATTTTAAAAACAACAGGCAGTTTTATTTCGCATATATAAAATTTTTACTAAGTGTGTTCATAATTTTGTGTAGACTAATAGATAAATCCATTAAATTCAATACTTTTCTATTCTATTTACACAAAATTTTTATGCACACAATTAAGAATATTATTTAGCATATCAGTATTTAAAGTTTAGTACTTTTGATACAATATCAAAAATATTAATTTTAAAATCTTCTTTAGTTACATCTATCGATTTCAGAAACTCTTTATTATCTCTTAATGATTTCCATAACAATTTTTTCTCTATCTCATTGGTATTAATCTTGTATAAAAGATTTGCCAGAGCAATAATTGATCTTTTTTCAGACGAACTATACCATGCGCTATATTTTCTTTTTATATATTCATCAAGATCTTCATTTGTATATTTAGGCTGTAATTCCTTTATAGGATTTACCAATAACTGAGTGCATAATGCCATTAAATGAATATACTTTTTAAGTTCCTGCTGTTGTTCTTCTGTCATTTTATTATAATCTAACCCTAAATTTGGTATAACTCTAATAGCAACTTTTAATTCTATATTTCCATTGTCAATTTGTTTAATACGATCATCTAATTCATTTATTGCTAATTCAAAAGATTTCAAATCACGGTTACTAATCCTTATAAATAAATTTTCAAGACATTTTTGATCATTTTTATTTTTCCAAAATAAAAGTCCCCCTGCTATAACTCCAACTCCTGCAATAGCCAATCCAATAGGCCCCATTAAAGCAAGAAATGCTTCCCCAGCAGCCATTCCACCTCCACCTGCTGCAAGTGCACCTCCTCCAATCCATGCCAAACCTGCATTCATAGCCGCAGCACCACTCAAAGCAGATATAGCAGTTCCTGTTGAAGCAACACCAAATGTGGTAGCAATACCCATAGCTACACCAGGACCCAAAGCAGCAACGGCAACACCAGCTCCAATTCCAACTCCCGCAACTCCAGCAGCAGTAGCATCTTTATTCTTTATTTCTTCATATTTTTTTATTATCTCATCAACTTGATTTTTCCAATTTAATCTAATTTGTTTTAATTCTTCATACCGTATTTTTTCTTCATTTGGTATATTTTGAACTTTATCAAATTCTTCTTGAATATTCGTTAATGTTGTGTTTAAAATACCTAAATGTTCTCCCAATATAGTTATTTTTTCATTTACTCTAACAACCATTTTTTGTACTTTGTCCTGCATCTTTTCAAGTTCTGTTTTTCCTTTTTTCATATATTATTTCCTCCATCTAAAACTAAAATAAAAATTTATATTTATATTATACCCCCCCCCCCGAATTTGATTTTAATTACAAAATAATTAAAATTAATTAAATTATTATTTCGTTTTTTGCATTATTTTTGAAAAACATCAAAAAAACGGAAAATTTTTTCATAAAAAGTTAAAACATAGGACATGTTGTAAAAATTTTTGAAAGAAGGTGAAGTAATTATAAATTTTTTCAATGGTTCAAGACCTTTTATTAACAAGCAATATAAAGTACAATTTCTATTTTTTAAATAAAGTTTAGTTTAAATATAAATAAAAAAAACTACACCACTTTAATTATAAATAAATTTTTGGTGCAGTCCATATTTTTTATAAAATCTCAACTAACAAACTTTGAAACCCTTCAAAAACAACTTTCTCTCCATCTTTTTCAAACCCATCAAAATTATTAATCAAAATTTCTCCAATTTTAATTTCTTTTTCTCCAAGAGCTTTTGCAATTTCACTCAATTTAACTTCTTGTTTCAACTCAGAAAAATTACTAATACAAAGAACTTTTTGATTTTTATATTTTCTCACATAAGCAATAATTTTTTCATTCTCCAACGGAACAGAAATAAAATCACCAAAAGTCAAGCAATCTGAATATTTCCCATTTTGTCTCAAATCAATCATTTTTTTGTAATGTGAAAAAATTGAATCTTTGTCATTTATTTGGTCTGCTACATTTGTTGTGGCTTGGCTTCCTGTTAATTTTATCCATGATTTTGAGTTTTCATCTTTTGAAAAACCAGCGTTTTTGCTGTTATCCCATTGCATAGGTGTTCTTGAATTGTCACGGCTTTGTTTATTTACAAAATATAATGCTTCTTCAGATGAAAATCCTTCTCCTAATGCCCGTTGATATTGGTCTTTACTTGCAATATCATCAAATTCAGAAATATCATTTCTCACAAAATTATCCATCCCAATTTCTTGACCTTGATAAATAAACGGTGTTCCTCGCAAAAAGAAAAATACATTTGCTAACAATTTTGCATTTGTTTCATTCGCTTTTTCACCAAAAAATTTATTCAAACTTCTTGGCAAATCGTGATTTTCAAAGAATGGTGCTCCCCATCCATATTTTTGCTGAGTCAGTTGACTTTCAAAAATAGCATCCCTAAGCTCTATTGTTGGAATATCTCTCAATGAATAATAAAATCCGCCTTTTGTCATATCTAAATCCGTATAGCTAAAATCAAAAATCATTGTAAAAAATCCATCATCTCCAATGAAATCATTGTATCTTTCATACTCAAGCATTGGAGTTTCCGCAACAGTCATCGCATTATATTTTTTGAAAGTTTCTTTTGCCAATTCTCTTAAAAACTCTTCAATTCCAGGCTGATTCAAAGTATATTCCACATTGTGTGCCATTCCATCCGCTCCATCAACTGGCAAATCCAAATATCTTGCATCTTTTTTTATCGAATTAATCGCATCAACTCTAAATCCAGCAATTCCCTTTTCAAGCCAATAATTTACCATTTTGTAAAGCTCTTTCCTAACTTCAGGATTTTCCCAATTTAAGTCAGGCTGTTTTTTTGTAAATAAATGCAAATAGTACATTTCATTTCCATTTTCATCAGCTTCTCCTTCAACTTTTTCCCAAGCAGAACCTCCAAAATGTGATCTCCAGTTTGTTGGTGGCAATCCATTTTCTCCTCTTTTGAAAATATAGTAATTTCTGTACTTGCTTTCAGGATTTTTCAATGCTTCCAAAAACCACTCGTGCTCATCAGAAGTATGATTAATTACCAAATCTAAAATTACTTTTATCCCTCTTTTTTCGGCCTCTGCAATCAATTTTTCCAAATCTTCCTTTGTCCCGAATTCAGGATTCACATCATAATAATCTGAAATATCATATCCATTGTCATCCATTGGCGACTTAAAAATTGGACAAACCCAAATAAGCGTTATTCCTAAATTCTTCAAATAATCTAATTTCTCTGTAATTCCATTCAAATCTCCAATTCCATCGTTATTACTATCATAAAAACTTCTTGGATAAATTTGATATCCAACTTCTTTTTTCCACCATTTTTTATCTAATTTTTTTATATCCATTTTTTCTCCTTCATATTTAATTTATAAACAATTTATAAACTTTTATTAATATAACTTTTTTCTTTTTTGGTTAATGAACATTGACATTATTTAACCTTTAAAAATTTATTTTTACAACTGATTAATAAAAAATAATTTATAAGTAATTATATCAAAAAAAAAGACACTACTTCAATAGCAGTGCCTTTATTTTTGCAATTTATTTTACTATACCATGCTGAATGGTTATTTTTTTAAATAATTATATCATAATTAATTAACATTTCAAGCACTAAAAATTATTTATTTCAAATCTGTTATTTCAAAACTGGCCAGAAATCTTTATTAGCCTCAATCAAGTCATCCAAAATAGCTTTTGCAACAGATGCACTTGGCACAGTTCTTGACAATGTAATTGCCTGCCATAATTTTTGGTATGAACCTTCAATCCATGCTTCTACTGTTAATTTTTCAACAGAAACTTGTTGTTCCATTAAACCTTTTTGGAATTGAGGAATTTTACCTTGAACAATTTTTTCAGGTCCGTTTGAACCTACTATACAAGGTACTTCAACCATTGCAGTTGAATCAAAGTTTGAGATTGCTCCGTCATTTTCTACGATTAATAACATTCTTTCTTTTGTATCATAAGCAATTGCTCTTGCCAAGTCAACTATGTATGAAGCATGATCGTCTACATGAAGTTTACTATCTTTTGCAGTTCCTTTTTCAGCGATTGCTCTACATTCACCAAATACGAATTTTTCCCTTCCTTCCATTACTTCATTTGCTCTTGTGTGGTTAGGGTTTGAATGCTCTACCACATAGTCAGGGAATAAGTAGTATTTTAAGTATGTGTTTGGTAATGTTGTAGGGTCAACTGCAAATACATCTCTTGCTTTTGTAAATGTATCATTCCAGCTTGCTTCTGTATTTTCTCCTTCAATTTCTACATTATACCCTATTTTTGCAACTTTTTCTTTTAATTCAGGCATTAAGTCTTTTCCATGTTTATCTCTAATGTCTGTCCACCAACCAAAGTGATTCAATCCAAAGTATCTGATTACCATATCTTTTCTTGATTTCAATCCAAGCATTTCAGCCATTCTTATTTCAATTCCAATTGGCATATCGCAAATATTCAATATTTTAGAATTTGGACGCAATCTTCTAGTTGCTTCTGCTACAATTGCCGCAGGATTTGAGTAGTTCAACATCCAAGCATTTGGCGAATATTTTTCCATATAATCAACTAATTCAATAACTCCACCAATTGAACGCATTCCATAAGCGATTCCTCCTGGTCCACAAGTTTCTTGTCCTAATACTCCGTGTTTCAAAGGTATTTTTTCATCTTTTTCACGCATTGCATATTTTCCAACTCTTATATGTGCCATAACAAAGTCAACATCTGTAAATGCTGTTTCGGGATCAGTTGTATAAACAAAATTAATATCAGGTGCTTTTTCTTTTATTATAATGTCACACGCTTTTGCAATAACTTCTTGTCTTTCAGCGTCATTATCATAAAATTTAATCTGTCTAATTGGAAATTTATCCAAGTTTTCTAACAACATCAAAACAATTCCTGGAGTAAATGTACTCCCTCCACCAGCTACTACGATTGAAAATTTTTTCATAATTAATCATCTCCTATAATTTATTAATCATATATTTTTTTCTTTTCTTATTTCAATATTAATTATAACATATTTTTTAAAAAAGTCAATAGGTTTATATAAATCTTTTAAAATTTTTATAATTATTATATAAATCTTTTGTTTTAGTTGTTATTTAAAGCAATTTATTGTATAATATATAAAAATGATATGAAAGGTTTATACAAATGACTAAATATGAAAAAGTATATTATGATATAAAGGAGAAAATTAAAAATGGTATTATTAAATCAGGAGATTTTTTAAAAAAAGAAGATGACTTGGCAAAAGATTATAATTTTTCTAAACTTACTGTAAGAAAGGCTCTTTCTATGCTGGAAACTGAAGGTTTTATTCAAAAAGTGAAGGGAAAAAAATCAATTGTACTGGAGAAAAAAAATTTGGAAAATATTTCTCTGACTTCAATTCAAACTGTGCAGGAACTCAATAAACTTCAAAATATTAATCTTGAAACCGACTTAATCAGCTTATATATTGTTCAGGGAGATAAAAAATTAATGAAAGAATTTCAAGTTTCTGAAAGCGCTGATTTCTACAAAGTTGTCCGTACAAATTCCTTAAATGGGGAAGTTTTAAATTATTCCACAAGTTTTTTTGACAGAAAAATTGTACCTTTTTTGAATGAAGAGATTGCCAAAAAGTCGATATATGAATATTTGGAAAAGGATTTGAAATTAAAGATCGGTTATTCTCGAAGAGATATTAATTTCAGAAAGATCACTCCAGAAGAACAAAAATATCTCAAATTAAAAGATATAAATATGGTTGTTGTTATTGAAACTCATGCCTATTTATCAAATGGAACACTTTTTCAGTATGAAACAATAATTCATCATCCTGAGAAATTTACTTTTACCGCTATTGCAAAAAGATAATTTTTATACAAAAAAAGAGGTTATATCATTTTTGAAGCAACCTCTTTTTCTTTTATTTTGAAAATTTTTCAAATGCTTTAACAAATCCAATCGTATAAATATCAAAAAATAAATTTACATTTTTTTCGGGAATATCACCTAACGCCATCATCACATTTTTAGCAAAATGTACAGGACTATCCCCTTTCGCAGTTATCAAGTTTCCATCAATCACTGACTCCATCTCCACAAAATTTTTAGCATTCGTATAATTCGAATTATCTTTTATTTCATCAAAGCTATTTACTGTATGTTTTCGATCATTCAATAATCCATTTGTCGCAAGAAAATATGCAGCATCACAAATAGCACCTACAACTTTATTAGGATTATTTTTAAATTTTTTCACAAGCTCAACGATCTTATTATTTGTTTCTTCTGTTTGACTTCTCCAAGTTCTCCCACCAATTAAAACTAATCCATCTACATCATTTTCATCAATCTCTTTCAATGTCAAATCAGGTAACACTTTTAAATTTCCCATTGACTTTTTTAAATTTTTATCAATTGAAGCAAAGTTAGTTGTATAATTTTTTGTTATATTCTTATCATTCAATGCTGAAGATAAAAAAGCTGCTTCCCAATCTGCAAATTCATCTAAAATTACAAAAACTATATTTTTCATTTTATCTCCTTTAATTATTAAAAAATTCTATTTATTTTATTTAACAATAAGAAATCAGAATCCCTCGCTAAATAACATAATTTTATATAAAAGAAAGAACTTTCTCAAGTTTTGTATTTTAAAAATTTAAAATTTTTAACTTTTGAAAATTCTTTCTTAATTTTTTTATAAAATTTAATTTCAATTATTTATTATTTATCAAATTTTATTTTTACCCTTTTTTCATCATGTCTTCAATTCTTTCTCTTACTTGAGGTACTGACAATCCGATGATTACTTGAATAGCTGTTCCTTTTCTAACTACACCATGAGCTCCTGCTGCTTTAAAACGCTGCATCTGGTAATAATTTACTTGCATCTTTTACACTTACTCTAAGTCTAGTTGCACAGTTATTAAGTTCTTCAATATTTTCTCTTCCACCTAATGCTTCAAGAATGATTGCACCTTTTTGAGCATATTCATCTCCACCAGCTGCGGCAGCTGCACCTTGTGCTCCACCTTCACCATGTTTAGCTCTATAGTCAGCTTTTGTATAAAGTTTCATTTCTTCATCTTCATCTTCTCTACCTGGAGTTTTTAAATCCATTTTTAAAATTAAGAATCTGAATAATACGAAGTAAATACATGTAAAGATTAATCCAATTACAATTTGAGTAATTACTGTTCCACTATGGTTTTTAAACATTGGAATCCAGTTTAAGAACATAAAGTCTAAGAATCCTCCACCGAAGTTTCCTACAACTCCGAACATATACATCAATGTTGACATTGTTGCAGCTAATACTGCGTGTAATCCAAATAATACTGGTGCTATAAATAAGAATGTAAATTCAAGTGGTTCTGTAATTCCTGAAACTATTGCAGTTAATAAAAACTGGTAATAACAATCCTGCTACTTTTTTCTTGTTTTCAGGTTTAGCAGTTGAATACATTGCAAGTGCGATACCTACTGAACCAAAGATTTTTGAGTTACCGTGTAATGCAAATCCACCTTGTGGGAACATTTCTTTTAAAGGTTTTGTAGATTGAGCAAATTGACTTATATGTTGAACCCAGTAAGTTTGAATTCCACCTGGAACTGCTGCTGGTCCGAATATAAATGGTGTATATACAAAGTGATGCAATCCTGTTGGAATCAATGCTCTTTCAAGGAATGTGTAAATCCATACTCCAATTGGTCCTGAAACTTTTAATAATTGTTGCAAGTTGTTAATTCCAATTTGAACTTTTGGCCAGCAAAGTGCAGTTATGAAAGCACATGGAATCATTACTAAGAAACCAATAATATAAACAAATACTGTTCCTTGAAATACTCCTAAAAAGTCTGGTAACTTTTTATCAAAATATTTATTATGTAAATAAACTACTATTGCAGAAATTATAATTGCACCAAATAAGTTTGTATCTAGTGTTTTTACTCCAGCAATTACTGCAAGTCCACTTGTTCCTCCAGCTTCTTGACTCATGTCAACACCAAAGAAGCTCCATTGTGCAAGCATTGCAGCTACAAAATAATTATAAGTTGTATATAAAGCAAACGCTTCCAAACATGCTCTTGCATTTGTTTTATTCGCAAGGCTGATTGGCAATCCGATTGCGAACAATAATGGCATTTGTCTAAATACTGTCCAACCACCTTCACTTATCACAAACCAGAATTTATACCAGTTTGTCCCTTCATTTGCAATTGAACCCATTACTTGTGGATTCGTAAATAGTGATGCTATTCCTACGACTATCCCTGTGAATGCGAATAATAGAACTGGCGCCATCATTGCTCCACCGAACCGTTGAATTTTTTTCATCATGATTGAGTACCTCCTAAAAATATTTATAAATTAAAATTTGTTTTACACATTAGTTATACCTCATAATTTTCATTTGTCAAGACATTTACGGAAAACTTTTTAAATTTTTTTTTATCTTTTACCAAAATGAAGCTTTTATAACTCTATTTTCACTTCCAAACCAAAGTGATCTGAAACAACTCCTTTATTTTCTCCATTAAAAATAACTTTACTTTCTAAAACTTTTACTTTTTTATTTGAAAAAATATAATCTAGTCTTTTTTCAGAACCGCTAGTTGCCCAACCATCAATTTTTTTATTGACTGTTATTCCACTATCTTTTTTTTCAGCTAATTCATAAGTATCGAATAATCCTTGATTTATTATATTTTGATAAGCTTCTTGATTATGTATCGCATCTGTGTTAAAATCTCCCATCAAAAATTTTAAATTATCATTTTTCGTTCTTTTTAAAATTGTCTGAATATTTTCTCCCATATCTTCTGTTTCACAATTTGGCAAATTCATATGACAACTGTAAAACTCTATTTCTTGTCCTTCGTAATCCAAAGTTATACTTACAATCCTTCTTGCATTAATAACTCTGACAGATTGCGAAAAAGTGCAATAAAACTCATCCTCATCTTTTATTGGATGCTTTGTAATAATTGCCACTCCTTCGTCATATTTCCCAAAACCGATGTGAGAATTGCTCCAATGATAATAATAATCAGTATCTGTGTACTTTTCCAGCTTTTCCAGCAATTTCCATCCGTAATTATCGTTTCGAATTCCATCGTAAATAACTGGACTATTCATAAGCTGATTCACTTCTTGCATAGCGATTACATCATACTGCTTTTCAGCAATCGTCTTTGCCAAAATTTCCATCTTCTCATCTTGATTTTCTTCCAACCACGCATGTGTGTTGATTGTCAATAATTTCATTCCACTGCCTCCTATTTTTTATTTTTGTTAATTATTTTACACTTTAATATTACAACATTTTTTTTATATAGTCAAGATATTCGGATAAGTATAATTTTTTTTAATAACTTTTACGGATAAGTTGACTTTTTAAAAAAAATATAGTATATTTAAAGTAATATAGATTTTACAAAAATATATTTTTTAATAAAAAATTTTAGGAGGCTACTATGTTTAAAAGAAGTTCTGGGATTTTATTACACCCAACTTCACTTCCAGGAAAATATGGAATTGGAACACTTGGAAGAGAAGCTTTTAATTTTGTAGATTTTTTGAAAAAATCTAATCAAAAACTTTGGCAAATTTTTCCACTTGGACCTACAGGTTACGGAGATTCGCCTTATCAATGTTTTTCTTCATTTGCAGGAAATCCTTACTTAATTGATTTTGATTTATTAATCGAACAAAATTTACTTTCAGGAAACGATCTTGAAAATATAAATTTTGGAGAAAACGAAGAATTTGTAGATTATGGAGCTATTTACAACAGTAAATATCCACTACTTAGAAAAGCTTACGAAAACTATAAAGTTAATCAAAATGACCAATTAAGAGAAAAATTTGAAGAATTTAAAGTTAAAAATGCTGAATGGTTAAACGACTACAGCCTTTACATTTCGTTAAAAAACCATTTTGGTGGACTTTCTTGGAACGAATGGCAAGAAGATATTAAAAACAGAGAACCACAAGCTATGGAGAGATATAGAAACGAACTTTCTGACGACATTGAATATCATAATTTCATTCAATTTTTATTCTTCTCACAATGGGAAGCTGTAAAAAGATACGCAAACGAAAACGGAATTAAAATCATCGGAGATATTCCAATATTTGTTGCTGCTGACAGTGCTGACACTTGGGCAAATACTGATATTTTCTTATTTGACAAAGATAAAAAACCAGTTAAAGTGGCAGGAGTTCCGCCTGATTATTTCAGTGCTACAGGACAACTTTGGGGAAATCCTTTATACGACTGGCAAAAATTGAAAGAAACTAACTACAAATGGTGGATCGATAGAGTAAAATCTAATCTTACAACTTGTGATATAATAAGAATCGATCACTTCAGAGGATTTGATGAATACTGGGCTGTTCCTTATGGAGATAAAACTGCACAGAATGGTACTTGGTGTCCAGGTCCTAGAATGGACTTATTTAACGCCATTAAAAATGAACTTGGAGATTTACCTATAATTGCCGAAGATTTAGGAACAATGACACAAGGAGTTATTGATTTAAGAAATGCTTCTGGTTTCCCAGGAATGAAAATTTTAGGATTTGCATTTGATTCAGCTGAAGAAAATGACTACTTGCCACACACATATGATAAAAACTGCGTTGTCTATACAGGTACTCACGACAACGACACAATCGTTGGATGGTTTGAAAAAGCAAAAGAAGAAGACAGACAATTTGCAAGAGATTATTTAAATTCAACAAATGATGCAAATATACACTGGGACGCTATAAGAGGAGCTTGGAGTTCAGTTGCAAATATCGCAATTGCACCAATTCAAGACTTTTTAGGACTTGGAAGCTATGCTCGTATAAATACGCCAGGACTTGCATCTGGAAACTGGCAATGGAGATTAAAACCAAATCAATTGACAGACGAACTAGCACAAAATATTGCAAAATTAACAAAAACTTATTCAAGATAATTTTAAAATAAATTTTTATAAAAAAATACTTCTAAAGTTTAATAATAATTTTAGAAGTATTTATTTTTTTCTTATGTATCTTTTTCTACAAAAAAATTACCCTTTATGATAAACGATAACATAACATAAAAGGTAATTTTATTTTTATATTAATTTTATTGTTGTGGTTGAACTATAACTGGTTCTGCTCCTTCAATTTTAAATTGAATTCTTCTATTTTCAAATCTTCCTTCTTCTGTTTCATTTGTATCAATTGGTTCACTTTCACCTTTTGATTCAACTCCTATAATTCTAGAAGGATCCATTCCAAATTCTAACAATTTGTCTCTAACCGCTACTGCTCTTCTCATTCCAAGTTTCATATTATATTCGTCAGATCCTTTTGAATCTGTATGTCCAATAATTACTACTCTTAAGTTCTTTTGTTCAACATAGTCTCTTAAGTTTCTCAATAATTCATAGTATCTTTCTTTAACTACTGATTTATCAAAATCAAAGTTCAATTTACCAGAATTAAATACTATATCTCCTTCATTTTCATCGATAATTCCTTCATCTTTTGCTTGTTCGATTACTTTTTCTAACTCAAGAGCATTAATTCTTATTGTATTTTCTCTCATTTGAGTTGTAGTCAATCTTCTCGCCATCACTGGTGCTGACAACATTAGAAGAGCGATTACAGCAATTATTGTTGATTTGGCTGTTCTTGTTGTTGTTGATTTGACCATGATTCAGCCTCCTTTTCAAGAGATTTATATTCTTTGCTTCCTGGGTATGGCTTGTTAGCTTTTAAATAATCTTCGATAGTATCTAATCTGTCTGTATTATAATCTACCAATCTAGCATTTGTACATGACAATGCTCCTAATCCTAATGCTAATAATATTAATTTTTTCATACTTTTGTCCTTTCCCTTTCTACGAATAAATTTTAAAATCTAAATTTTTTAGTTTCCAATTCTATCTTGGATTGCATCCAATCTTTCTTCCATTTGATCTAACAATTCATTAGTTTTATGAAATTTTTCTATATTGTTATTAATTTCGTCAACTCTTTTACTAATTCTTTGAACTTCACGATTCATTTGTTCACTTTCAGACATATTTCTTCCGTTTGATTTAAATCTTCTGTTAGTTGTATCTTTTTTAACTGATTTTACTGGTTTTACTTTTTTTGCTGGTACAGTAGTAACTGTTTCAGTTTCAACAACAACGGGTTGCTCATTTACTATTACTTCTCCTCTTTCACGAGCAGCTTGTCTTTGTTTTGCAACTTTTACTAATCTTTGAATTGCAGCGTCAGTATTTGAAGATTTTGCTGCAAATGAGAATTGACTAGCTAACATTAAAACTGCTAACATCCCTAATATTTTTTTCATTTTTTTTCCCTTCTATTAAAGTAAAATTACTAAATTAATTATTTAACTAAACATTTCACTTTAATTATTTTACTTTATTAACTTTTATTTTTTTTCCTGAATTTTTCTTAATAGATTTTTGTTTTTTTAAAGAATCTTTTTTCCCAATAATTTCATTGAAACTACCTAATTCTTGTTCTTCTCTTTGAACACTTCTTACAACTCTTTGGTAAAAATCTACTCTGTCTTTTGCTCTTTCAGAATTATATTCCAATTTTTCAAGTCTAGTTTGAGGTTTATGATAAACTTCTTCTTCTTCCGTTAAACTTCCATCATAATATTCAATCATCGATTTCGCTCTATCAGTTTTTTCTGGTTTTAAACTGTCATAATAATCATTTCTTGCATCTCTTATTACACTTTGTGCACTTTTCCCAAACATTGGTAAAGAGGATGCTATTACTACACCGAACAATAATAATTTACTGTTTTTTTTCATTTTCATTACCATTCCTTTCATTTTTTGATTAGTTCATAATTGATAAAAGTGCTTCTAGCTCATTAATTTTCTTTTCTTTTTCTGCAATCATTTTGTCGATATTTTTTGTATATTGGTCAAATTCTCTCAAAATGTTTTTATATTTATCTCTGTGCCATCTTACTTCAGAATCTTGTCTTAATTTTTCTGCAGTTTTATCTCTTCCTTCTTTTTTCAATTTTAATGCATCTAATTCAGATTGTAACTGTGCAATTTGTTTTTCATATGCTTCTTTTTGCGCAGCTTCTTTTTTCATTAAATTATTAAATTGAGATTCAATAGAATTCAAGCTACTTTCTATACTACTCTTTTGTTCTGCAGAGAAACTCATTGCTGAAACCATCATTATTCCCATTAATAAGAATACTATTTTTTTCATTTGTTTCCTCCTACTTTTTTATTTGAATCAATACTTTCCACTCCAAAGCATGATTAATATAAACTCTGTTTCATCACTCTATATTATTATACCAAATATTTTTTAAAAATACAATATCTTTATAATTTATTTTTAAGAAAATAAAACCCCTTTAAATAAAGGGATTCTATGCATTTTCTATTCTTTTTTAATAAAAAAATAATAATTATTTTGTTATTTTAACAAATTTAGAACTTCTTCAACTGTTTCCACAGATTCTATTTTTTCTACAAGTTCTTCTTCAAAACTCAATTTTGCAATTTCTGCAAGTAAATCTAAATGCTCTCCTTTTGCATTTTCTGGTGCAGCTATCATAAATATTAATTTTGAAGGTTCATCGTCCATACTGTCGAAATCAACTCCAGTTTTAGAAATTCCAAGTGCCAAAGACATTTTTTTTACTAAATGTGTTCTTGCGTGTGGAATTGCAACACCATCTTGCATTCCTGTTGGAGATAATTTTTCTCTTTCATAAATTGAAGAAATAAATTCGTCTAAATCATCAGCGCTCAAAATTCCATCTTTTACAAAAACTTGTGCCATTTCTTTGATAACTTCCGCTTTGCTTCTTCCTTCTAAATTCATTTTTATTCTGTTTTTTGATAAGTATTCCAAGATTTCCATTTTTTTATAAGACCAAAATTTTGGTCTTTCTCCTTTCTTAAAACTTATTTTGTTAAAAATTTTTCCATCTTTTTAAAATATCTTTTATAATTTTGCTCTCAGACATTTCAGAAAAATTGTAAATGATATAATCTTTTTCTTTTCTAAACCAAGTGAGTTGTCGCTTCGCATAATTTCTACTCTCTTTTTTTATTAATTCAACAGCTTCGTCAAAACTTATTTTATTTTCAAAATACAAAAATAATTCTTTGTAACCTATCGAAGATATTTTATAAAGATTTTCCCTGTACTTATTATATACTTTTTTTGCCTCTTCGACAAGCCCATTTTTTATCATAATTTCCACTCGTAAATTGATTCTTTCATATAATTCATCACGGTTTCGAGTCAAAAAAATTTTCAAAAATTTATAATTATTATTTTTTTTATTTTTCAATCTCAACTCACTAAATTTTTCGCCAGTCAAGCGACAAACTTCTATTGCCCTAACCAATCTCAATTTATTAGATAAATCAATTTCACTCCAAGCCTTTTCATCCAAATCTTTTAAAATTTTCTGTAGTTCTTCAAGAGACTTTTTGTCAAGCTCTCTTCTAATATTTTCATTTTTTGCAGGTAAATCAGCAAATCCATCGGTCACAGACTTTATATAAAGCCCCGTTCCACCGACAAGCATAATATTTTTACTTTTAGTCCCAAAACTATTTTCTTTTTCAAATAAAATTTTATTTACTTCTTTTTCAAAATCTCCAACTGAATAATCACTGTCAGGATTGACAATATCAATCATGTAGTGTTTAATTTCCCGCATTTCAGATAAAGTTATCTTAGCTGTCCCGATATTCAGATCTTTATAAATTTGTGAAGCGTCTGCAGAAATAATTTCACTATTTATCTCTTTTGCCAACTTTATCGACAAATCTGTTTTACCAACTCCAGTAGGTCCTGCTATTACAATTCCCTTTAAAATTTTTTTCACCCCAATTTCTTTCCATTCTTTCTTTTTATCTTTTTATCTTTTTTTATTTTTTTATTTTTTTATCTTTTTATTTTTTTCTTATTTTTTAATTCCTCCACTTTTCATTTTTTAAATTACATATTCAAATTCATATCCAGCGATAAGTATTGTATCTCCTTCTTTTACACCTGCTTTTTCAAGTTCAGTTTCCATTCCCAAACTTCGCATTTTTTGTAAAAAGCTAATAATTCCTTCTTCACCGATAAACACATATTTTTTAAGCACATCATCGACAATTCGTCCATCCACTTCAAATGCATTTTCACCAGTTTGCTTAATTTCCCAATCGTCTTTTTGATTAATTTCACTTAATAAATCTTCAACTGATTCCACTTCTTCCAACGGCTCTCTAGGTATAGCTTGAATCAATTCCCAAGCTTTAGATAAAACTGGCTTTATCCCATCGTTCGCAATAACCGAAATCGGATACACGAATTCAGCTCCATTTTCTTTCACAAATTTTTCAAATTCATCATATTTTTCATCTTCATATAGCATATCAATTTTATTTGCCACAACAATTTGTTTTTTTTGTGACAATTTTTTGCTATAATTTTTTAATTCTTCATTTATTTTCAAAAAATCTTCTTTTGGATCTCTTCCATCAATTCCAGAAATATCAACAATGTGAATAATCGCTTTACATCTTTCAATATGTCGCAAAAATCTATCTCCAAGTCCCACTCCTTCATGAGCACCTTCAATCAATCCTGGCACATCAGCTATCACAAAACTTTCTTCATCTCCCATTCTGACAACTCCCAATTTAGGTTTTAGAGTTGTAAAATGATAACTTGCAACTTTTGATTTTGCTTTTGAAACTTTGTTTATAAAACTTGATTTCCCAACACTTGGATAACCTACTAAAGCTATGTCAGCTAACATTTTTAGCTCCATTTTTATTTTCAGCTCAATTCCTTCTCTTCCACTTTGAGCAATTTTTGGCGCTTTTGTTACTGAAGATTTAAAGTGAATATTTCCACGACCTCCATCTCCTCCTTTTAAAAACACCACTTTTTCATTAGGACTACTTAAATCAAGTAAAAGTCTATTTGTTTCAAAATCTCTAATCATCGTCCCAACTGGAACTTTTATGATCAAATCTTCTCCGGATTTTCCCGTTGCACGAGATGGCATTCCCTTTTGCCCATCTTGAGCCTTAAATTTTTTGCTGCTTTTAAAGTCGACCAATGTATTGATATTCGGATCTGCAAAAAAGACAATATCTCCTCCTTTTCCGCCGTCTCCACCATCAGGACCACCGAATTGGACAAACTTTTCTCGTCTAAAAGTAGCCGCTCCATCTCCTCCTTTTCCAGAAATTACTGTAATTACACTTTCATCAATAAACATCTATTTTATCATCCTTTTCTTCTATTTCTATATTTTCGCTATTTTTTTGTTATCTTTTTTATTTCTTTTCTTTATTTTCTATGCTCTTTTTTATTTACTTTAATTTTTTTATTTTTATTTTTACTTTCTTTTTATTTTTATTTTTGTTCTTGTTTTTACTGAACTATTATTTTCTTTTTTATTTTTTCTATAAACCCAAGGTTCAATATAACCCTTTCTTGAAAATAATCCCAATTTTTTTTTCATTGCATTTTTTTGATATTCTTCAAACTGTGTATCTTTTTTTGCATATTCCTGATACCACCAAGCGTTTCCTGTTTTCACCATCTCTTCATTTACATTTGTCTCATTTGCGTAAACAATTGCAACTGTTCTGCCATATCTGTCCTTATTTTTTATTTCTATGCTCAAAGTCTTCCCAGCCACTAATTTTTCCAACGCTTGTCTACTTTCAGGACCGTAATCTTGCGATTTTTCAGGAGCATCCATTCCATACATTCTAATTTTCAATATTTCGCCAACAAATTTTCCGTTGTCAACTTTTTGAATACTGATTGTATCTCCATCACTAACTTTTAAAACTTGGTATCCATCAGAAATTTCAGGATTTGCTACTTTTCTTTCTTTAGTTTTTTTATTTTTGAAAATTTCAGCATTATTTTTTTTATCGTTATTTTCAACTCTTTTTCCATTTTTATTAAACATTCCAAAGAGCATAAACATTGTAATTACAACAACTGCTGCAATTAATATTATCTGAGATTTTCCATCGTCAATTTTTTTAGCCATTTTTCTCCTATTTCTCTATTTTTCCAACGCTTGTTTAAAGTCTGCAATTAAATCATCAATATTTTCAAATCCAACTGCAATTCTAATTAACGAATGTGTGAATCCTCTGGCTTCTTTTTCTTCTTCAGGCATTTCAGCGTGAGTAATTGTGCTTGGGTGAGTTACCAATGTTTCAGCTCCACCAAGACTTGCCGCAAATAATGCAACATTTAAACTTTCAAAAAATGTCTTTACTTTTGAATCGTCTTTCAAAGTGAATGAAAATACTGCTCCGCCACCAGTTGCTTGACTTTCATGAATTTTTTTACCTTTATTTGTATCCAAAGTCGGATAATAAATTTTATCAACCGCATCGTGACTTTGAAAAAATTCAATTAATTTTTCTGTATTTTTTTGTGCAGCTTCCACTCTCAATTTAAGTGTTTTAAGACTTCTCATAAGTAACCAGCTGTCAAATGGAGAAATTAGTGCTCCTGCTGCAGTTTGTGCAAATTGAATTTTTTCTGCTAATTTTTCATCATTTGTAACTGCCACTCCCGCAAGTAAATCGTGATGTCCAGATAAAAACTTAGTTGCGCTGTGAATTACAATGTCAACTCCAAGTTCAAGCGGTCTTTGCAAATACGGTGTCATAAATGTGTTGTCAACAATTGTAATTAAATTATGTTCTTTTGCAAGTTTTACAACTTCTCTTATGTCAGTTACATCTAATAAAGGATTTGACGGTGTTTCAATAAGAATTGCTTTTGTATTTGGCTTTATCGCTTTTCTTATATTTTCCAAATCAGTTGTATCAACAAATGTAGATTCAACTCCAAATTTTGAATAAACATCGTTCAAAATTCTGTAAGTTCCACCATAAATATCTTGTCCCAAAACTATATGGTCTCCAGCTTCAAACATTGTAAAAACTGAAGTCGTTGTCGCCATTCCAGATGAAAAAGCATATCCATATTTTCCACCTTCCAAATTTGCAAGTAATTTTTCCAATTGGCTTCTAGTCGGTGCTGACACTCTTGAATATTCAAATTCCTGTGTCACTCCAAATTTTTCAACTGGAAAAGTTGAAGCAAAATTTAGATTTGTTGCCCAAAGTTCTTTCTTTTTTTCTTCTTTAATTCCATGTATTGTCTTAGTTTCAAATTTCATATTAACTCAGCTCACTTTCTTTATTTTTTTATTTTAAATTCTATATTATATTTTTTTTCTGATTTCACTTATAACAGGTTTTTTTCGCAAAATTTTCTCAAATGCAATTCTTTTAGCACCAACATCTGGCTCTCTATCCAAAAATATGACTCCACAATATTCAAATCCCTGTTTTTCTAAAATTCTTTTCATTGGTTCATTATTTTCATGTGTATCCGCCCTCAAACTAAAAATATTATTTTTTAAGCAAACATCTTGTGAAAATTCCAAAAGTTTTGTAGCAATTCCTTGATTCTTTATATCTTTATCAACCGCAATTCGATGAATTACCGTATAATCACCGCAAGTTATCCATTTTCCATCAATTTTGCTATACGGTGCCTCTTTTTCAGGCGAGAGTGCTATTGTCGCCACAATTTTATTTTTTCCATCAATTTGAATTTCTAGAACATAACTTATTCCTTTTTTTATGTCATTTTCAATCGATTTAATATTTGGATATCCGTTTTGCCACTGATTTAGCCCCATTCTTTTTAGTTCAACTTTTGCCATCTCAATAATTTCTAAAATTCTCGTGACATCTTTTAGCTCTGATTTTCTAAAATTCATTTAGTTTTTCTCCTTTCCAAAAAAACTATATTTGCCAGTCAATCTCTTTTTTCCCTAATTTTTTCAAAATTTGATTAACTTTTTTAAAATGTCCGCAGCCAAAAAATCCACGATTTGCTGACAATGGACTTGGATGAGAACTTTCCAAAATATAATGCCTACTAGAATCTATAAGTTTTTTCTTGCTTTTTGCATTATTTCCCCATAAAATAAATATAATAGGATCTTCCCTTTCATTTAAGTAACTTATCACATTGTCTGTAAAAATTTCCCAGCCAATTTTTGAATGAGAATTAGCTTTTTTTGCAACAACCGTCAAAGCTGTATTTAAAAGCAGAACCCCTTGTCTTGCCCATTTTTCCAAATAGCCGCTATTACTCATTTTGTAACCATATTCATCACTAATCTCTTTATAAATATTTTTTAGCGAAGGTGGCAGCAAAACTCCCTTTTTTACAGAAAAAGCCAGTCCATGCGCCTGATTTTCCCCATGATAAGGATCTTGCCCAAGTATTACCACTTTGCAGTCTTCGTAGCTTGTAAGTTTAAAAGCTGTAAAAATTTCTTCAGGTTTTGGATAAATTGTCTTTGTCTTGTATTCTGACACCAAAAATTTTCTCATTTTTCTGTAATAATCTTTTTTAAATTCCTTGTGATAACTAAAAATTTCATCCCAGTCATTTTCAATATTTACCATATTTTTCCTCTTTTCAGTTTTCAGTTTTTATTTTTTATTTATAATTTATTTTTATTTTTATTTTTTTTATTAATCTTTAAAATTTATAACAATTTTTTCTTTTTCCATTTTTAAATGCACAATTTCTATTTCTGCATTTTTTAATATTGTTCTCGAAGCCGCCGTTGTCTCCAAATCTTTGTGCTTATCTGAAAAATAGACAACTTTTTTTATTCCCGACTGTACAATCGCTTTTGCGCACTCATTGCACGGAAAATGCGTCACATAAATTGTGCTGCCTTTTAAAGATTTTATACTGTTTAAAATTGCATTTAATTCAGCGTGAACGACATATGGATATTTTGTATCCAAAAAATCTCCAGTTTTTTCCCAAGGCATCTCATCGTCAGAACTTCCCGCTGGAAAACCGTTATAGCCCATTCCAATTATTTTTTTGTCCTCATCAATTATACAAGCTCCCACTTGTGTCGACGGATCTTTACTTCGCATTCCTGACAAAAAGGCAACTCCCATAAAATATTCGTCCCATGAAAGGTAATCTGTTCTTTTTGACATCTTTTTTACCTCGTTTATATAATTTTTTTCTTTTTTTATCTCTCGTGTTTTTTATCTCTTTTATTTCTTTAGTATTATTTTTTTAATCAACTTTCATTTTTCTTCTCGCATCTTTAAATTGAACTTCAACAATTTCGTTTTTACTAAGCTCAATTCCTCTTTTTACAATTTTTCCATTTTTTCTCGTAATCGTATAGCCTAAATTTAAAATATCCTGAACTGAATATTTAGAAACTTTTATTTTTTTATACTGTAAATTTTTCTTTTTTCTTCCAAAATATTTTTTATTGCAAAATTTATATTTTTCTCTTTTTCAATCAAATCTTCTTTTCTATTTAAAATCTCTTTTTTCAAGTCAATTTTATTAATTTGCTGTTTTCTGTATTCTAATTTTTCTCCAGCTTTTTGCAAAATTCTCTTAAGCTCTTTTACCAAAAATTTCTCTTTTTCAATAAGTTCCATTTTTTTATCATCCAAAATATTTACAAAATTTTTTATGTAATAATTATTTTTTCTCTGCTCTAATTCTTTTTTCATAAAAATGACTCGGTTTCGTAAAATTTTAGTAATTCTATCCTTTTTATTTTCTAATTCCGCAATCAAATTTTGTTTTTCAGGAATTAGAATTTCTGCAGCCTGAGTCGGAGTCGCAGCTCGTCTATCCGCTACTAAGTCCGATAATAAATTATCAATTTCATGTCCAACCGACGAAATAATCGGAATTTCTGACTTATAAATCGCTTCTATAACAGCTTCTTCATTAAATGCCCACAAATCTTCAATACTTCCACCACCTCGCCCGACAATAAGCGCATCTACTGCAACTTTATTTTCGTCTTCAAAATTTTTAGCTCTATTAAAAAACTCAATTCCACTCACAATTTCCTGTACCGCTCCATCACCTTGAACTTTTGCTGGATAAAGAAAAATATTTACATTGGGAAATCTTTTGTGAGCTGTATTTATTATATCCCGAATTGCAGCTCCTGTCGCAGCTGTCACTACCCCAATATTCATCGGAAGTTTTGGAAATAACTTTTTCTTATCATTGTCAAAATATCCCTTTTCATAATATTTCCGCTTTAGCATTTCCATTTTTTCATAAAGCGACCCAATCGAATTAGTTCTCTCAAGAAAGTCTGCAACAATCTGATAACTCCCATTTCTTTCATAAAGAGTGACATTTCCCCTTATTTTAACTTGCTCTCCTTCTTTCAAATCCACAGGAACTCCACGGTACTTATATCTAAAAATCGCACATTTCACACTAGCTCCAGCGTCTTTTAGCGTAAAATACAAATGCCCTGAACTGTAATAAGTTATATTTGAAATTTCACCTTGAACAAAGATATTTTTAAATGTATTTGTTCCTTCCAAAAATTGCTTCACTTCAAAATTAATCTCACTTACTGAAAACACCGTCGCTTCCATATTTTTTCACCTTCTTTTATCAAATAGCTTTTAAATTTTTAAATTTTATAATAAAATTATACTTTACTTTGGTAGTAAAATCAAGATTTTTTTATTAATAAAAACAAAAATAGTGAAACTAAAAAAGTTCCACCATTTTTGAATATTTTTTATAAAAATTTTTTGTTATTTATTATTTAATATTTATATTAAACTGATTCATTCACTCTTACGCCATATTTAAAAGTTTTATTCCAGTAAACATTCTCAAGAGTAGAAATTACAACTCCTTTTGCTGTTGAAGCGTTTAGAAATAACGAATTTCCCAAATATACAGCTGTATGATTTCCTGTTCCTTCAGGTTTAAAAAATACAATATCTCCTGCTTTTAACTGGTTTCTTGAAATGTGAGCTCCAACTTGAACTTGATCAACTGTTCGTCTTGGCAGCTCAAAGCTGAATACTTCCCGATAAACTCTTCTTGTGAATGCCGAGCAATCAATCCCACTTTCAGAGTCTCCGCCCATTTCGTATTTTGTCCCTTTCCAGTGCTTATATGCCCTAAGTAATTTATTTTGTAATTCCACAACTTTTTTTTGCTTTGATGTTCCTTCACTTAATATTTTTTTCTGCTCTTTTTTTAATTCTTCCAATTTTTGCAATACCAATTGAGAATTTGGCGTATTTTGGTCAACTAGCTCCCTTTCATCAAATAATCCGTCTGATGAAAAAGAGCTATCTGTTTCAATATTTGTCGTTATATAATCTGAATGTTCTTCTCTCTCAGTGTGTCTTTTTGAAATTTTATTTTTAGTATCTTCTTTTTCATGTGTTTTTTTATTTTTTCTAGTGTCAGTTCCTTTTTTCACAGTAACTTTAATTTCATCAGTTTGGCTATTATTTGCCGTAATAGGATTTTTAGTACTTTCTTTCTCTGAATTAGTCTGTAGACCCGTGCAGCTTGCGGTAAATATCATACAAGCAGATGTAAACGCCATTTTTCTTCCCATTTTTTTTATCATTCCTTTCTTTACTTAAATAAATAATGCCAAAGATTTATTAATTCAAAATATTTTAAATCTAATTTAGAAAAGAAAAGAAGAAATAAAAGTAAACTTTAAAAAAATAGAAAAACTAAAAAAATTTATAAACTTAACTCTCTATTATCAAATTTACCGGTCCATCGCTTTCAGAAATTATTTTCATATATTCTCCAAACTCTCCTGAACCAAATTTTATACTTTTTTCTCTTAATTTTTTTAAAAATAAATCATATAGCTCTTTTGCTTTTTCTGCTTTTGCCGAATCTACAAAACTCGGTCTTCTGCCTTTTTTTGTATTTCCATAGATTGTAAAATTACTGACAGCCATAACTTCCTTTTTCAAATCTTTTATTGATAAATTTAATTTTCCACTTTCATCATTGAAAATTCTTAAGTTTATTAATTTTTCTACACAGTATTCCACATCTTCTTTTGTATCATCGGTTTTCACTCCAATAAAAGCCAGAACGCCTTCTTTTATTTCTTCCTTAAATTTGTCATTGACAAACATTTTAGCATAATTTACTCTTTGAATTATTATTTTCATTTTATATTTTCTCTTTCTTTTTGCAATTATATCACTTTTTTTTTAATTTGTATAGAACTATTTTTATATTTCTTTATAATTTTTTTAATAATATCTTTTTTCTTCCCCAATTGTCGTATCAAAGCTATGTCCTGGATAAACTTTTGTATCTTCTGGATATTGCATAAGTTTTTTTAGCGATTTTCCCATTTCAATTGGATTACTTGTTGGCAAGTCAACTCTTCCATAAGTTCCCTTGAAAAGCGTATCTCCGGTGATCATAATTTTTTCTTTTTCGCTGTAAAAACAAATGTCTCCAGAACTATGTCCTGGCGTTTCAATAATTTTAAAAATACTTTCACTTTTATTTTTTTTATTTTTTTCATATTTTTCATTTTTATCAACTATAATTCCATCAAATCCAATCACATCATTTTCTTTTAATTTTCTAATATCCAAATTTTCATCAACTTTAAATTCCAGATTTTGCCAAATACAAAGCGAAAGCTCTGGATTAAACAAAAATTCATAACCATTTTCACTCACAAAAAGCGGAACTTTTTTATATTCCATCATCGAATTGATCCCCAAAATGTGATCCCAATGTCCATGTGTCAAAAGTACAGCTTCCATTTCCAGTTCATTTTTTTCCAAAAAGTCAATAACTTTTGTCATTTTTTCTTCCCCAGGATCGACAACAAAGCATTTTTTCTCACATTTAACCACATAGCAATTGCTTCGTGCCAAATTATCGTTTACAAATCTTATTATTTCCATTTTTATCTTCCTTTCAAATTTTATTTGTTTTTAAATATTTTAAATTATTTTTATTTTTTATTTTTTGTTTTTTATCATTACATCCATTTGTGGATATGGTATTTCAATTCCTTCTTTTTCAAATTCCAGTTTTATTTTTTCATTTAATTTTAGTTTCAAATCTATATAATTTTCTGTTCTTGTATAAACATATACATAAAAAATTATTGCAAAGTCCGCTAATTCTCCAACACCAATAATCGGCTTGCGTGACGGCAAAATTAATCTGTCGTGTTCTGTAAAATTTTTTTCTTTTTCAACTTCTTCCAATTCATCAAGTTCTTCTCTTAAGTTTTCATGTGCCGACTTTTCCGCTTCTTCCATTTTCTTTTTAGAAAAAAGCGTAGAAAAAAAGTTTATTTTTATATTTTTCTTTTCTTTTGAATCCAAAACCGTACTTTGCCATTTTTTAAACAAATTCTCTTTTCTTTTATCTTCTTCGACTTTATCCATCGTTTCTTCTTTGACAATTCTAATAATAACTTCTTTAACTTTTTGAATATCGCTGTTATAAGACACTCCCACAGTCAAATCTAACCGTCTTTCTCCATCTTCCCTTATGTTTCTAATTTCTGTATTAGTTATAATTCCATTTGGAATAATTACAAGTTCATTTTGTGGATTTATAATTTTTGTGTAAAATAATTCAATTCTTTTTACAGTTCCAATATAATTATTATATTCTATTGTATCTCCCACACGAAATGGCTTAAAAGTAAGAATAATAATTCCGCCGCAAAAATTTCCCAATGTTTCTTTAAAAGCAATCCCAAATACAATCCCAGCCGCTCCCAAGAATGTCGTAATCGAAGTCGTATTAATTCCCAAAATTCCAATTGAAATGTAAATTAATATGAAATAATAGACAACCGAATAAAGTGAAATCAAAAAAGATGCAATACTTTTATCCATATTCGATTTTTCAAATATTAAATTTAATATTTTTTCAATTCTTCCTTTAAATATTTTTGCAATTTTAAACATAATATAAATAATAAATAATTTAAAAATATTTGTCTTTAAAAATTTAATTATATTGTCAAGTTCCAAAAATTTTTGTAATGCAGTTAATTTCATTTTTTTTCTCCTATTTTTATTTTATTTTAAAATTATAAAAAAATAGAAATATTTTTTTCTATTTCTATTTCTTTTTATTTCTTTCTCTTTCTTTCGCTTTCTATTTTTATTTAAGACAAGAAAACAAAAAACCTTGATAATGTTTTTAAACATTAAATCTAAAGAACATAACATCCCCATCTTGCACAATATACTCTTTCCCTTCAAGCCGCATCGCACCTTTCTCTTTTGCTCCATTCCATCCATTTAATTCAATAAATTTATCAAATGAAACAACTTCTGCCCGAATAAATCCTTTTTCAATATCCGTATGAATTTCACTAGCTGATTTTTGTGCATTTGTTCCTTGCTTAATTGTCCAAGCTCTGACTTCCTTCACTCCAGCCGTAAAATATGTAATTAATCCCAATAATTTAAATCCAGCACGAATTAATCTATTTAAACTTGGTTCTTTAATTCCAAGTTCATCAATAAACATTTGTCTTTCCTCTTCATCTTCAATTTCAATTAGTTCTGCTTCCACTTTTGCCGAAAAAGTCACAACTTCGCTGTCATACTGTTTTGCAAATTCCCTAACTTTTTTTACATAGTCATTCTCAGTCCCGCTTGTCAAGTCATCTTCAGAAATATTTGCCGCAAACATCATTGGTTTTACTGTCAAAAATTGATAAACTTTTATTAATTCTTCTTCTCTTTGAGTAAATTCTAAAGTTTTTAACAATTTAAATTCTTCCAAATGTGCCTTACATCTTTCAAGAACTGCAAGTAATTCCTTTCCTTCAGCGTTTCCGCCACGAGCCAGTTTCTGATTTTTCTGAATTGCTCTTTCGACAATTTCCAAATCAGCAAAAATAAGTTCCGCATTGATTGTTTCAATATCTCTAATCGGATCAACGCTTCCTTCCACATGAATAATGTTGTCATCATCAAAACATCTCACAACTTGGCAAATTGCAGCCGTGTTTCTAATATTTGACAAAAACTGATTACCAAGCCCTTCCCCTTTAGAAGCACCTTTTACAAGCCCTGCAATATCCACAAATTCAACTGTCGCTCCAACTGTTCTCTCTGGATTAATAATTTTTTCCAATTCTTTTAACCGTGGATCTGGTACACTCACAAGCCCTACATTTGGCTCAATTGTTGCAAACGGATAATTAGCCGCCTCCGCATTCTGTGTTTTTGTTATCGCATTAAACAATGTTGATTTTCCTACATTTGGTAATCCTACAATTCCTATTCCTATCATTCTTTTTATATTTCCTTTCTTAAAATAAATTTACTAAATTTAATTAAATTTAATAAATAAATTAAAATAAATAACTTTTTTATTTTTTATAATTTATCAAAATAATCTTATATTTTTGCAAATATATTTGCTATTTTCCATTTTTCTTTGTCAGTTGTCTTATTCAAAAAATAGTCAATATCATAAATTGGAATAACTGGTGTTCCAAAATAACTATATTCTTCGCCGAACATTTTTTTCATATCTACTTTTTGATCTTTTATAAGAGCCTTTGTCGGTTTTTCCCCAACTGAAATTATATATTTAGGATTCACTAGAGCAATCTGCGTATCCAAAAAGTTTCTACACATCTCGATATCTTTTTCTTCAATGATATTATCCGTTTTATAGCATTTTGTAAGAGTTGTAAAATAACATCTGTCTATATTTAAATTTGAATATTCAAAAAATTTTTTTAATAACTTTCCATTTTCATCTTCAAGCAAAAGTCTTTTTTCCGCTTCTTTTCTATTTATTTCGTCCAGCAAAAAAAATATTTCAGCTTCTTGATTTCCTTGTCCAACAATTCGAATATTTCCATATTTTTTCCCCAGTTTACATCTCTCACAAATGTCTACTTCAACTTCCAAATTTTCCCACATATTTTTTTCCTTTTAAAATTTCAAAAAAATTAATTTCTTAAGATTTATTTTATTTTATATCTCATCACTTAATTAACAATTCTTTTAAGGTAATTTATAAATTTTTGTACCTATTTCCCCAATAACTTCAATTTCCAAATTTTTTCTATTTTCTTTTTTCAAAATTTTATTCAGCGAATTATAAGCCAATTCTGGCGTATTGTTGTCCTTACTAATATGCATTAAATAAACTTTTTTTAATTTATCACATAAAACTTGCCTAACTAGCCTTGCCGCATCTTCATTTGACAAATGTCCGTATCTTCCTTTCACACGATTTTTGAGCTCCCAGTGATAAGGTCCTGTTATAAGCATCTCATAGTCATAATTACTTTCTAAAACAATGACATCACTATTTTTCAAATTTTCTCTGATTATATTATTCACACATCCAACATCACTTGCATAAGAAAGTTTTTTTCCATCAAACTCAAAAGTGTACCCCAGACATTTTTTTGCGTCATGCATAACTTCAAAATTATTTATCACGCAATTTCCAATCACAATTTTATCTTCTTTTATAAAATTAAGATTTTTTTTATCTATTTTCCCAATTTTATCTTTAATCACTCCATAAGTCAGCTCATGTAAATATATCGGAATATCATATCTTCTGGATAAAACTCCAAGACCCAAAATATGGTCAGTATGTTCATGCGTCACAAAAATTCCATCTATGTCTTCAATCCGCTTTTCAATGTCATGAAGTCTTTGAGCAGTTTTTTTTCCACTAAAACCTGCGTCAATCAAAAACTTTTTATTCCCCATTTCAACAAAACTGGAATTTCCGCTACTTCCACTTCCCAAACTTGAAAATTTCATTTTTTTATTTCCTCTATTTATTTTATTATTTTATATTTTATTATTTTAATCTCTTTTATTTTTTTATTTTTTATTATTTTCTTAATTTTTTTAATTTTCTTTATTTTTTACTTTATATTTTTATTTTTTATTTTTTTTATATATCTTTTAATTAATATTTAGTTTTTTATCTTTATATTTTTTTCTTTAAGTTATTAATATTTTATTGATATTTTTTATTATTTAGTAATCAAATATTTGGTGTAATTTTCCCAGTTTTTTTGTCGTAGACCCAGCCACCTTTTTTATCTTTTTTTGTTACAATTTGGTTACTTCGTTCCCTGTGAAGCTTTAAATTTTCAGGAATTTCATAAATCTGTTCAGTTCCATAAAAAGTGCTGAAGTTAAAACCGTCATTTTTTGGACTTTTTATAAGCGACAAATTATTTTCAAATCCAGCAATTTCTGGATAAATTCCCTCTTTTCTATAATATTCATTCACAGCACTCTGAAGTCTTGCCGTTTCCACTAACACATCCGCTTTTATCAATTTATCAGCTTTTCTTGAAGCCATTATCATTACGATAAAAGTCGCAATAGCAAAGGCAAATACAAAAAAAATGCTTCTAAATAACAATTTTCTCAATATTTTCGAACTACTTTCATTAAATGCCATACTTTTCTCCATTTTTTAATTTTTTTTTGCTTTAAAAATCGCTTCTCTTACAACTACTTTCACAGCTTTCGGATAAGTCAACTCAACTTTTAATGCTCCTCTTTTAACATTAATCCAGCCAAGTCCCGCAATTACAAGCTCTTCATTCTCCCCAACTTCCATAATTTCTGTTGCAAACTCATTTTCAAAATATTTATCTTTTTCATTTTGGGATAAAAGTTGGAAAAAATCTCCTTCCAGAAGATCAGCAACTCTTTCTCTGCGAGTCACATGAAATTTTACATTTTTCGAGCTATACGCTGAAAATATTGCTTTATTCTCTGAGTCATTCTTCAAAATTTCAAATCTGCAAAATACATCAAACATAAATACTTGATTTTCTTCAAGTTTAAATGTCTTTCGAGAAATTTCTCCAGATGGAACTAATTTTAACCCAGATTCTATGCTTATTAAATCAGAAACTCTGCCAACTGGAATAAGTCCAGGTGTATCTACAATTGTAACCTGTGTATCTGGAACTTTATTATTTATTGATTTTAATGTCGTTCCAGAATATTTTGAAGTTGTAATTCTGTCATCTTTTAAAAGCAAATTTATAATCGACGATTTTCCAACATTTGACACTCCTAAAATTGTCGCTCTCACTTTTTTATTTTTAAAAATATTATTTATTTTTCTGATTATCCCATTTACGCCATATTTATTTTTAGCACTCACAAATGCAATATCATCTGGAACAATTCCCTCTTCGGCAAGTCTTGCTTTTACCCAATTTGAAATCTCTGTTGGATGAATAAAATCTGGCAATAAATCAATTTTATTAATCAAAACTATTGAATTGTAATCTCGTAAATAGTCCAGAACTTCATCGGTAAACGAACCTTCAAAGTCAATGATGTCAAAAATTGGAAGTATTATATCAGATTTTTTCACACTTTTTAAAACTTCTTTTTTATAATCTTCCGAACTAAAATTATTTGCCAAATTTTGTCCATAATTTTTTATTTTATAACATCTCTGACAAAGCAAATTTTCTTGCGTCAAAAGTTTTTCTTCTGGGACAAATCCTTCTTTATTTTTGTCTTCACATTGCAATTCAATCCCGCAACCAAGGCATTTTTTTGTTATCAATTCTTTCCTCTCTTTCCTCCATCACTACATTTTATACTTTTTATAACCTTCTCTTCTCCCTTTTAAAACTACTCTGTGATAATCCTTATTTTTTGTAATAAGCATTCCCACAAAGCTTCTAAAGATTTTTTTCCAATATTTAAAAATATACATTCTATTTTTTCTATATTTAACTTCTTTTTTTACCAAAGCTCCAAATCCCAAAGCGTAGTTATAAGCTCTCGTCAAATCACTGTAATTTCCTTTTTTCGCTGGATGAAAAATTATATCATTTGCAAAATATCTACCTTTATAACCTTTATGGAGTAAAGTCAACACATAATCAGTTTCTTCGCCACTTCCATAAGTCGCTCCAACTCCCAGCTGCTCATCAAATAAAATAATTTCATCGCCGTTATAATTCACAAAAAAAGTGATGGATTTTACAGTCATATCAACATTATCAGGTGTAATATTCATATCTTTTGTTTCCATAACACCTGTTCCATAATCTTTCCCACGCTCAAGCGTACGGCATGAATAAATTTTATAATTTTTTTTCCTTTCAAAAAAAGAAACCACTTTTTCTAGCGTATCATCGTCATACTCACAATCATCGTCTGGAAATCCAACTATTTCGCCATTTCTCAAAATAAGACCTTTATTTCTATTAAGACTAAGACCTTTTTCATCGCTTTTCACATATTTTATGTCAAATAACTTTTCATATCTCTTTAAAATTTTAAACACTTCGTCATGCTCATTCTGATCTATCGCAATCAATTCAAAATCTTTAAATGTCTGTCTTGAAAGGCTATCCAAAAACAATACAAGCTCATCTGTGACATTTATCGTTGGCATTATCAAAGAAACTTTCATAAAAAAACTTCTCCTTTCAAATTTTTTTATTTTTCAATTAAATTAGCGAATATCCAGTACAGCCATATACGGAAGATGGTCCGATAATTTTGTCCAGTCTTGTGTGTTGTCATTTATGTAATAACTTGACTTAACTCTCCATTTATTTGACTTATTCCCAAAAATATAGTCAATTCTCGGTTTGTCAAGTGATCTTATCTCAGGTGAACGAGCTTCCATATAAGTGTCCTTCCAATTTTTCATCATTTCGCTGTAATAACTTGTCGTTGGCAAAAAATTAAAATCTCCGCTTATAAATTTTATGTCATTTTTGTCAAAAAAACTTGTCAAAACCCCAAGCGACTCTATTTCTTCAGGTTTCATTTCCTGCTTAAAGTCCAAATGCGTATTCATTATCAAAACTTTTTTCCCAAAAACTTTTTTTTGAATTTCAGCAATTATGAGCTGTCGTCTTTCTCGTCCCATCGAAGGCAACTCGTAACTATAAATCTTCTCAATCGGAAATTTTGAAATAAATGCAATTCCAAACTCACCTTTGTCATAATCCATTGCTTTCTGAAAATAATAATAGCCATATCCTAGCTCTTTTGCAATATCCGAAGTCACATCTCTAAAATTACTTCTCTGCGTGTTTCTATCAACTTCCTGAAGTGAAACAAAGTCCGGTGAATACGGCTTTATACTCTGCCCCAATTTTTGTCCATTTGTAAGTCTAGCTCCGTAAATATTATATGTCATCAATTTTAATTCTTTTGCCGAAAGCATAATAGCATTTGCCATCAAAAATAATGACACCATTTTTTTTATACTGCTCATTTTAAAAATACTTCTCCTGTTTTTTTATTATTATATCATTTTTTTTTCTATTCGTAAAATTTATTTTTTAAAAATAAAATTTTAAAAATAAAAATGGAAGACTTTTTTAACAAAAGATAGCAAGAAGTCTCCGGCTTCTACAAGCGGGAGATGAGTTGCTTTTTTTTGTAAAAAAAATTGAAAAAAGAATATATCTATGATACAATTTTTGTATAAAATATTGAAGAGAAGTCATTAAAAATAATATTCAAAATCAAAAGGAGGTGTAATTTTATGAAATATAATTTAGCATTCAAATACAGGATTTATCCAAATAAGGAGCAAGAATTATTGATAAATAAGACTTTTGGATGTGTTCGTTTTGTCTACAATACGATTTTGCATATTGCGAATAAAATTTATGAAGAAACTGGAAAAAATAAAATAATTACACCTGCCAGTTTGAAGAGTGAAAATCAATTTTTGAAAGAAGTAGATAGTCTAGCACTTTCAAATGCTCAATTGAATGTAAGACGATCATTTACGAATTTTTTTCAAAAAAGAGCGAAATTTCCGAGGTTCAAATCTAAAAAGAATAGTATTAAAAGTTACACGACAAATTGTGTGAATAATTCAATCCGAATTGAGGAAAATAAATATTTAGTTTTGCCAAAATTGAAAAAAGTTAAATTAAAATATCATAGAGAAATACCGAAGGATTATAAAATAAAGTCGGTAACATTGACAAACAGTAATGGAAATTACTATGTTTCTGTTTTGACGGAATTTGAAAAAGAAATTCAAAAAAATCCAAGTAATGATAAAGTGATTGGACTTGATTTTTCGATGTCTGAATTATTTGTCAGTTCTGAAAACCAAAGAGCTGATTATCCAAAATATTTTAGGATGTTGGAAGAAGAATTGAAAAAATTACAGAAATCATTATCAAGAAAAGTGAAATTTTCTAAAAATTGGTATAAACAAAAAGTGAAAATATCAAAATTGCATGAATATATCAAAAATTGTCGAAGAGATTTTCTACATAAATTGTCGAAAAAATTGTCTGAAGAATACAATGCTGTGGTTGTTGAGAATTTGAAGTATGAAAGGGATGAGTCAGGCATTAAATTTTGGGAAAAGTGTAGGAGATAATGGATGGGGAATGTTTTTGAGGATGCTTGAGTATAAGTTGATGTTATTAGGAAAACAATTTTTGAAGATAGATAAGTGGTTTCCGTCATCGAAAACTTGTAGTAAATGTGGAAATATTAAAGAGGAACTGAAATTATCAGAAAGAAGTTATAAATGTAAGTGCTGTGGAATTGAAATTGATAGAGATTACAATGCTGCAGTGAATATAAAAAACATTGGAAAAGAAATGTTGAAATATTAGGAAATAAAAAAACAGGGCAGGGACTGTCCAAAGAGCTTGGTAAATATATTTGGCTAGCAAAAGCAGATACTTCCCAAGAAGCTCCCGCTTCTAAAAGCGGGAGTAGTTCACTTTTCTTCCATTAATTTAGTTATTTAGTTAATATAATATTTAGATTAATTTTGATATTTTTTATTTAAAAAGTTCATTTATTTTTTGTATAGTAAAATTTACATCATTTGATTTTGTGATCTCAACTATACTTGTCCCAACTATAACTCCATCTGCAAATTTTCTCATTGTATTAACATTATCATTATTTTTTATTCCAAATCCCAATGACACAGGCAAATCAGTTTTCGTTCTAATATTTTCAATAAATTTTTCAAGTCTTGGTAAATCAACTTGTTTACTTCCTGTCACTCCAAGCGACCCAATTGCATATACAAATCCACTTCCCCTAGATGCAACTTTTTCAATTCTGTCTTGCGAAGTCACACTCACAAAAGGAATAAAATCAATATTATTTTCTTTAGCTTTCTCAAACAGTTCTTTAGCTTCCTCATAAGGCAAATCAGGGACCAAAAGTCCTTTTATACCACATTCTACACATTTTTTAATAAATTTGTCAATTCCATAAGAAAAAATTAAATTATAATAAATTAAAAATACAAGCGGTTTTGTAACTTTCTCTTTCACTTCACTTATCAAATCAAATACTGTGTCTGTTGTAACTCCAGCTTCTGACGCCGTAAAAGAAGCTTCCGAAATAAGTTTTCCATCAGCCAGTGGATCTGAATAAGGAACTCCAACTTCTAATATATCAATGCTTGTCTTATCCAAATTTTCTAAGAAATTTTTTGTAAATTCCAAGTTTGGATAACCTGCGACAACATATCCAATATTTGTTTTTTCTCCATTTTGTTTTTTCTTATCAAATACATTTTTTATACTATTCATTAACATCTTCTCCTCTCAATACTGAAAATACCGTATGCATATCTTTATCTCCTCGTCCAGATACATTTACAATTATAGTTTCTCTTCTATCTTTAGAAAGTGTCGGACAAAGTTTTTCCAAATAAGCAAGTGCATGAGCGCTTTCTATTGCAGGTATTATCCCTTCTTTTCTAGTTACTAAAATTAGTGCATCCATCGCTTCTTTATCAGTAATCGGCGCATAAATTGCCCTTTTCATATCATGCAAATACGAATGTTCAGGCCCTATTCCAGGATAATCAAGTCCTGCTGAAATCGAGTGAACCGGTAAAATTTGCCCATATTTATTTTGCAACACATAAGTTTTCATTCCATGAATAATTCCTTCTCTTCCAAGCGTCAATGTGGCAGCATGTTTATCCGTATCAATTCCAAGCCCTCCAGCTTCAACACCATACAATTTCGTAGTTTCATCATCTAAAAATCCACTAAAAATCCCAATCGCATTACTTCCACCACCAACACAAGCAATAACATGGTCAGCATGTTTTCCTAAATCTTCAATTTGATGTCTAGCCTCTTTCCCAATAATCGACTGAAAATCCCTAACAATCGTAGGATAAGGATGTGGTCCAACAACAGAACCAATCACATAAAATACAGTTTCAATTTCTGCAACCCAAGCCTGAATTGCCGCAGTAGTCGCCTCTTTCAACGTTTTAAGCCCATCTTCAACAGAAACGACTTTCGCTCCCAAAAGCTCCATTCTAAACACATTCAATTTTTGTCTTTCAATGTCAACTGCTCCCATATAAACATCGCATTCAAGCCCAAGAAGTGCCGCAGCAGTAGCAGTCGCAACCCCATGTTGTCCAGCCCCAGTTTCAGCGATAACTTTCTTTTTCCCCATTTTTTTCGCAAGTAAAACTTGTCCAAGCGCATTATTAATTTTATGTGCTCCCGTGTGATTCAAGTCCTCTCTTTTCAAGTAAATGTCGTGATTATAATAGTCACTCAAACTTTTTGCATAATAAAGTGGCGTTTCTCTTCCAACATAATTTTTCAGCAAATCTTCAAAATTTTCATAAAATTCCTTGTCATCTTTCAATTCATTGTAGGCTTTTTCCAGCTCAAATAACGCTGTCATAACAGTTTCTGGAACAAACTGACCTCCAAATTCTCCAAAATATGCTTTTTTATTTTCCATAATTTCTCCTTCTATTTTTATTAAAAAATATTTTTATTTTAAATTAACTTTTTACAATTTTAATTATTTTTTCTATCAATTTTTTATTTTTTCTATCATCAATTTCAACTTTACTGTTGACATCAACAACCGCTGGTCTATAAGACATTGCTGCTTCCACATTTTCTGTTGAAATTCCTCCAGCCAGAATAAACGAATATGGACTTACCTCTTCTAAAGTTTTCCAGTCAAAAGTTTTTCCGTTTCCACCAGCTTTGTCACCTTTTGTTTCAAAAAGGGGATATTCAATAAATGACTTGTAATCATTAATATTTGGAAGTTTATTTTTTACAGCAAAACTTTTCCAAATCGCAGTTTTATCTTTAATGCTTTTTACATCGTTTTTCAAATTGTTCAAATAATTTTTATGAATTCTCTCAAGCGCTTTTCCCAGCTCTTCACAATATTCTGCCGTTTCATTTCCGTGAAGCTGCACAACATCAATTTTAAGAGCTTCTACAATTCTTACAATGTCTCTAATCATTGCATTCACAAATACGCCAACGACTTTTTTCCCATTTTTATGTGCAATTTTTGTGATTTGACTAACAACTTCAATATTCACTTGTCTTGGACTTTTTGCAAAAATACATCCAATATAATCAATGTCAAGTCCTTTTAATTCTTCTATTTCCTCAACCGACCGAATCCCACAAATTTTTAGTAAAGTTTTATTCTTTTCCAACGCATCTCCTTTCAATCCAATAAATTCAAAAATTTATATTATTTTTTAAATTTTTTCCAAATCCAAATTTCCTCTCATAAGTGCTTCCCCAATCAAAAGACCATCAACCCCAATACTTTTTGCATACTCCAAATCCTCTTTCGTAAGAAATCCACTTTCGCCAACAAGCACCAGTTTTTCCTTCATTTCATCTGGAATTTTATCCATCAGCTTTTTCGTAGTCTTAATATCCACCTCAAAAGTATTCAAATTTCTATTATTAACTCCCAAAATTTCTAAATTAGGTATTTTTAACGCTCTCTCAAGTTCAACCTCATCATGCACCTCAACCAAAACATCAAGCTCCAAATCATGTGCCAATTTATGCAACTCACACAAAGTCTTGTCATCCAACATTCTCACAATAAGAAGTATCGCCGAAGCCCCCAAAAACTTAGCATGAGCCACCTGAAACGGAGTATAAATAAAATCCTTCCTCAAAATCGGCATTTTTGGAAATTTCTCTCTTACAATTTTTATAAAATTATTCTCCCCTTTAAAATATTCCTTTTCCGTCAATATCGAAAAAGCCGCAACCCTTTTATCCACATAACTTTGTGCCTGTTTTAACAAATCAAAATCATCTTTCGCAATTTTTCCCTTCGATGGAGAAGCCCTTTTAATTTCTCCAATAATCCGTACTCCATCCTGTTTCAATGCCTCTTTCAACGACGGCTGTTTAAAAGATTTTATTTCTGCTTCAAGCTGTATATCTCTTTTTATTTTTATTTTTTCTAAAATATCCATGTTTTTCCTTTCATAATTTAAAAACTTAATAATGTATCAAAAATTTTGTTTACTAAATCAATAGAAAATATTGTAAAAATAATAAGTGCTACTATATTTAATAAAAAAATTATTATCTTTAATCTAATTTTCTCTTTTTTCTTTTTTTCTTCATCTTCAGTTTTATTTATTTTTTCAAACTTTATAGAGTAAAAATACATAGTTGTTATTTTGAATAATAACCAGATTAATGGAATATTGAAAAAAATGTTATCAATTATACTCTCAATAATATAAAGAGGCAGTATTATACATACTACAAATATTGAAAATTTGAAGAAAAATATAAATAATAATATTATTTCTGGGATTATAAAATACCTCAAACATTTTTCTTTATATAAAGTTTTTATCATCATCTAAATTCCACTTCCAAAAAATTATTTCACATAGTTTTCATAAAATTCATAAACTTTCCCACTCTCAATCGCTTCCAAAATCATTTCCTTTGCCTTTGCAGGATGGTCCACTACATTCGCAGTATAAAGCCCAAACATCGCATTTAACACAACTATATCAAATTTTGCAGATTTTTCTTCACCTTTTAATATTCTCTTTAAAATTTCAGCATTTTCTTCTGCTGTTCCACCTTCGATTTCAGAATGAAAAGCTCTTTTAAATCCAAAACTTTCAGGCGAAATTGTATATTCTAGAATTTGTTCTCCTTTTACTTCGATAATTTTTGTATCATCGCAAATTGTGATTTCATCAAGTCCATCATTTCCACGCACAACCAACGCATGCTTTCTTCCCAATAATTGCAATGTTTCAGCATACAATCTGTGAACAGGCTCATGATAAAGTCCAACTAACTGATATTTTAATTTTTTGTTAGGATGTAACAAAGGTCCTAAAACATTGAAAACAGTTCTTATTCCAAGCTGCTGACGAACTTCTCTAACTTCTCCAACTAATTTATGGAAAAATGGTGCATGGAAAAATGCCAAATGTTTTTTCTCAAGTTTATCTAATTGAGCCAACAATGATTTTTCCAAAGGAACTCCCAATTTATCTAAAACATCACTACTACCACTCTTACTTGAAACCGCACGATTTCCGTGTTTTGCAACAGTTACTCCCATCGCTCCCAAAATAAACGCAACAGCCGTAGAAATATTTATTGTCTTAAATCCATCTCCACCAGTCCCACAAACATCTATCATATCCGACTCATCCTTAAACGTCGTACTATAAGCCAAAATATTTTTTACAAAAGCCGTAAGCGACTCTGGATAAAGACTTTTTTCTGAAATTAAAACTAACAATGCTCCAAGCTGAATAATATTATAATTTTTACTATCAATAATCGCACAAATTTCCTTAAAATCACTATCAGTCAACGCAATATTATCTTGCAATTTTTTTAAATATTTTTTCAAATTTTCGTTTTTTGCCATATTTTCTACCTCTTTTTTTATTTCTTTTTCTCTTTCTTTTTTTTCTTCTTCTCTCTTGTTTTTATTTTCAAGTTTTACAAAATTCTCAATCATCTTTTTCCCGTACTCAGTAAAAAATGACTCAGGATGAAACTGTATTCCATAAATATCCTTAGTTTTATGTTCAACCGCCATAATTACCCCATCTTTTGACTTTGCTGCAACGATTAAATCTGGACTTAGTGTATCTTCATCCACATAAAGTGAGTGATAACGCATTACATTAAACTTTTTAGGTAAATCACGAAATAATTTTGAATTATCATAAAGCACTTCAATTTCTGAAGACTTTCCGTGCATTGGATTTTCCATTCTTTTTATTTGTGCACCAGACACATATCCTATCGCTTGATGTCCTAGACAAATTCCTAAAATCGGAATATCTTCAATTTCTTTCAAAATCTCAAGACAAACTCCGCTATCTTTCGGATGCTTTGGTCCAGGCGATAAAACTATTTTGCTTGGATTCAACTTTCTAATTTCTTCTATCGAAATTTCATCATTTCTCACTGTTCTAACTTCTTCGCAAGACAGCTCTTTTAAATATTGCTCCACATTAAACACAAACGAATCATAGTTATCTATCATTAAAATCATATTCTTCTCCTATTCTGCAAAAAACTTTTTTATTTGCAAAACTTTATTTTTTTATTTTTTTAAAAATTCAATTATATTTATTCTAATTTTTAATAATTACATCTTTTTAGCATTTTTTAGCATTTTTTTCAAAAACTCCTACAACAGATGCTCTTTTGTTGCAAATTTCTCTATATTCATTCTCTTTTATCGAATCAAAAACAATTCCTGCTCCTGCTTGAATAAATACATTTCTTTTTTCATCAACTTTATTAATATCGCAATTTTTATTTTCAAAAAACGCTGTTCTAATCACAATTGCAATTTGAACATCTCCATTAAATCGTAAAAACCCAATTCCTCCGCCATAAGGATTTCGCTTGTAAATTTCAAATTCTGAAATTATTTGCATTGCACGAATTTTTGGCGAACCAGAGAGCGTTCCAGCAGGAAGAGCAAGGGAAATCACATCAAACACCGACACATCTTTTCTTTTTTTTCCATAAACTTCTGACACAATGTGCATAACATGCTGATAATTTTTAATGTGCATAAGATTTTTTACTACAACACTTCCTTCTTCAGCAAATTTTCCCACATCGTTTCGAGCCAAATCCACAAGCATTCTGTGTTCAGCGCACTCTTTTTCATCATTTAACAAATCATTTGCCAAAAATGCGTCTTCATTGGCATCTTTTCCTCTCGGACGAGTTCCCGCAATTGGAGCGATATAGATGTTATCCGATGTAATTTCTACCAATATTTCAGGACTTGAACCAACCACATCTCCATATTTTGTTGGGAAATGGAACATATATGGCGATGGATTTGCTTTAGACAAATATTTGTAAAATTCTAACGAATCCATATTTGTTTCTAACTTCAACTGTTCACTCAAAACAACTTGAAATATGTCTCCAGATTTTATATATTCTTTCGCTTTCTCAACTATTTCATAAAAATGATTTTTTTCATCGTCTAAATTCGTCTTAACAGAATAATAAATTTCTTTTTTATTTTTTAATTTTTCTTTTGCTTTTTCTCTTTCTTCTTTTTTTTCTTTTTCTTCTTCTCTATTTTTTTCTTTTAAATTATCAAAATATTTTTTATTTCCATAAAGCGAATAATCTTTGCTCACTTTTGAATAGTGTAAATACGCTCTTGCATTGGCAAAAATGAACTTTGGAAATTCAAACTGAAAATTTTCAACTTTTTCTATTTTTTCAAAATAATGAACAGTTTCATATGCAAATGTTCCAAAAAGTCCAGAAAATGGCGCAATTTTTTCTCTTTTAGATAATATTTCGTAATAATTTTTTAACATTTTAAAGTCATATTCGTTTGAATCTACATAATCGCAGTCGATTCCAATAATAATTTGTCTTTCGTCTTCCGCAAGATATGAATTTGGAAATTTTTCTCTTATAACTGAATAATAATAAATCGGCTCTCTTGTAAACATAATTTGTTTTCCTTTCTCTTCTCTCTTCTTTGATGCTTAAATATTATGAAGTAAAAATTTTATTAATTTTTTTGTATAATTTTACATAAAACAAAAGTCCTTTAGACCACAAATGTAGAATAAAGGACTTAAAAAAATAAAAAACATTGATAAATTTTATTCACCAATGTTTTTTTATTTATATTCTATACTCAGCAATTAATTAATAAAACTACCTTTAGTTTAAATTTATGGCGAAAAATATTAAATTGTATTTAAAATTTGCCACCACCATAGTAATTTTACCATCTTAATCACTCCTAATTTTTTTTAATTTTTTATATGTTAAAGTATACTACATTTTTTTTAATTTGTAAAGTCCAAATAAAAAATTTTTTTATAAATTTTGTATATGTTTTTTCAAAAAAATATAAATAATAAAATAAAAAAGAAAATAATAATAATAAAATAAAAATAAATAAAAGAAAAAAAGAAAATAACTGGACTAATTTTAAAATTTTTTATATAATTTATTAAAAGGAAAGAAAAGAAAAGAAAAGAAAAATAAATAAAAAAACTAAAAAAATAGGAGAAAAATTAACAAAAAAAAATTATGAAAAAAGAAATATTTTTAAAACAATTTCCAGAAGAATTGGAATATTTGGCAAGTAAACTTTTCAATGCCTACGAATTTTCCCGTGATTTTGAAATAATAAGTTTTACTGAAGAATTTTATCCACCAAACTTTTGGAAAAAATTTCAAAATAAATCAAATGGACTAAATGTTATAACAAACGGCATTTTTGAAGACAGCGACAGACGGCAAATCGCTTTTGTCCCTGAAAATTTTATGCCAAAAGACAGCAAAGATTTTGAAAATTTTTTTGACTTTCCACATAAATTAATAAAAATTTCAATTTCTTCGAAATTTGAAAAATATGGACATAAAGATTTTTTAGGAAGTCTTATGGGTCTAAATATAAAAAGGGAATTGATGGGTGATTTGATTTTGGAAAGCAATTTGGGATATATTCCAGTTTCAAGTAAAATTGTCGATGTGATTTTGACTGAACTTGTAAAAATTGGGAAAACACCTTGTAAAGTCGAGATTGTCAATTTGGAAAAAATGAAAAATTTGCCAAAATATAATTATGACAATAAATTAATTACAGTTTCTTCAAAAAGGCTTGACAGCATAGTTTCTTCAATAACTAATTTATCGAGAAACAAAGTTGTTGAACCAATTGAAAAAGGAAAAGTTTTGGTGGATTATGCAAAAGTGACTGATAAGTCTAAAATAATTGACATTGGGAGCTTGATTACAATAAAAGGATTTGGAAAATACAAACTTTTTTCTGAAAAAGGGGAAACAAAAAAAGGAAGAGAAAGACTTCTTGTAAAAAAATATATTTAATAGGAGATGAAAATTATGAGAGATGTTACACCAAAAGATAATTTAGAATTATTTTTAAAATGTTTAGGAATAGCTGTTGGAGCGGTTGCAATAATTGCATTTTGAAATTGGCTTTTTCAGTGTTTATGTCAGTTGCTGGATGGATTATTCCAATTGCAATTGTACTTTTTATTTATAAAAAATTTTTTGATTGATTAAAAACTTTAAAAATGGGAGAAATGTACATAAAATAAATTTATTTAATAAACAGGAGGAAAAAATATGGAAAGAAAAGATATACCAAAGGAATATAAATGGAATTTAGGCGACATTTATGAAAATTATGAAGAATGGAACGAAGATCTTGCAAAAATGGAAAAAATTCAAGAAGAACTTGTTGGATATAAAGGAAAATTTGACAAAGAAGATAAACTTCTGGAATTTTTGAAAAAGCAGGAAGAGTCAGAAAAAATTGCTTACAAGCTTTATAGATACCCACAATTTGCAAGAGACCTTGACTCATCGGACAAAGAAGCAACTGAAAATATGCAAAAAATTCAGTTTTTGTTTGCAAAAATGGGAACAGAGCTCTCTTGGGTAAATCCAGAACTTATTGAAAACAGAGAAAATATTGAAAAATGGATTCAAAAAAAAGAATTTTCAGATTACAGATTTGGACTTGAAAACTTGTTTAGACTGCAAAGCCATGTTTTGGATGAAGATAAGAGTAAGCTGCTTTCTTATTACAGCTCATATTTTTCAGCACCAAGAAGCATTTATTCTGAAATAACAGTAACTGATGTAGATTGGCCTTTAATTAAACTAAATAATGGCAAAGAAATTCAAGCGACTGCTGCCAATTACAGTAAAGTTGTATCTACAAATAGAAATCAAGAAGATAGAAAATTGATATTTGAAAATTACTACGGAGTTTTTGAAAAAAGAAAAAATACGATTGCAGCAATTTATAATTCAATTTTGCAAAAAAATATAGCAAGTTCAAAAGCCTACAATTATAAATCATTTTTATCTAGTGCCTTAGAAGATAACAATATTCCTGAAGATATTTATTTGAATTTGATAAATACTGCAAAAGAAAATACTGCGCCGCTAAAACGATATATAAAATTGAGAAAAGAAATTTTGGGCCTTTCTGAATATCATAACTATGATGGTTCGATAAATCTTGTTAAATTTGATAAGGAATATGAATATGACGATGCTAAAAAAATTGTTTTAAATTCAATTGAACCACTTGGAAAAGATTATACGAAAAAAATGGAGAATGCGATTTCACAAGGATGGCTTGATGTGTTTGAAACACAAGGAAAACGGTCAGGTGCTTATTCTGCTGGAGTTTATGGAGTTCATCCATATATGCTTCTAAATTACAACAAAACTCTTGACAGCGTATTTACATTGGCACACGAATTAGGACATACTTTACACACTTTGTATTCTCAAGAAAATCAACCGTTTTCAACATCAGATTACACAATTTTTGTCGCAGAAGTAGCTTCAACTTTTAACGAAAGACTGCTACTTGACTATATGCTTGAAAAAACGCAAGATCCGACTGAAAAAATAGCACTTTTGGAACAGGAAATTAGAAATGTTACTGGAACATTCTATTTTCAAGCATTACTTGCCGATTACGAATACCAAGCGCATAAATTAGCGGAAACTGGACAACCAATTACAGCTGATGTTTTAAGCAAGATAACAGAAGACTTATTTTACACTTATTACGGCGACGAAATTGAAAAAGATGAATTATTAAGTATTTTCTGGTCAAGAGTGCCACATTTCTTTAATTCACCGTTTTATGTGTATCAATACGCAACTTGTTTTGCATCTTCAGCAATTTTGTATGACAAAGTTATAAAAACTGAAGATGAAAATGCAAGAAAAGAAGCACTTAAAAGATATATTGAACTTTTAAGTTCAGGTGGAAATGACTTTCCGATGAATCAATTAAAAAAAGCTGGAGTTGATTTGAGTAAAAAATCTACGATTGAAGCGGTTTCTAAACAACTTGACGGTTTACTTGATAAGTTGGAAAATGAGATAAAAAAAATAAATAAATAAAATAAACAAATTAAATTTAAAATTTTTAAAAATTTAGGGGGATTGCTTTTATGAAATTTGAAGAAAAATTTAAAAATTTATTTCCTGATATGAAAAAAGGTATTGGGAGATTTCCTGTAACTGTTGTTTTTAGCTTGATACTTTTTATTGTAGCAATTTTTACAATTGAGAGTGATTTTTATATTCTTCCTGAAGAGGACCTTTGGATAAAATATTTGATTATCGCAATCCCTCTTTCTGCGTCAGTTGAACTTGTAAGAGAAAAATATTTGGAAAATAAACGCTCGAATTTTTTTAGAATTACTAGCTTTTTTGGAATATTTTTATTTATTTTTTTCTTAAAAATATTTTTTAAAAATCATTTTGCAACTGAAACAATTAATATTACTGCGACAATATTAATATTTTATGTACTTTTTTATTTAATTCCGATTATTTACCGAAATGAAGATAAAGAAAAATATTTACAGTCGGTTGTTGGAAATCAAATGATTACGATAGGTTTTTCTATAGTTTTATTTTTAGGACTTTCTGCTATAGTCGGCACAATTGATGTCCTTCTTATAAATCTTCCAAATACGATATATTTTGATAATTTCGTATTTTCAGCATCAATTTTTGGAGTGGCATTTTTTGTTTCAAGATTAAAAGAAAAAGATGAAAGTCTAAAAGATTATAATTTGCCAAAAATTGTAGAAGTTTTAATTTGCTATATTTTAATACCGTTAATTTTAATTTACACAGCTATTTTATATTTATATTTTGTAAAAATTATATTTACTCTAAAAATGCCAAAGGGAATTGTGTCACATTTAGTTTTATGGTATACGACTTTTAGTTTATTTATAGTAATTATGGCAACTCCGATAACTTATAAAAATAAATTTGCTAAATTTTACAAAAAATATTTTCCGTTAATTTCTATCCCACTTATTTTACTGGCACTTTTTTCAATAAACGAGAGAATTTTTCAATACGGAGTTACAGAAAATCGTTATTTAGTGGTAATTTTAATACTTTGGCTACTTTTTAACATGATTTTTATCATAAAAGCTGATGTGAAATGGGTGCTTATTTCATTTATTTTTGCAGTTTTAGTCGCTATTTTTAGTCCATTTAATTTAGTAAATGTTTCAATAAATAGCCAAAATAAACGGCTTGAGAGAATTCTTAAAAAAAATGGAATCATTCAAAACAAAAAATTTATAAATAAAAATAATGAACTTTCTCAAAGAACTAAAAATGAAATTATGTCAATAATTGATTATTTTTACAATAACGCTTCGGAAATAAAACGAAAAAAAATAAAAATTTTAGGAAAAACATATGAAAAACCAGAAGATTTTATGAAAGTAATCGGTGTTAATGATTCTTGGAAAAGTTATGAAAATATTGATATTCAAGAAAAAAACATTGTTTCTGACATTGCTTTAAAAACAGATGATGATATTGAAATTACCAAGATAAAGGGATATGATTACTTAATATATGATTTTAGCGTTTCATATCCATTGGATACAAATGAAACAAAAGAAATTGACAATAACGGCTATAAAATTATATTAAAAAATGAAAATTTAACGATTAAAAATATTCAGAAAAATATTGAAATATTAAATATTAATTTGAACAAAATTGCAAATGAAATTTATTTAAAAATAAAAGAAAAAGCTAAAAGACAAAATCAAAGTTATGTCAAACTTCCTGAAAACGATTTAACATATTTATCTGAAACTAAAAATTCTAAATATAAAATCGTATTTTATGAAATTCATTTGAGTGAAGATGATAAATTTAATAATTTAAATATAAATATTTATTTTAGCGAAAAATAAAATTTTTATATTTTATAATTTTATAATTAAATTTACAAATTTTTTATAATTTTTATTTAAAAATCAATTTTAAAAGGGAATGTTTTTATAATTTACGAAACATTCCCTTATTATTTTATATTCTCAACTTATTTTTCATCATTTTAAAATTCTAAATTTATAAATTTTAAATTAATATTTTTTAGCTTGTGAGCATAATAAGGCTTAAAAATGTTCCAACGAGTGCTTCTCCACCCATCAAGCCATTTGCAAATAACAGCATTCTGCCATAAAAACCTTTTGAAATCCGATTTGCCAAAAAACTTAAAATTCCGCCAAAAAATACTGTCAATGTGAAACTAAACGGCATATACATCCCTATTCCAAAAATTATTATATTAAAATTGAAAAATTTTAAAACTGCTCCGATTAAAAATCCTGTAAAAAATACATTTAAATGTGGAATATGATTTATTGAGTTCAAAATAAGCGAAATTTTTAGATTTGAACTCGCATACGATAAAGTTTTTCCTGAAGAAAAAAATAAAAAAAACAAAAATGTTATTATAAAAGAACTCGCAACTGCGCCAATCATCTGTGCCAAAAACTGCTCTCTCGGATTTATTCCAACTTTACTGCATAACTTAAAGTTGTTTAACACATCCCCTGCAAAAGAACAGGCAACGGTTACAACACACGCCATTAAAAATAATATTAAAGTTGTCAATCCAACGACATACTTTTCTCCAGAAATATTTAATCCGTTAAACAATTTATTTAAAAATGATATTAGCGAAATTGTTATAATAGCATTGATTTCTATTGGATTAACTCCTGTTTTTCCAGTTGTGTAGCCAGAAATTACCACGGCAAAAATCACTAAAAACATCGAAAGTAGCGATAAAAATAACGGTATTCTAAAAATCATATTTGTAAAAAAAAGATAAAAAATTGTCAAAAATAAGAGCTTTACCAAAATACTCGAATTTTTTATAAAATTTTCAAATGAAAATGTCTTTAAGAAAATACAAAATCCAATTCCAGCTAAAATTCCCATAGTCAAGCTAGATTTTACATTTACAAGGTCATCTATTTTATAAAATTTTGAAATCAAAGCTGAAATAAAATAAACTAAAATTCCACCTAAAAACCAAAGAAAAGTTTTTGAAAGACCTAAAATATATCCTATTCCAACTAATATTGGAGAAACATAAAAATTAAGACCGCTTTTTAGAAAAAAAACTGTTGGAACTAACGGTTTACTTCTGAAAAAACTCGCATCCCGTAAAATTGTCACAATCGAACTAACACCCACTCCAAATCCAACTGCTCTGGCATTTTGAATATTTTTTCCAGAATCAATCACATTAAAAGTGGCTTCTCCAACAGGAAATTCAAGTTTATCTTCATCTAACATCTTTGACCTAAAAATATACGACACAAATCCACCTAAAATACTTCCAACTAAAATTGTAAAAAACATCGTATCTCTGCTAATGCTTTCAATACTTCCTCCAAAAAGAATGTAAACTGGCATTGTAAAAGCTACTCCAGCTGCAATTGTAGTTCCACTTCCCATAATCATTTGAGTAATTGCTATTTCTTTATCATTTGTACTTTTCAAAAAGTTTAAAATTAATATGGAAATTGTCGTAACTGTAATTGAAGACCAAGTTAAAGTCCCAAATTTTAAAACTGTGTAAAATGCACTAGACGAGACTAAAATTGCTCCAAGAACTCCCAAAAGAATGGAAGCGATTGTAATATTTAATTTTTTTGCTCCAGCCATATCAATCTTTCTCCTTCATTATATAAAAAGATTTTATAAATAAAATTGCTGCACCAATTATTCACAATTGTTGAAAACAAAACTTTAGAAATAAGAATAATTTTTACAGCAACTTTTTATTTGTTATTTTTTACTATTTTAAATTTTAAACAAAGATTATTGTGTGAATTATTCATATTAGACTGAAAGGGAATCCATATTTCAGGAAATCCCCTTCAATTAGCACTTTTGTGCTCTACAAAGTTCAGAAGTAGGAATAACTTTTTAACAATAATCTTTAGTTTATTTTAACATAAAAATCACTACTTATCAAGTTTTTTTAATAAAAATTCGATAAAATTTGTGCAAGTGGAATCGGATTATCTACATCAATTCTATCAAATATGACATCTGCCACTTCTTTATCAAAAACCTTTGTTCCTCTAGCTTTCACATTCATCTCAATCAAATCATACATTGTCATATATTCTTTGTTTACAAAATATTTCAAAATATCTTCAAGATAAGCTGCTTCATTATTTTGAAGTCTATTTTGATCTCTATAATTTTTACTGACAGGCAAATTCATATCAATCCAAATGTATTCTGATTTTTGTAAATCCACCAAAATTGTACTAGTTGTATAATTTTTCGATAAAATCTGAAAACCTTGACTAATTGCGGCGCTAAACATATTTTTTCTATCTTGCGACTCCTCTTTTGTAAGTTCTAAAACTCCCGCAAATACGCTGTTAATTTCCTTAAAATTAAAACCATTGTAACTTCTAACCGTCATTAAAATATAATTAATTCCTTTTTTCTTAATTTTCTCCAAATCATAAATATCAATAAATTCCAGTGCTCCATCAGGCGCATCCACAATATCTCCACTAAAAGCGAAACCTTCTTCAATTTGATTATAATATGCAAGTGAATTCAAAAAGTTAAACTCACTATCGAAATAAACAGCGGATAAATCAATATCTGTTCGAATTTTTAGTCCATCTTTTTCAAAATTTTTCCAACCAACAAAAAATCTCAGGACTTCGGCATCGCTGTTAAATTTGATTTTTGAACCTTTTGTCATCGGACGAAGTGAAATGTTGCTATCTTTTTCGCTCGTTGTAACTGCAATATTTTTATAACTTTCATCGACAAATACTTTTTTTAGTGAATCTTTTTCTTTTAACTTTTCAATAATTCCATTTTTTACAACTTCCATCAAGTCTTCTATCAATTCATCACTTAAAAATATCGTTTCGTCTATTTTTCTCCAAGTTCCTTTGCTATTCACAACTCTTGGAATTTCCATCTGTAAATTTCTAATTCTTTCTTTTTCAAGCGTTTCAATAATTTCAGTTTTATTTTTTTGTTCTTCAATATTTTTTTGCTTTTCCAATTCAGATTCATCTTTCTGTTCTTCCTTGAAAACAAGATTTCTGAAAACATTTCTAATTTTTGAGCGTTTTTCAGGTGAATTTTTTTTCTCAAAAATTTCTTCCACAGTTTTTTCTTCTTCTGTAATTTGCGAATTTTTAATTTTTTCTATTTTTATTTCTATTTCTATTTCTTTATTTTTTTTAATTTCTTCAAGTTGTTTTTTTTTCTGTAAATTTAAAAGTCTGTCGTAAAGTTGCAGTAAAACTCTTGTATTTACATCTTTCATGCATTTTTTTAGACCATTTATCAAAATATGATATTGTTTTTTATTCGAAATATTCAAAAGCGACAAAACTTGTCTAGCATAATCGCCAGAAAATTTTAAATAAAGTCCAATAAATTTCTCCAAATCTTTATTTGACATATTTGGAATATTTTTTTTCACTTTGTCAAAATAACCTTTTGGCGTTTCATATTCAAATTTTGAAAACAGCATATTCACAATTTTTTGAACATTTGGATATTTTTTCAAATTAATTTTTTTCGCATTTAATTTAAAAAATTTGTGCCACGGTTTTTTGTATCTTTTAATATCTGGAAAACTATTTTTTATTTTTTCCAATTTTTTTACAATTTGAGCTAACTCCGTTCTGCTAAAATATGCAAAGCAAATATATTTCGTATTCAATTCACCATTCGATAATTTCGTAATAAACCTCAAAACATCCGTAGCCGTGTCAAAATTTCCAATCAAAATTTTTCTTTTTTCCCAAACATAACTTGATAGTGTCGTAAGTGTTTCCTTCATCAAAATATTTTCAGAATATTCTTCCAATTCTTTCTCAGAAAATCCGTTTGATAAAAAGCAAACATCTTCCAAATATTGACTTGACAAAGTGACATTGCTAGAAAGCAAATTATAAAATAATTTTTCAATATCAGAATCAGCTACTAATTTTAAATGAGAAAGTTCAACTAACTGTGCTAGTTCATTTTTTTCATATCCAATATTTTTATTTTTTAAATTTTTATGTTTCGGAATATATCCAAACCAGTAATGAAGCATCTGATTTATGTAAATATCAGCCTCTTCCATATTCATCACTTCTTTTGGAAAATCTTTGTAAAAAACTTCATATCCTTTATCCGATTTAAAATCTTCAATATTTTCCAGCATTTCACGACATAAATCTATGGCATAGTCCCTGTCAACTTTAAAAATTGTCTGTGCCAACTTTTTTTCAAAAGTATATCCATAACCTTGAAATTTTTTTGTAATTGTAGCCATTTCAGCAATACTCAAAGTATTGTTTCTACTCGCTTTTTTAATATTTAGTTTTTGCTCTTGGACATAAACTCCGTTTAAATGTCGTAAAGTAATGCTATTTATTGATTTTATCATTTTTATTCCACCTTTTAAAATAGTTTATACTTAATTATACTAAAAAGATTAATATAAGTCCAGCACTAAATTTTCTCTTTATTAAGAAAATATTTTATTTAATTTTTTTATTTTTAGTTTTTAAAAAAGACTAGAATTTTTTTATTTTCTAGTCTTTATTTTAAAATTATTTTTTTAAATTTTTTAAACTTTTTAAATTATTCTTTAAAATATTTCAAAATTTCTTGCATAACTTTATCTGACTTTAAAATGCTTGAATGACTTTCCCCATCAATTATTTTAAATTTACAGTTTTCCAATTTTGCACTTTTAACTGGAACTGCTCCGTCACTTTCTCCATCTGTTATTACCGAATATAACGGATTATTTGCTCTATTTCCAACCATGACATAACAGTTGTAATCTGGCTCTTTCAGCTGATTTACAAAACTATCTTTTTGAACATTTATCTGTTTTATCGCTTTCCCCAAATATGGACTTAACAGTTCTGTAAAAAAATTTCCTGCCATTGAACTTCCGTGAGATGGTGGCGAAAGAAACACTACTTTTCCTAATTCTTCAAAAGTATTTTCTTGTAATTGATATCTCAAAACGACTGAACCCATTGAATGAACTACAAAGTTTATTTTTAATTTTTTTTTGTTTTCCGATAATCTTTTTTTATTTATTTCATCTAAAACTTTAATTTTTTTCTCAATTTCTGGCTCAATATATTTTCGTGCTATATCTTGAATATCATCTTTAGTAGTTGGATACTGAATATTAACTCCTGAATATCCATTTTTCTCCAATTTTTTCTCAATATACTCCAAATTGTCCAATTTACTGTAAATACCATGCATCAAAATAACAATATCTTTATCCGTCTTTTCAACATTCCCAAATTCTTCTGTCCTAAATTCATGCGTCAATATTCCAGCATTAATATTTATCGTTATTGACAATAAAAAAACAATTTTTAATATATAACTTTTTATATTTTCCATATTTCTCATACTTTTCCTTTTCACTAAGAAAGTCTATTACGAAAATCTTCATACTTAAATGTATGAATAACTTTTAATCCATCTTTTTCAGTATAAACCGCAATTGACGGAAGATTTATTCCGTTGAAAGTATTTGTTTTAACCATGCTGTAATGCGCCATATCGGTAAAAATCAGTTTATCCCCAACTTTTACTGGCTCATCAAAAGAATAATCTCCGATAATATCTCCTGCAAGACAAGTTGGTCCACCAAGTCTATAATTATATTTTTTCTCATTTGGCATTCCAGAACCGAAAATATATGGTCTATACGGCATTTCTAAAACATCAGGCATGTGACACGAAGCCGATGTATCAAGCAAAAGTATATCAATTTCATTTTTCGTCATATCCAGCACTTCTGATACCAAAAATCCAGTATTTAGCGCAACAGCTTCCCCAGGTTCAAGATAAACTTCTACATCATATTTGTTTTTTATATGATTTATGCATCTCACAAGTTTTTCTATGTCGTAGTCTTTTCGAGTGATATGATGTCCACCGCCAAAATTTACCCATTTCATATCATAAAGATACTTTCCAAACTTTTCTTCAAATATTTTTAGCACATTTTCCAAAGCGTCGGAATTTTGCTCACAAAGTGCGTGGAAATGAAGTCCTTCTAATCCAGAAAGTCTTTTTTCGTCAAAATTTTCCAAAGTCACTCCAAATCTTGAATATCTTCCCGCAGGATTGTAGATTTCTGTTTCAACTTCTGAAAATTCAGGATTAATTCTAAGTCCACAGCTTATTTTTTTTCCAGTTTCTTTTGTTTTAGCAAAAACTCTGTCTTTAAATTTAGCCCACTGATTAAACGAATTAAACACGATATGATTAGTTAAATCTAATATTTCATCAAATTCATCATCTCTGTAAGCTGGATTAAAAATGTGAGTTTCGATATTTTTATCAGAAACTTTTTTTTCCATTTCTTCATAGCCAAGTTTTGCCTCAAATAGTGAACTTGCTGTAGTTCCGTCCAAATACTGCGCTATTAACGGATAAAAATAAAACATTGAAAATCCTTTTTGTGCCAACAAAATTTTACATCCAGTTCTATCTTTAACACCTTTCAACACTTCCAAATTTTTTTTCAAAAGTCTTTCATCCACCAAAAATGATGGCGTTGGAAGATTTGTAATATCTATGTCTATATATTTATTTTTTGTCACTTTTCCTCCTAATTTAAATATTTTGTTAAAATTTTTGATTTAAAAAAATTTTCACAAAAACTAATCCACTAATTCAGGATTAAAATCTTCAATCCAAGGAAGTCCAAATTTGTTTAATGCATCCATAAATTTATCAGGATCAAGTTCTTCCACATTGTAAACTCCTGGTTTTTTCCACTCTCCAGTAAGCACCATAGATGCTCCAATCATCGCTGGAACTCCAGTTGTATATGAAATTGCTTGAGAGCTAACTTCTTTGTAGCATTCTTCATGTGTACAGACATTGTAAAGATAATAAGTTTTATCTTTTCCATCTTTTTTCCCTCTAAAAATATTTCCAATATTCGTCTTTCCTTTAGTTCTAGGTCCAAGTGAAGCAGGATCTGGAAGCACAGCTTTTAAAAACTGCAGTGGCACAATTTTTTGACCTTCAAAATCAATTGGCTCAATCGAAGTCATTCCCACATTTTCCAATACTTTTAAGTGAGTCAAGTAACTTTGCCCAAAAGTCATAAAAAATCTAATTCTCTTAATACCTTTTATATTTAATGCAAGTGACTCAAGTTCTTCGTGATGAAGCAAATACATATCCTTTTCCCCAATTTGCGGAAAATTATACACTCTTTTAATTTCCATTGGCTTTGTTTCCACCCATTTTCCATCTTCCCAGTAACTTCCATTAGCAGTCACTTCTCTTATATTTATTTCAGGATTAAAATTTGTCGCAAACGGATACCCATGATCTCCAGCATTTGCGTCAAGAATGTCAATATAATTAATTTCATCAAAATAATGCTTTTGTGCATAAGCTGAAAATACTCCAGTCACACCTGGATCAAATCCGCAACCTAAAATCGCTGTAATCCCAGCATCTTCAAATTTTTTACGATAGTCCCACTGCCATTTATATTCAAATTTCGCCGTATCTAGCGGTTCATAATTGGCTGTATCCAAATAATCTGTCTTAGTTTCAAGACAAGCATCCATTATTGTCAAATCTTGATAAGGTAGTGCCACATTTATCACAATATCAGGTTTATATTCATTTATTAATGCCACAAGTTCTGGCACATTGTCAGCATCAACTTTAGCTGTCTGAATATCAATTCTTCCCGCATATTTACTTTTTTCAATTGTTTCTTTAATTGCATCACATTTAGATTTTGTTCTACTGGCGATCATAATTGAACTAAAAACTTCTGAATTTTGTGCACATTTATGACACACGACATTTGATACTCCTCCTGCTCCTATTATCAACGCTTTTTTTCCCATTTCTTTCCTCCTGCTTTTATTTAATATTTTTAAATTAATTTATTAATTTATATAAATTATTCCATTTTGAATAAAAATATTTTTTATTCCATTTTCTCCGACAACAAAATTTATTTTTCTTGGTCTAATGTCAAATGTTCCTTTATTTGTACCTATTTTGTTTCCAGGAACCAATATTTTTTTACTTTCTGGAATTAAAATTTCAGCTGCCGATTTACTTACAACAATTTTTTTAACTTCATCTCCCAAAGGCAATGTTACACTATTACTTTTTGTTGATGGCGCATGTATTTTAAATGTGCTGTAATCAATTTGAACTTTGTCAGCTCCATACATTTTTATTCCTACTGTATAAACTTCCAACTTATCAAATGAAAATTTTTCCACTTTACTTTCAAATTTTGGTGAACTTTTAAAAGTACAAATTTCTGATGCAAATGAAAATGAGCTTAAAATTAGTACTGCAATCAATAATTTTTTCATATTTTTTCTCCTTTTACTTTTTACTTTTTACTTTTTATTTTTTATTATTTTTATTTTATTTTTTATTATTTTTATTTTTATTTTATTTTTTTATTTTATTTTTTTATCTCAAAATTTTTTAATTTAAAAATAAAAAATTTATGTTATTTCTTTTTAATTAGAATTTAAATTTATTTTTTATTTTATTTTTCTCAATTAATTATATCACAAATATTTTAAAATTTTAATTATTTTTATAAAAAAAATTACAACATTAAATGCTGTAATTTCGTTAATATTTTATAATTTTTATAATTCCTGTTTTAAGATATGTCCCATTTTTTCTTTTTTAGTTTTCAAATATTTTCCATCAATTTCATTTGCAGGAATTTCAATTTCTTCTCTGTTTACAACTTTTATTTTATAATTTTCAAGACCTTTAATTTTAGCTGGATTATTTGTCATAAGTGAAATTGATTTTATTCCCAAATCTTTTATTATTTGAGCTGCCACCGCATAATCTCTAAGATCTTCTTCAAATCCAAGTTTATGATTAGCTTCTACCGTATCAAATCCTTCATCTTGAAGTTTATAGGCTTTTAATTTATTCAAAATCCCAATTCCACGACCTTCCTGTCTTAAATAAATAACCAGACCTTCACCTTTTTTTTCAATTTCATTTAAAGCTCTGTGCAACTGATCTTGGCAGTCACATCTTTTTGATCCAAAGACATCGCCAGTCAAACACTCAGAATGAAGTCTTACACTCACATTTTCTTTATCTTTCACATTTCCTTTAATTATAGCAATATATTCTTTATCTTCTATTTTATCGCTGTAACCAACAAAGTCAAATGTCCCAAATTTTGTCGGTATTTTGACACTAGCTTCACCTTTTACCAATTTTTCATTATTTTTTCTATACAGAATTAATTCGTCAACTGTAATAATTTTCAAATTATGTTTTTGACAAAATGCGAACAAATCGTCTCTTCTAGCCATAGTTCCATCATGATTCAACATTTCCATAATAACTGCAACTGGCTCAAATCCAGCAAGTCTAGCCAGGTCAACTGCTGCTTCCGTATGTCCTCTTCTCTCCAAAACCCCATTTTCCTTAGCAATCAAAGGAAACATATGTCCAGGTCTTAAAAAATCTTCTGGCTTTTTATTCGGATTTGCCAAATCCAAAACAGTTTTTAATCTGTCAGCTACCGAAATTCCAGTTGTTGTCCCTTCAGCCGCATCTACTGAAATTGTAAAAGCTGTCCCGTGATGATCGGTATTGTGATGAGTCATTGGATCCAACATAAGTCTTTTAGCTACTTCGTGGGAAACAGGAACACACATAAGTCCTCTTGCTTCATTTATAATAAAGTTCATCCATTCGTAAGTTGCAACCTGTGCTGGAATTATCAAATCTCCTTCATTTTCCCTATCTTCATCGTCAACAACCACAACTGGAATACCTTTTTTCAAGTCTTCAATCGCAGCTTCGACAGTATCAAATTTTACTTTATTTTCTGCCATTTAAACCACTTCTTTCTTTTCTTTCTTTTTTTCCTTTTTTTATTAAAATCCATTTTTTTGTAAAAATTCCATTGTCAATTTTGATTTTTTCTGATTTTTTTCTTTATTTTCAGAGTTATAAAAATTATCAAATTTCAATATTTTTTCCACATATTTTCCAAATAAATCTGTTTCAATATTCACAAAATCCCCAGTTTTCTTCATTCCAACCGTAATATTTTCAATCGTGTGCGGAATAAGTGAAACCGAGAAAATTCCATCTTCATCATTTACATCAATTACCGTAAGACTCGCCCCATCAATGGTTACACGCCCTTTTTCAACGATATATTTCATATTATTTCTATGATTTTCATCCAGCTGAAACTCATAAACTTTCGCAATTCCCTTATCCGTAATTGACAAAATTTTAGCCTCGCAGTCAACATCTCCCATAACAAGATGTCCGCCTAAAAAAGTTGCAAGCGTAAGCGACTTTTCAAGATTGACAATATCCCCCGCTTTAGCCCGTTTCAAGCCACTTCTTTCAATAGTTTCAAACATCACATCTGCCGTAAAGTCACTTCCCTTTAATTTTGTAACAGTCAAGCAAACTCCGTTTACAGCGATACTATCCCCAATTTGTGCCTTTTCTACAACCTTTTTTCCTCTTATTGTAATTTCAATACTTGCATTTTTTTTCGCAAGATTAATAACTTTTCCAGTTTCTTCAACTAAACCAGTAAACATAACTTTCTCCTGATTTTTAATTTATTTTTTAATAGACATATTTGACAACTATTTTTTTCTTAACAAGGGGTCAAAACCTCTTGCTTTATTATATTTATTTCATTAAAGTTAAAATTTATATAGTTTTCAAATAAATTAAATAATTTATTTAAATTAATTATAATTTTTTTGCAAAAATTCTATTCCCACATTTTCGCCATAAACATTATATTTCACATTTTTCAAAATCACAGCTTCATCCATTTTTTCCCTATCAAATCCTGCAATGAAAGACTTCCCTTTTTCATCGCCTAAAATTTTATTGGCAATAAAAATTTCTCCAGCGTCAATTACATTTTCTTCAAATGCCTGTGAAATAAGCGATTGTCCACCTTCCAGCAAAATTGAATCAATTCCAATTTCTCCAATTTTACGAAGAATTTCTTTAAAGCTAAATTTTGTGCCATTTAAAAATACAAATTTAACTTTGCTATTTTCAGAAAAATCCAGCTGCTTTTCAGAATTTTCGTTATTTTTTGATGTGACAATTATTGTCTTTTCATCGCTATTTTCTTTAATAATATTGTGATTCTTTCCAGTTTTAAAATGTGGGTCAATAATGATTCTATATGGATTTATACCGTTTTCAACTCTTGCAGTAAGACTTGGATTGTCAGCTAAAACCGTATTTATTCCAACCATAATTCCCATAAATTTATTTCGATAAAACTGAACTTTTTCACGAGCAGTTTCATTTGTAATCCATTTGGAATTTCCTGTCTTTGTAGCAATTTTCCCATCTAAAGTTATCGCACATTTTAAAAACAAATACGGAATTTTTGTCATAATATATTTAAAAAACACTTGATTAATTTTATCACATTCACTTTTCAAAACATTTTCACGCACTTCAATCCCAGCATTTCTTAATATTAGCACACCTTTTCCAGCCACTTTCGGATTTGGGTCAGATGAGCCAATAACACATCTTTTTAGTCCCATTTTCACAATTTTTTCAGCACAAGGCGGTGTTTTTCCATAATGCGAACACGGTTCCAATGTGACATAAATCGTTGCATTTGACAAATCGTTTGAATTTTGAGCAGCTTCTTCCAAAGCGTAAACTTCAGCATGAGGCCCTCCAAAATATTTATGATAGCCAGTTCCAATAACTTTTCCATCTTGAACAACAACCGCTCCGACCATCGGATTAGGATTTACCGCTCCAGTTCCTTTTTTTGCCAGTTCAATTGCCATTTGCATATAATTTTTATCAATATTTTCTTCTATATTTTCTTCCATCTTATTATTTTTTTATTTTCCTTTTTTAATTAATTTTTTTAATTTTATTAATTTTTAAAATTATCCAATATTTTTTATTAAATCAATCATTTCTAATGCGCCAAATGCAACATCGGCACCTTTATTTCCAGCTTTTGTTCCAGCTCTTTCAATTGCTTCTTCAATATTATTTGTAGTTAGCACTCCAAACATTACAGGAAGTCCTGTTTGCAACGAAATTTGAGCCACTCCCTTAGAAACCTCTGCACAAACATAGTCAAAATGAGGTGTTGCACCTTTTATAACGGCTCCTAAAGTTAAAATTGCGTCATATTTTTTTGATTCAGCCATTTTTTTAGTGATTAAAGGTATTTCAAAAGCTCCTGGAACCCAAGCAATATCAATGTCTTCGTCATTTACATCATTTCTTTTAAGCACATCTACCGCTCCACCAACTAATTTTGAAGTGATAAACTCATTAAATCTCCCCGCAACTATTCCTATTCTCAAACCTTTTCCATTAAATTTTCCTTCTAGTGTTCTCATTTTTATTCCTCCTGAATTTTATTTTGTTTATTTTTTAAATTTTTATTTTTTTATTTTTTTATTTTAATAAATTTATTTTAAAATAAAAAAACTGGATTATGAAATCCAGAGCGTTTTTTACTTAAGAAAATTTTTTATAATTTTTTGAATTTTATTTATTTAATAATCAAAATTATTTTAATTCAAATAATCATATCGCTTCTCTCATCCAGACTTTACTGTCGGTAACGGAATTACACCGTTTCATGCAACTAATAGTTAATTTAGCTTTGCTCGTGGACTTTACCACCGGTCAGGAATTTCACCTTGCCCTGAAGTCTTACTCTTAGAATCATTATATACTCTTTTTTTTATTTTGTCAAATGATTTCATTTTTAAAATTTTTCTAAAATTAAAAAAATTTAATTATTTTTATCTAATTTAAAGTTTTATTTTTTTTAAATTAATGCTATAATACTTCAAGTGTCGCCAAAATAGACATAAAAATAAAAATATATTAAATATCGAAAAAGAGAAAGGATTTTTAAAAATTTATGAAAAAAAAGGGACTTTTAACTACGACGCTTATGATGGTCGCAATGCTTCCTGGAACTTTACAAGCAAAAGTTTCCAAAACTAAAAAACCTATAAAAAAGAATAGTTTAGCAACAAACTCAAATTCAAAAACTATTTCAAGAAAAAAAATAACTTCTTCTAATTCAGGAATTTATTCAATTCCAAAAAATAATAAATCAGAACTTGTCACAGAAAAAATGAGTGAATTAAAAAAATATCACGAAAAAGTTCTTCATTCAGGGACAACTGCTCAAAAGAAAAAAGTTTTTACTCAAAAAAAACTTTTGACAGCCTATAGTCACTGGAAAGGAACTAAATATGCACTTGGTGGCGATTCTAAAAAAGGAATTGACTGTTCTGCACTAACTCGTCGAGTTTATCGTGAAGTTTACAAAAAAGAGTTGCCAAGAGTTGCCGCTCAACAAGTAAAAACAGGAAAAAAAGTTTCCGATAAAAATTTGGAGCCAGGAGATATTTTATTTTTCAAAACTAACGGTGGAAAAACGAATCACACTACCGTTTATGTCGGAAATACATTATTTATAAATGCTTCTTCTTCAAAAGGAGTTGTTATGTCTTCACTAAAAAGTCCATATTGGAAAAAATCTTACAGATATGGAGTCAGAGTAAAAAAATCATAAAATAAATTTTTACAATCCCTAATATATATTGTATTTAGGGATTTTTTTATAAAAAAAATCACAGCTAAATTAATAACTGTGATTTTATTTTCTATACTTAACTAATAAATTAATCTAAATCCTACACCGCTTCTTACATTTTTACCTTTAGTGTCGTATCCAGCATTTACTGTAACACCAAATCTAGTGTTATCTACTCCGATGTTAAGGTCAAACTTACCATTTCCTTTTCTATCGTCTTTTTCTCCTCTTATTCCAAACCAGTCTGCATTTGTGTATCTAACTCTTCCCTCGTTATTTACATTTCCAACTTTTCCTAACTCATTTTCATAAGCCGCTGTAAGTCCAACAGATAGATTTGTTCTTACTGCCAATGGCTGAACATATTTAAATTCTGCACCAGCTTCTGGTTTTACTGAGAAATAGTCATTTCCTTTGATTTCTAATCTCATTTCTCCAGAATTTTCTTTTATATTGCTAAATTTCCCATATTCCATTTTCAAAGCTCCATAAGGTCTCAAATGGGTTCTTTCAGAAAGTCTTATATCATATCCTAAATCTGTCTTTAAAGCCGCTCCATAAGAATTATAATTTGATTTTGCTTGGAATATGTCATCTACAACCAAATATCTACGTTTCATTTCATTAATACCTGCAAATACATCTCCACCAATTGTCCATTGTAATGATCCATTATGGTCATTTTCTGGTGACATTGTTTTAAAGACTCCTGCTTTAATTTGAGTTTGATTTTCTCTTGAATGTCCTATATCTTTAAATTTAAATCTATTTGTCACAGCTCCAGCATACCAACCTTGAGAATTTCCCATCTTAATAGCTTCATCTTCATGAACATAAGCTACTCCATAAGCATTGCTTGTGTAGTCAATAATTCCAGCTGTATCTGTATTATACTCATCTCTCATTCCAAATACTTTAATTTTATTATTTTGTTTAGATGGATTTCTCCAGTCGTGTTTTAAATATCTAAATTCTTTATCAAGCATACTTCCAGTTGCATTTATTCTCATTTGAGTATTTCCATATTGATGACCCATCATTTCATCAGCTGCCTGATATAATAAAACTTCTTCATTATTTCCTATTCCATTTAACTTGTCAAATAATGATTTTTCTCTAGTTCCTAAACCTTCAACTCCATATCTTTGTTCAAGTCCATCTAGGAAATTATATGAATCTGTAGAATTTACAGGAGTATTTTCATTTCCTGCCCATCTAGTGTATGGAATTTTTGCTAAGTAAGCATTTTCTATTGTTCCATCTGTTTGGTTTTGTGCTACACTTGACATCCATGTAAGTGAACCTGAATAAATATTCCATTTTCCAATCTGTGGATTATTTAAAATCATCTGATTATATGGTGCAAGTATTTGTGGACTTAATTGAATATATTTACTTGTTGTATTTTGTGCCGCTTCTGTCCCTATAATCAAATCTGCATTCTTTAACGTACTCAGATTACTTAATCCAACTATTGGTCTTGTAAACCGTTTGTTTGAAGTGTCTATATACATTCCTATTGTTGAAACTTCCATTGGTTTGTATTCTTCTCCTGTCGTTGTCGCTACTTCTGGTACTACTGGCACTCCGTTTACTGTTATTGTCGCTGTTGATGAACCTGATGGCGCATGTATCTTAATTCCCGCCATATCTTTTGATATTTCATGTCCTGGCTGCGGAATCTGAGTATTTACTGATCCTGCTCCTCTTATAGTCAATGTTCCGTAGTTCTTGATTATTCCTGGATTCTGTCCTGCCACATTTCCTTTTGAAAGTAATCCTACCGCTTCATCGGCATTAATATCAATTGTTCCGTTATTTTCTATTGTCGAACCGTTCTTAACTACAACTCCGACTACCTTCTTTAATCCTGTTCCATTTGACTTGATTGTTCCGTTATTTATTCCTTCTGCTCCGTTATCAAGGTACATTCCTGTTGTGTTGCTTGCATTTAAGTTAATTATTCCACTGTTTACTACCTTTGTTCCTTTGTTTACTCCATACATTCCTATACTGTATGGTCCTACTACATTAATTATTCCCTTGTTTTCTATATTTCCTGTATAAGCCGGTGTTGTCGCATCCCCTACATATCCTGCCGCCATTCCTATTGCATACTGGTTAGCTGTCGGATCAGAATTTGAAGCTCCTACTGTTATTGAGACACCTGGATTATTTACCGCACTTCCTCCATTTATACTGTAAATTCCTACGTTTCCTATTCCTGAGCTGTAGTTAATATCTGCATTATTTACTACATTTCCTGCTGAATAAAGTCCATAGTTTAGTGAACCAGTCGAAGTTAACGGTGTATTGTTTATCACTGTTCCTGATGTATCTCTTGAGAATACGAAGACTGTGTTATCTCCAACTGTCTGTGAAGTCATATTACTTGTTATTGTGTTTCCTGTTCCTTCATTTATGAATCCATATGAACCGTTACCAATTGCCATTGTAGAACCTGCATCCGCTGTTACGTTGTTTCCTGTTCCTTTTGTGTATACCCCAATTGCTTCATCTTCTCCCAGATTAATTACAGAACTGCTTGTTAATCTAACGTTTCCACCTGTACTTAGTATTCCCTTACCTTTGTTTCCAATATTTAGTGTTCCGTTATTTACCACATCTGCACCTTCAGAATAGATTCCATAAGCTTTTCCGCTTTTATCTGTTATTGTTGCTGCATTTGTTAGGGTTCCACCATTGTTCATATATACACCAACGATTCCTTTATTACTTCCGCTGTTTACTATATTTACATCTGTGGTATTTGTAACATTATGTCCTGCTCCACCTTCATAGAAAATTCCTGCTGCCGAATTATTTGCAGAACCTGTATATTTTATTTCTAGTGCTGAACCTGTCAATGTGCTTCCATCATTTTTAACAAATATTCCGACACCTTTGTCTTTTACTTCTATTCCTGTATTAGATACAATATTTACAGGCGAATTTTCAGCATACACACCTATTCCATTTGTTCCTACTGTTATATCTGAACTTCCTGTTCCACCAAGATTGACAGTCGCTCTTTTTGCTAGTATTCCTACTGCTGCATCTCCTGTCATTATGATTTTCCCAGTGTTTGTGATACTTCCATTTGAAGCTACCAGCCCACGTCCTGCAATATCGTTAGTTTCTCCATAAAGTCCTATTGACTGATTTCCACCTACTGTTATTGTACCTCTATTATCTAACTCAAGAACTTTGTCAGTTGCAGTTAATACTTTTGCATCAGTTCCATATGCCTGTAATCCTGAAGTTGCTGAAGCAAATGCTGCCATACCAACTCCGCCATTTGTAATGTTTATTGTTCCTGTGGAATTATTTGTAAATTTACTTCCATTTACTCCATAGGCAGCTATTCCATTGTCCATATTTATTGCACTCTGATTATCCAGGTATCCATAACTTGTATTAATAGCTGTTGTTCCAGTTGGTGTACCTCCTGTTATATTTATAGTTCCTTTATTTGTATATCCTGAATCCATATTTGTCGTAGCATGTTTATTAGATCCCAATGCAAGTCCTTTCCCCGTAGCAGAGCTTACTGTTACTCCTGGACTTATTGTTACCTTTTCTCTTGCAAGAACAAATTTGTTAAAGGCTTCTGTTGTACTGTCTAAATCTATATTTCCATCTATAAAGAAATCGCCATTTATATAGTAAATTTTGTATGAATGTCCACCATCATTGAAACTATTAAGTTTCATTTCACTCTGAATCACATTGGCTATTGTTCCGCCTGTCCAATGAACTGGCGCATGTCCGTCATGTGAACTCAATACTACTCCATCTCCTGTCAAGTTTACATCTACATGTTGCATTCCATTGTATTTTGTAGCTGTACCTGAAGCTGCTGTATAATCTGATGCTTGTCCAGGCATTAATATTCCATTGGCAATATTTATAGTAGTATGTCCTGTAAAGTTTACGTGCCCTGTATTATTAGCAAACATCGGTGTACTTTTATCATGATCTTTCGCTTCATTTTCAGAGTGGTCTATTATTCCTCCTGCAAAATTAACTGTTCCACCGTTAGTTGCCACCAACGCTCCATCTTTTCCTGTTTTTATTGTATTTCCTGTTCCATTTAAGTTTACAACTGAAGAATTGCCATCTGCCATTCCACCAATACCATGAATATCAGCATTTCCTGCTATAGTAACAGTTCCGCCAGAACCTGCATATGCTCCTATATTTGTGTATAAGTAAGGTTTTGTGGCTGAATCTCCTGATGCTCCTGTATCTTTAGCAGTTATATTTTTATCTGCAATTACAACTCCATTTCTTTTCGCCAATGCTACTATAGAGCCATATCCATTTGCTGTTACATCTTCTTTGGCATTAACAATACCTTTATTGTCTCCTAACAATGCTACAGAGGGATTTGGTATTGCTCTTGTAACATCTGATCTTCCTGACATAATTACAGGAGCATAAAGGTTGATTCTACTTCCTTGTCCTCTTAGTCCAGCTGCTACCCCTCCAGGCATATTTTTATTATCCCATGTGCCTGTCGCATATGCAATCACAGTTCCTGTTGCTGCCTGGTTTGAAGTATCATCAACTGAACTTGTCAATGCTGAAGCTGAATCTTGAATTGTTGTAGAAGGAGTGATTTCTAAATACGGTGTAGTCCCTGTTGCATTGGCATCTGCTTTTTGTGGCCTTGCAACATCAATTACTGAACCTTGATCCGCCGCAAACATTATACCATCTGTAGAATATTTACCAAAATAGATTTTAGCAGCCCCTATTTCCAAGTTGTGAATTTTATCAATGTTATAGTCAGGAAAAGTTGTATCAGGTGAAGGTGCTCCCAAATCGTCTTGAGGAACTATTTCAACCCTTTGCCCTGATTTTGAATATACTCCAACATTTCCTACTGAAGCAGAACTATCTCCTATATTCGCTGCGACATCAATTTCTCCTTGATAAATACCAATTATAGATTTTGCCCAGTCCTGTCCACTTTGTCCTTTTGCAGTACCGTCATTATAGTGTGGTATTGATGAATCTCCATGTCTATTGTCAAAAAATAACGAAACATTTGAATTACCGTTAATTGTACTGTTTCCTATTTTTATGTACGGAGTCATTTTAGCATCTGTAGGTGTTGCATTTTTATAATCCTTTTCTATACTTCCACTGCCTACTAAATTTTGCCAGTTAGGAACATATCCTAACCCTAAATATACAAGGTTTTTATTACCATTAATTGTGTATTTTCCGCTACTTTTAATTGCCATACTTCCTTGCACACCCATTACAGAATAAATATAATTATCATTTGCATTATTAATATTAACATCAAGAGTTCCTGTAAAGCCTCCTCTTTGTTTATACGCACTATAATTGCTTGTCTTTGCCAATCCAAAATAAGTTGTTGGATACCCATAAAACACACTGTTGTTAGTTCCATCTATATTAACTGTTGTACTTGTTAATTTTACTTTTCCTGAATGCCATGCTTCTGTTGAGATAAAAGTTCCCAAGCCATGCAAATATCCTGTCACATTTTCAATTTCTCCATCCCAGACTGTATGAAGTGCAATAGTTCCTTTAGGATAAGAGTTTGCATCTCCAGCAACATGAACTGTTGCATCACTTAATTTCCAATGCTGCGTTCCATTTGGTTGAGTATTTGTATTCAAATAAAATACATTTGTTACTCTGCTTGCGGCGGGTGTCATTAAAGTTCCACTAGCATTATATTGGTATACTGATTTATTTGCAGGTCGTGCTGTACCCGGATCCCATCCCGAGTAATAAGTATAACTTTTACCATCTTGAGGTTTTGTGCTCCAAGGAGATTCTGTTGAAAGTACATTATGTGGATTAAACTTATATTCAGATATAGGTGTTGCGCTTACTGAAGGAAGTTTATTTGGCACTGTAACTATAGAAGGTGCAGGTATCTCCAATGAAGGCGGCAATAAATTAGGTACTCCCAAAGCATTTAACTGTGGCGCTCTTATTCCCAAATCTGGAATATCTATCTTTACTGTTTTAGGCCTGATTGAGGCTTCCACATTCATTTCCACAATTGGTTCTTGTGCTGGGTCGTTACTTGCTATTCCGTATGATGAAGGAATTCCACTTCTTAAATTTGATGAGGCTGAACGTCTGTTTGCTCCCAAAGATAAATCTCCGTAATGGCTACTTAAAGGCGAAGTATATCTTTCAAATGAGTTTTTACTTCTCTCAAATCTTCCTTCGTAAGGATATTTTTCTTTCTTATCTCCTCTTCCCTTATATGTTCCATTCCAATTGTTGTTAAAATAATTCATACCATATTGCCAGCTGCTCCAAGGTGATTTTACAACATGATCTCCCTGTTCCATCAACTGAATTAGTTCTAAGTTTGTATCTCTAAGCAATTTATCATTTTCATTTCTTGCTTTTTTGAATTGCAACCTCATGTCTTTTATTGAGCTGTTTATCTGTCTAGTTTGAGTAGCTATCGCATCTTCGACAGAAAATGTCACGTTTGAAATTCCTAACGTTATAATTCCTGTCAAAAGAAACGTAATTAATGCTGAATCTGTGTATTTAAAGTCTTTTACTCTTTTGGCAAAAGCTTTTAAATCTTTTTTTAGTTGTCTTAAATTATTGCTTCCCATGATCTTTTTCCTTTCAAAACTGTTTTTATATGTTTTACATTTCAAAGAATTTTTTTTGAAAATAAAAAAATTTCAAGAATAATTTTTTTAAGTGAGTGATAAGTGAAATTTTTTATTTCCTCAAAAAAAACTTTTTATTATACACTACAATTATACTAAAAAAAGAAAAAAAAACAAGTACTTTTTCTGAGAAACTTTAAAAAAATATAAAGTTTTTTTTGTTTTTAGTAATTCTTTTCATTTTTTTTTTAAGGAACAATATTATACTACTACACCACAGTTAATTCTATTTTTTATTATTTTTCAAAAAAAAATCACAGCACAACACTATGATTTTTTTTTATATATTCTTTATTTTCAAAATTAAACTTCAACCACAACTTCATTTCTCAAACTTGGTTTCATCTCCAAAAATTCTCCCCAAAGTTCAAGAACAGCTTTATATTCGTCAAAATGACAGCTCCATTCTGGATATTCTTCACAAATTCCAAAAATTGTATGCTCAAAACTCACCTTATCCCTCGTTATTTTATGCTGAAATGACTGACCGTCCCAACAAGTTTCATTCAATTTTCCTTGTGCAACTTTATTCACTTCATCCAAAAAATCTTGCACCATTTTTTCTTCTGGAAAATCTTCCATAATCGCTGTTATCAAAAATTTTGTATATTCATTCTGCTTTTTTTCCAAATCTTTAAATTTTATTATTTTTTTTCCACCAAATTCTTCTGCATCAAAAAATTTTACTTCAGAAGTTGGCATAATTCCAAAATCTCCATCTTTACAATAACTAAATTTTACTCTCAATGTCGTATTCACCTTTCTCAAAATTTATCTGTTTTCATAAACAGGATATGCCGTAATTCTTGGAGTTTTATAGCCTCTTATTAAAACCTTGCTCTTACTTAAACCCTGCCACATATTTTTATCTCTTCCAGGAACATCTCTTCTATTTTCCCAAGCTGAATTTATTTCACTAATTATTCTAGCTTCGTCCCAATCACTTGGAAACATCGTATTAACTCCGCCATTTGAAGTCTTTTGCTGCCACTTTCCGCTAGAATCCCTAATTTCAACAGTTGCTCTATAGACTCCATTTTTTGCAGGTTGTCCAATTTTTTTCACAATTCTGACATCACCTTTTAAAAGCGAATGTCCGCCAGTAACTTTTCCCGAATGATTTTGATCTCCTCCGATTACATGCTCGTAATCTATGTTATATTTACTGCTCTCAACTGATCCGATATCTTTTTTTCTATAATTTTTATTTTTTTTAGAACTCAAAGACTTTTCGGATTTATCGTTACTTTCTGCAACTAAACCTTTTACATAATTTTTATCCGCATTTTTTTTAGCCACGCTATCCAAATAACTTTTTCCGAATCCAAAAAGTGCAACTATAAACACAACTAAAATACTTAAAATCTTATTTTTTTTCATCTTTCCTCCTCACACATTTTTTATAAGAGCTTTAATATTTCTCTTTTATATTCTATAAATTTTTCTGTTAAAGTCACTTCATCGCCATTCCCAGTTTTTGGCAAATCAACTTTTATCTCTTTTGTAATTTTTCCTGGATTTCCAGAAATTATATAAATTCTTTTTGAAATTAAAATTGCTTCGTCAATGTCGTGAGTTATAAATAGCGTTGATAACTTTATTTTTTCCATTATATTCAAATACCAGTTTTGCATTTTTCGCTTCGTTATAGCATCTAATGCGCTAAATGGCTCATCTAGTAAAGCTACTTCGCATGAAAACATATAAGTTCGCAAAAGTGCTGCTCGTTGCCTCATTCCACCTGAAAGTTGATTAGGATATTTTTTTTCTGTCCCAGAAAGTCCAAATTCTGCAAAATATTTTTGCGCTCTTTTTCTTGCCTCAGATTTTTTTACGCCTTTTATAACCAAAGGTAAGGACACATTGTCAATAATTGTCTTAAACGGCAAAAGCAAATCTTTTTGAAGCATATAGCTTATTTTTCCAGAATTTTCCAAAATATTTTTTCCGTCTAAAAAAACTTCTCCAGAAGTTGGACTAATCAATCCAGAAATTACATTAAATAAAGTAGTTTTCCCAACTCCGCTCGTTCCTAAAATACATACTAGTTCACCTTTATTTAAGTCAATCGAAATGTCTTCAATAATTTTTTTCCCTTCAAATTCGACAGACACATTTTTAACCTGCAATTTAATCTCATTCATTTTTTTATTTCACCTTAAAAATTTTATTCACAAAATTAGATTAGCATATGAAAAAAAAAATGTCAACAAAAAAATCTTTTTTTACAAATGAACACAAATGAAACAAAGAATATTCATAATTTCAATTGTAAAAAATTCATAGTAATTTAAAATTAAGAAATCTATTTTATTTCTACCTTAAAAATTTGCATTTTTAATAAATATTGGTATAATTATATCGAATAGTTTGATAAACAAAATATTTGAAGGAGGAAAGAAATATGAAAATAAAACTTAATAATATTTCAGAAACTATGCTTATTACTCTGTATATGCGAGCGACCGATGCTAAAAGCGAAAATCCGATTTTAAATGACAAAAAATCTGAAGAAATAATTTCTCAAATAGATTATGACTTCTCGAAATTTAAAAATGCATGGGCTTCGTATTATGGAGTTCTTTCACGGGCGAAAGTGATGGATAATGAAGTAAAAAAGTTTATAACAAAATATCCAGATTGTGTAATTGTGTCGATTGGATGTGGATTAGATACAAGATTTTTACGAATAGATAATGCAAAAATAAGATGGTATAATCTTGACTTGCCAGAAGTTATCGAAAAACGAAAGCTCTTTTTCGAGCCAAACGAAAGAGTTACAGATATTGCAAAATCTGCATTTGATTCAGCATGGACAAAGGATATTAAACTAGAAGGGAAAAAATTGCTTATTATTTCGGAAGGTGTATTAATGTATTTTGAAGAACAGCAAATTAAACAGTTCTTGGAAATATTAACTGATAATTTTGATTCTTTTGAAGCACAGTTTGACTTGCTCTATAAAGGAACAGTTAAAATGAGCAAAAAACATGATACCTTAAAAAATATGAAAGTAAAATTTAGTTGGGGCGTGAAAGATGGAAGCGAAGTTGTAAAATTGAATCCAAAATTAAAGCAAACTGGACTTATTAATTTTACTGATGAAATGAAACATCATCTTCCTGGCTGGAAAAAATTGTTTATTCCATTCTTTTACATTTTTAATAACAGACTTGGAATTTATACTTATGAAAAATAAAGGGCGATATTCCAAAATGTATACTGAAATGAAAAAAGCGCAGTCGGAATTTGAACTGATTTAAATTAAAATTTTGAGAGTGTAAACTTTTTTGCGTAAATAAACTAGAAAAACCTTATATTATTGGATTTATATATATTTTACACAGAATTCTGGACACTCTCAAAATTTATTATGCAAATTTACTGAATCTCTCAAAATGTACTTTACTAATTCAATGAACTTCTTACACTTGAATAAAACCTTTCCCTAATACCTAGTGAACTACTCTCACTTATAGAAGAAGGAGACCTCTTGCTAAATATTGTTCAACCATTTTATTCCAAATACTCATTACTAAACCCAAATCCGCTAGGAATTTTTTTAGCAATTAATTTATTTTTATAAAGCCAGTCATAAAACAAGTCCCATCTTTTTTTATCTATTTCTCCCCAATTTTTTGCATCCCCTTTATACTGCGAAACTAACCACTTTTGACTAGCAATCGCTAATTGCGGATTTATTTCAGGAGCATTTTTAATCAAAATTTTTGCAGCTTCTTCAGGATTTTTCATTGAATATTCATAGCCTTTTTTTATAGCCTTTAGCACTTTTTTAGCTTGAACTGGATTTTTTTTCAAATAGTCATTGTTTGCAATAATTACAGGACTGTAAAAGTCAAGTTCAGGACTGTAATCTGCAATTTTCAAAAAATTTGTATTAAGTCCAGCAAGTTTTGTTGCAACGCCATCCCATGCATAATAGACCCAAACTGCGTCAATATTTGTCTTAAGTGCTGTCACAACATCAGTAACTGTATTTGGAATCATTTTTACGCCGCTAAAATTGCCGCTGTCATCAGTAACTATTTTTTTTAAAATCGCCTTTTCAATTTCATCATCCCAAGTCGCATATCTTTTGCCAACCAATTTTTTTGGTGAATCAATACCTTTTTCTTTTAGAGAAATAATTCCAGATGTGTTGTGGTTTATTATCGCTGCGACAGCAGTCACTGGAACTGGAGCATCAGATGAAAATGTCTTAGCCAGTGTATCTTGAAAACTTATCCCAAATTCAGCTCCACCAGCTCCAATTAATGCAGTTGTACTTCCTTCAGGTGGCTGCACAATTTCCACATCAATTCCTTCTTCTTTAAAATATCCCAAATCTTTTGCAGCAAAAAGTCCTGTGTGATTTGTATTAGGCGTCCAATCCAAAACTATTCTTATTTTTTTAGATTTTTTTGCACAGGAAACTGACAATATCATCACTATTGCCAAAATTAAAATTTTAATAAAGTTCTTTTTCATTAAACTAAATTCTCCTTATTTTAAAAATTTTCAAAATTAAATATCTTTTTCCCAAGGCATACTCAATTTTTGAATTTCTTTTACAACAAACATTAAAAATAAACTGATTATTGAAATTAAAAATATGACGGCAAACATTTTATCAAATGAATACGACTTTCTGACTCTCGTCATATACACTCCAAGTCCATCAAATCCACCTAGCCATTCAGCAACAACTGCACCTATAATCGAATAGCTGACAGATATTCTAAGTCCCGCAAAAAAATATCCAATTGAACTTGGAAGTTTTATGTGAACAAAATTCTGAAATGGTGTTGCTCCCATCGTTTTCATAAGTTTTAGCGCATCTTTATCCGCCGACTTAAATCCATCCAAAAGTCCGATTGTTATTGGAAAAAATGAAGTTAAAACAATAAGTACAATTTTGGGTAAAATTCCATACCCCAGCCAAAGTACCAGAAGTGGTGCAATCGCAACAGTTGGAATAGTTTGAGTAATTATCAATATTGGATAAATCGACTTATAGGCAAATTCAAACATATCCATTATAACCGCAACTAAAAATCCCAAAATCACTCCCAGTCCCAATCCCAAAAATGCTTCTACAAGTGTAAATCTAGCATGGTGCATAAGAAGCGGAAAATCATTCACAAAAGCCTTTATCACATCAAAAGGTGACGGCAGCATAAACTTCGGCACAATTTTTGCAATTGACAATATTTGCCATTTTATTAAAACATATAAAACAATAATTACTGGTGCAATTTTATTCAATAATTTACCGTGTATATTTTTTGATTTTTTTTTCAATTGTAAGTATTTCTCCTTTCGGTTTATAATTTATCTTGACATATGACATCACACTTTTTGCGCCAGATTCAACTGCGATAATTTGACACATTTTAACAATATTCATAAGTTCGTCATAATCTCCTTCAATTGTCGTTTCAAAAGGTCCAACTACCATTTTCAAATTTTTACTTTTAATGTATTCGATAACTTTGTCAACTATTCTTATAATTTCTTCATTTTCACAAGTATCTGGCAATACTTGAATTGCAACACTTGCATTAATTTTATTAGACATAAAAATATCTCCTTTCAAATTTTATTAAAAACAAAAGGAGATTTATTTATTAATATTAAATTGTAATATTAAAATACTCCCTTCGTCGGCATTATCCGTATCAGGTTAAACGGGTTAAGTCAAAAGACTACTCTCAGCCATTATAGCACCCCTGTATTTATATTTAACTTTGATATCTTTACTTTAAGTATATCCCTATTTTTTCATAAGTCAATACTATTCTAAAAAACTTTTTTTAATTTAAAATTCTATTTTTTTCTGAAAAAATTTAAGTTTTCATATTTTTTAAAGAATTCTTCTAAGTAATCTGCTGATTTTACATCTTCTTCTTTTCCATCAACCATTCTCTTAAGTCCCAATTTATCCAATTCGCTTATCAATTTATCTTTAGTTGTTGGTTCTTTTAAATGCTGAAGCAAGATTAATTCAATCGTATCAACTGGGAAAATTTCATTTTTAAAGTTTCCAATTCCTATATATTGTCCATCTTCGCTTAAAATAACTTCCACATATTTAATAAATTTTTCTGGAACATAAGTTTCATTTTCCACAAAACTTATTCTTTCAATTCTTGTCAAATAAAAATTCAAATTTCCAATTATTACATTGTTTAAAATAAAACCTCTTATTTCCTGAACAATTTTTTCTTCCTGCTCTTTAGATAAGTTTTTGTCATTCAAAAATTTCTTGGCGTCTTCCACTTCAAATTCACCATTTTTTTGATTTAATAAATGTTTTAATGTTTCTTCTAAAACTTTATCTTCAAGTTCAGCTATTTCTATTTTATTTTTTATAACATAATAAAGTGAATCAATAATTTTATTAGGTATACTTTCAGAAAAATTTAATTTATCCGCTTGGCTTTTTTTACACATAAGCGATTTTCTAAATTTTGTATCCAAAATAAAGTCAATACATTGCTCTTTAATGACATTATCTCCGCCAGATAACTGCTGCAATCTTTCCACAGTTTCTTTTTTGTAAGAAGTTGCCATTGACAATTTTAAATTTGTATCAGAAAAATATTTTAATCCATTTTTATCAGCTAATTCAGCAAATTCATGAATGTATAGCGGATCATTAAACATTTCTAAATATTCGTGTCCAAGATAGTAATTTTGATGTTTTAGCACACTTTCCATCCATTCCAGATAACCTTTGCTTCTTTCTTTTAAGTCTGAATAAAGTTCTATTTGTTCTTTGAAAATTTCTACAACTTGTCTTCCTCTTTCTGTTTTTTCAACAAGTGAAAGATTTGGGTAAAATTTATTTACATAAAGCATCATATCTCTTACTTTTGACGCTTCTTTCCATCCTGGATAAGTGTTGTAAGACAAATATGCAATTCCATTTTCGTTTAAATTTTTGTTGAAAATTTCTATCATTTTATCTTTTACATCATTCGGAACCCATGAAAAAACTCCATGAGAAATTATATAATCAAATTTTCCAAAACTTTCATCAATTGTCAAAATATCTTTTTGATGAAGTTCAATATTTTTTAATCCTAATTTTTTTATAATTTCATTTCCTTTTTTTATCTGCTCATGCGACAAATCCACGCCAACATAATAATTATCTTCAAAATTAATCGCTTGAGCAATCAAGTTTCCACCAAATGATGTTCCTAGTTCTAGTACACGAGCTTTTGTCGCTTTTTGTGGATTAAGACCGTAAAAATACGCATATGCCTCCAATTTCATCATTGCAGTGTCTGCAAAAGGATTTGCTTTATAGACCAGTTCGTCGTAACTCTCCTTATTTTCTTTACTATCCATTTTATAATTTCCTTTCTTTTCTTTGTTTTAACTTAACTTCCAAAATTATATCACATTTTTAACCTTTTTTCATTATTTTTTTTGTTATTTTTAGAAAAAAAATTCCTATTAACTCAAATAATCAAAAATTAATAGAAATTTTACTTTTTATAAATTTATTTTTTTATTTTTTAGATTTTTTCTTAGATTTTTTGTCTTTCTTATCTTTTCGTTCTTTTTTATCTCTTTTATCTTTTTTATCTTTCTTTTCTTTTTTGTCTTTTTTTGAAGAACTTTTTTTACTCGAAGATTTTTTTCTTCCAGATTTTTTAGAAGAAGATTTCTTCTCACTTCCTCCGCTTTTTCTTCCACCAGTCGCTTCTTCAACTAAAGGTTTAGAATCATTTTTGGAATTTAACGCTCTCATGATGTATTCCGCTTCTTGTAATGGTACTGTAATAAATGAATATTTATCCATAATTTTTACATCTTTTACTTTTCTTCCTGGAGTTTTTGCTTTTTTGTGAAGTAAATCAAGCAGTCTTCCCACATTGTATCCATCTTTTGAACCAAGTGCGATAAATAATCTTGTTTTATCCGCAATTTTAACTTTCACATCTTGAATTTCACTATAATTTTCTGGTAAAAACTCATCTTCGTAGACATGTCTTAATACAGATGCCAACACTTGTTTTGGATCTCTTCCTTGGAGTAAATTATTTGCCAATTCATCGTAAGCGCTGTGGTCGTCTTCTTTTATAATTTCTTCAACATAGGCGATTAATGCTTCTTTTTTAGCATTCAAAATCTCTTCCACATTTGGTATGTCTTCTCTTTTGATGTCAGTTTTTGTAATTCTTTTAATTTGTGCCAATTTACTTGCTTCTCTAGGTGTCACAAATGTAATTGCAATCCCTTTTTGTCCAGCTCTTCCAGTTCTTCCAATTCTGTGAACATAAGATTCAGCTTCTTGTGGAATTGAATAATTAATTACATGTGTTAAATTACTTACATCTATTCCTCTTGCCGCAACATCTGTAGCCACAAGAATTGTCAACACTTTTTTCTTGAATAAATCTAGCGCTTTTTGTCTTAACGCTTGAGTGATGTCTCCGTGAATACATTCAGCATCATAGTTTCTAGCTTTCAGTTTATTTGTAACATCGTCAACTTCTGATTTTGTTCTACAAAACACAATTCCATAAAAATCCTGTTCATAGTCCAAAACTCTGCACAATGCTTCAAACTTATCTTCTTGCTTAACTTCATAATAAATTTGTTCCGTCAAATTTGTAGTCAATTCTTTTTTTGCAACTTTTAACAATTTATATTCTGGCATAAATTTTTTAGCTATTGCTAAAATTGGTTTAGGAATCGTAGCTGAGAAAAATAACATTTTTTTCTCATCGTTTGTCTTTTTAAGTATCTCTTCGATATCTTCAATAAATCCCATATTTAACATTTCATCTGCTTCGTCTAATACGAAATAATCTAAATTATCCACTTTTAAGACTTTTTTATTCATCAAGTCCATAACTCTTCCAGGAGTTCCAACTACAATGTCAACTCCTAATTTTAATCTTCTAATTTGATTTTCGATAGATGCACCACCGTAAACTGCCAAAACTTTTAAGTCTTTTTCACCTTTTAACGAATAAATTTCATCAGCCACTTGATTTGCAAGTTCTCTTGTAGGTGCTAAAATTAACGCTTTAACAGTTTTATCAGATTCAATAGTTTCTAGGATTGGAATGCTAAATGCTGCCGTTTTTCCTGTTCCTGTCTGTGCTTGTCCTATTAAGTGCGTTCTTTCCTTTAATAATTCGGGAAGTACCAACTTTTGTATTTCACTTGGCTCCTCGAATCCTTTTTTACTTAATGCATTAAGCATTTCTGTACTTAATCCAAAATCTTCAAATTTCTGCATCTTTTAAAATTACCTTCCTTTTTCTCTTTTTTTATTTTTTTATTTATATTTAATTTTAATATTATTAATCAGTTATTTAATTAATTGACTTAATTAATTTCACAATTATCTTTTATAGTGAACTACTTCCCGCTTTTAGAAGTGGAAACTTCTTGGGAAATATCTGCGCATGACTAGCCAAATATATTTACCAAGCTCTTCGGGTAGTTCCTACCCTGTCTTTTTTATTTTTTTGTAGTATATATCATTATACCACATTTTTTTAAAATTTGATATTTCTTTTTAAATTTTTATATTTTTATTCATTATTTTATAATTTTTCTAATTTTAATTTTGCCTCGCTGCTTCCCGCTTCCACTGCTTTTTCATACCATTTTCTAGCTTCCTTGGTATTTTTAGCCACACCTTTTCCCTCTTTATACAAATCTCCTAGTGCGACTAACATTGGCGCTGCCTCCACATCTTTTCTTCCTTCAGCATTTTTATAAAGCTCAATTGCTCTTTTATAATTATTTTGACTTTCATAAATCTTTGCTAAATTATATTGAGAAACAATATCTCCAGCACTATCTCCCATCTCATAATAAAAAATTGCATCTTCCAAATTTTTTTTTGTTCCCAGACCTTTTTCTGCCATAATTCCCAAATATCTTGGAGCTTTCATTTCAGCATTCATATTTCCTCTGTCCATAGCTCTGTTAAAAAGTTCAGATGCCTTTTTATAATCTTTTTTAACTCCAAATCCTTCAAAATATATTATTCCTACATTTGTGGTTGCTATTTCATTTCCTTTTTTCATCGCTTTTGTCGACCACATAAGTGCTTTTTTAGGGTCTTTTGGAACTTCTTTTCCAAAAAGATACATTTCTCCAAGTTCAGTTTGTGCTGCCACATCCCCTTTTTGAGCTGCTTCTGTCAATTTTTTCACTTTTTCATCAATTGCCGACACAATTTTTGGCTTAGGAGCTGGTTTAAAGCTTCTCTCTTTTTTTCCGCAACTTGCAAAAATCATAAGTACCATTATTAACAAAATACTTTTTCCATACTTTTTCATTTATTTTTTCTCCTAAATTTATTTTAAATTTTATCACAATAATATTAATTAACTAAAAAATTTTTAAATTTTTTAAATAAAATAAAAATATTCTGTAAAATAAAATAACTCTCTTAGAATCAACTAAAAGAGTTATTTCTTCATTAACTATTTTTGAATATTCAAAACTACTGTTTCCCCAGCTTTAGCTTCTCCACTTTCAACTGGATTTAATGAACTGTAATCTTCATAGTTTGAAATAATTACTGGTGTGATTATTGATTTTGCATTTGCTTTTAAGAAATCATAATCGTATTTAATTAATGGATCTCCAGCTTTTACAACTGCACCTTCTTCTGAAATTCTTTCGAAACCTTTTCCTTCCAATTGAACTGTGTCCATTCCAAAGTGAACGAAAATTTCTACTCCTGCTGGTGTTACAATACTAAATGCGTGGTTAGTATCAAAGATTTTTTCAACTCTTCCTGCAGCTGGTGCCAACATTACACCTGACGCATTTGGTTCAATTGCAATTCCATCTCCTACCATTTTTTGAGCAAAAACTTCATCAGGAACTTGAGATAAAGGCATAATTGTACCAGAAATCGGTGCGATTATTTTCCCTTCAAATTCTTGTTTTACTTCTTCTTTTTCTTTTTTTCCTTTTTTGAATAAATCAAATAATCCCATTTTCTTTCCTCCAATATATTTATTTTTTTATTAAATCATTATAATATATTATACTACATATTGTTAAAAAATACAAAATTTTTTAATAAAAAATTTTATTTTTCTATCAAACTGCTTCCATCCATTTCAGCAGGTTTTTCCAATCCTAAAAGTTCTAACATTGTAGGTGCAATATCAGCTAATTTTCCACCTTTTCTTAATTTAGCATCTTTCATGTCGTTTGAAATGAAGATGAATGGAACAGGGTTTACAGTGTGAGCTGTATGAGGTTCTCCTGTTTCTGGATTTACTAATAAATCAGCATTTCCGTGATCTGCAGTTATAAATAATGCTCCGTCCATTTCTAGCACTTTTCTTACAATTTGTCCTAAGCAATTATCCACAGCTTGACAAGCTTCAATTACTGCCTGTACATTTCCTGTATGTCCAACCATGTCAGGATTTGCAAAGTTTAAGATAACTGTGTCAACTTTTCCTGTATTTAATTCTTCGATTAATCTGTCTTTTACTTTGTAAGCGCTCATTTCTGGCTGCAAGTCATAAGTTGCAACTTTTGGTGAATCAGAAAGCAATCTGATTTCTCCTGGATAAGGTTCTTCTTTTCCACCGTTGAAGAAGAATGTAACATGTGCATATTTTTCAGTTTCTGCTGTTCTTACTTGAATTAATCCAGCTTTTGAAACAACTTCCCCAAAGCAGTTTACTATTTTTTCAGGTGGGAAAGCGATTGGCGAATCAAATGATGCATCATATTGAGCCATTGTAACAAAGTTTACTTTAGGATAAACTTTTCTGTCAAATCCTTTAAATTCTGAATCAATAAACATTCTTGTAAGCTGTCTTGCTCTATCTGGTCTGAAGTTTGCAAAAATTACTCCATCTCCATCTTTGATTAATCCATTGTCTTTTGAACCAATTTTAACAGGAACTACAAATTCATCAGTTACACCTTTTGCATAAGACGCTTTGATTGCTTCATCAGCAGTTGGGTAAACTTCTCCATCTCCGATAGTCAACGCATCGTAAGCTAATTTTTCTCTGTCCCAGTTGTTATCTCTGTCCATTCCATAATATCTTCCAATTACAGTTGCGATTTTTCCAACGCCAATTTTATCCAAGCCTTCTTGCAACTGAGCCAAATAATTTACTCCGCTTTCAGGCGCTGTATCCCTTCCATCTGTAATAGGGTGAACATAAACTTCTGTAAGTCCCTTTTTAGCTGCCATATCAACTAATCCAATAATATGGTCAATGTGACAGTGAACTCCACCATCAGATGCAAGTCCTAAGATATGAAGAGCTTTACCATTATTTTTAGTTGTGTCCATCACATTTGCTAAAACTTCGTTTTCTAAAATTGAACCATCGTTAATTGCTTTTGAAATTTTTGGAAGCATTTGGAAAACTGTTCTTCCTGCTCCAATATTCGTATGTCCAACTTCAGAGTTTCCAAATTGTCCGTCTGGAAGTCCAACATGTCCTCCATCAGCACGAAGTTCTGTAAAAGGATATTCTTTTTTATATCTCTCGAAATTTAATGGTTTTGCCATTTTTATTCCATTAACTTGATCGTCGTGGTGATTAATTCCCCAACCATCTAAAATTACTAAAACTACAGGTCTTTTTTTCATCTTATTGTCCTTTCAAATTAATATGTAAAATTTTCACTTACTACATTTATTATACTAATTTTTTCTTAAATTTTCAAGAAATTATATATTTTATTTTTATTATTTTCAAAAAATTTTTTTTAACAAAAAGATAACAAGAAGTCGCAGGCTTTCTATAAGTGGGAGTAGTTCACCTATGTATAACATCTGTTATTCTAATTTAATAAAAGTTTTTCTAGAAATTTTAGTTTATTTTTGATAAAATATGTATAAGCAAATTTATATTAAAAAAAATTTTAGAAAAAAAGAAAGGAGCGTATGTGGAAAATATTAAACTTTTCCCAAAAAAATATGTTAAAAAAATTATTATTTGCTGCTATTTTTGCAATTTCAATTATTGGATTTTCCGAAACTGACATTTCACAAATAGCAGCTGACTATCCTTATAAGGAAAGTGCTATAATATCAACTGTCCTTGGAACACCGACAGAACAATATTATAAATTTAAACACGCAAAAGGACCTAAAGTTAAAAGATTTAAGGCTACTAAGAAAATACCTGAAATTTTAAGACAATGGAGTACATATGATTATGGTGTCTGGGAACAAAAAGAAAAAGCACCGCTTATGATTATTATCTCAGGAACTGGATCGACTTATAACAGCGGGTTATCGCTTTATTTAGCCAACATATTTTATGATAAAGGTTATAATGTAATATCGTTTAGTTCACCAACAACCATGCCTTATATCGTATCTCAAGACAAAAATAAATATGCTGGATATATGAAAGATGAAACTGATAACATGTATGATTTGATTACACGAGCTATTTCTGAAGAAAAAAAAGATGGAATGAAAATTTCAAAAACTTATGTTTCAGGATATAGTTTAGGTGGATTTCAATCGCTTTTGCTACAAGAATTGGATGCTGAAAAGAAAAAAATTGGAATAGAAAAATCTCTACTTTTAAATTCTCCAATAAGTATTCTTACATCGACTAAAAAATTGGACAATTATTTAGTAAAAAATGGGATTTTTGATGTAAAAAGTTTGGAAAAATATTTAGATAATATTTTTTCGAAAATTGTAAATGACGATTCCATCAAATTAAATGAATTTTCTTCTACAGATATTTCTGCATCACTTGGAAAATTTAATCTTGGAGAAAAAGATTTTGAAATATTGACTGGACTTTTATTTAGATTTTATTCGGCAAACATGACTTTCGCAGGAGAAGTTTTCAGCGGAAATAACGCTTATGGACGACTTTCAGATAAAAAGCATTATAAAAGATTTGACTCTGTAACAAAAGAATTTCAAGAAGGTTTTTCTGTTTCATTTGAAGAATATGCGACAGAAATTTTATATCCTTATTTAAAGAAATATAAACATCCTGATTTGACGCTGAATCAATTTTTAGCTGACTTTGATTTGAAAAATCATAAAGATTTTATAGAAAAAAATAATAAAAATATTGTCTTTATCACTTCAGAAAATGATATTTTGCTTTCTAAAAAAGATTTAGATTTTATAAAAAATACTTTTTCAAATAAAGTTTTAGTACCATTTGGAGGACATACAGGACTTCTTTGGCACAACGACATGGCAAACTTGATGGTAGAAAAATTGGAGGAAGAGTAAAATGACAAAATTTAATAAAAATAAATTATTAATACTTGGTGCCGTTATTTCAGCTTGTGCGATTACTTATGCGGATAACGACGAATTTTATCCAGAAATTAAAAATACCGATACGGTTAGTTATTTAGATGAGTCAGAAAAAGAAGCAAATGATAATATTTATATTGAATTTGTAGATGAAAAAGATGAGCTTCCAGCTAAAAACAATGTAGAAAAATTTAAAATGACAAATTTAAAAAAGAAAAATAAAAAAATTGATAACAATAAATATATTGCTTTTGAGCAGGATAGTTACGGAGATTTGGCAAATAATATCGAAGGACTTGACGATGAATACATCGTTTCTAGCAAAGTTCTTGATTTAACTGGAATGGGAGGCACATTAAATGACCCGCTTGAGCCATTTAACCGAAGAATGTATGCTTTTAACACTCAATTTGACAGAAAAATTGCTTATCCAGCGTCACGAATTTACGGAGCAGTTGTTCCAAAACCTGTAAGGACAGGGATTTCAAACTTTTTCGGAAACTTTAAGGAAATTCCAACTTTTGTAAATTCAATGCTGCAGCTAAAACCTGGAAAAGCTATAAATGCACTTGGAAGATTTGCTGTAAATTCGACTGTTGGAGTTTTAGGAGTGACTGATGTGGCAACTAAAATGGGATTAAAAAAAGACTATGAAACAATGGGGGAAACATTCGGACATTATGGTGCTAGAAGTGGAGCTTACTTAATTTTACCACTTGCTGGTCCAAGTAATGTTAGAGATGCCATTGGAAGTGGAATTGACGGTGCGATTGAAGGTGCAGCCAGAGGCGTTGTCGAAGATAAACTTTTTTTTGACACAGGTATTTTTGACAAAACTGCATATGGATTTACAAGACCTGTAGTTACAGGACTTAACTTGCGTTCATTAATAAATTTAAAATATGGAGATTTAAATTCACCATTTGAATATGATTTTGTAAAAATACTTTATCAGAATTATAGAAAAGTTCAAATAAAAAAATAAATAAATAAATAAATTTAATTTAAAAAACATAATAAATTAAAAATTAAATAAATAAATAAAATAAAATAAATAAAGAGGAGAAAAAAATGAGTTATATAAAAGATTGCGATATTGAAGTTTATAACGCTATACAAGCGGAAGAAAAAAGACAAGAAGAAGGAATTGAACTAATTGCCTCAGAAAATTTTGTCTCAAAAGCTGTGATGGAAGCTGCTGGATCAGTTTTTACTAATAAATATGCGGAAGGTTATCCTGGAAAAAGATATTATGGAGGTTGTGTGAATGTTGATACCGTTGAAACTTTGGCAATTGAAAGATTGAAAAAAATCTTTGGTGCAAAATTTGCAAATGTTCAGCCACATTCAGGATCTCAAGCTAATATGGGAGTTTATGTTGGACTTTTAAATGCCGGAGATAAAATTTTAGGAATGGGGCTTAGTTCAGGTGGACATTTGACTCACGGATATAAAATTAACTTTTCTGGAAAAAATTACATTGGACTTGAATATGGTCTAGATCCTGAAACTGAATTAATTGATTATGACAAAGTGCGTGAAATTGCACTAAAAGAAAGACCTAGAATAATTGTGGCAGGTGCAAGTGCTTATTCAAGAATTATTGATTTTAAAAAATTTAGAGAAATTGCTGATGAAGTTGGCGCTTATCTTATGGTCGACATGGCTCATATTGCAGGATTAGTTGCAGCTGGAGTTCATCCAAATCCAATGGAATATGCTGATGTTGTAACTTCTACAACTCACAAGACTTTAAAAGGACCTCGTGGTGGAATCATTTTGACAAATGATGAAGAAATCGCAAAAAAAGTTGATAAGACAATTTTCCCTGGAATTCAAGGTGGACCTCTTGCACACATTATTGCAGCAAAAGCTGTAGCTTTTAAAGAAGCGCTAACTCCTGAATTCAAAGAATATCAAATTCAAGTAGCTAAAAATGCTAAGGTATTAGCTGAAGAGCTTACAAAAGGTGGACTTAGAATTGTAAGTGGCGGAACTGACAATCACTTGATGCTAGTTGATTTAAGACCGATGAAAGTTACTGGAAAATTGGCAGAAGGAAAATTGGAAAAAGCTGGAATAACTTGTAACAAAAACGCTATTCCAAATGACCCTGAAAAACCTTTTATTACAAGTGGAGTAAGACTTGGAACTCCAGCGATTACCGCTCGTGGATTTAAAGAAGAAGAAACTAAACTTGTTGCAAAATTCATTTTAGAAGTTCTAAATAACATTGATGATGATAAAGTTATAGAAGAAGTTAAAAAACAAGTTTTGGAATTGACTAAAAAATTTCCACTTTACAAAAATAAATAAAAAATCTAAAAGGAGAAAAAAATCAAGTTGAGAAATAATAACAGAAAAAACGATGAAATGCGTGAAGTTAAAGTTACAAAAAACTACATTATGCACCCTGAAGGTTCGGTTTTAATTGAATTTGGAAATACAAAAGTCATCTGCAATGCAACAATTGAAGAAAAAATACCAAGATGGCTAAAAATGGACAATTCTTCCAAAGGAATTCACTCTGGCTGGATTGCAGCTGAATACAGTATGCTTCCTCGTGCGACAAACACTCGTGTTCAAAGGGAGTCTATAAAAGGAAAAATTTCAGGTAGAACAATGGAAATCCAAAGGCTTATCGGAAGATCACTTAGAGCTGCAATTGATCTTGAAAAATTGGGAGAGAGAACGATTATGGTCGACTGCGATGTAATTCAAGCGGACGGCGGTACAAGAACTGCTTCAATCACAGGAGCTTATCTTGCTGTAGAACTTGCAATTGAAAAATTAATTGATGAAAATAAATTGAAAGAAATTCCGATAAAATCAAAAGTTGCCGCAATAAGCGTAGGAAAAGTTCGAAATGAGTTAGTTTTAGACTTGGATTACGATGAAGATTCAGCTGCGGATGTCGATATGAACATTGTCATGACCGATAAAGGTGAATTTGTAGAAATTCAAGGAACTGGTGAAGAAGCTACTTTTACTCAAAATGAACTTCTAAAATTCATTGAATTATCTAAAAAGGCTTTTGACAAATTATTTGCTTTATAAAAATTTTTACCCACTTTTTTAAGTGGGTTAAATTTTATACTTTCATAAATTTATACGAAATTATATAAAATTATATAAAATTAAAATATAAAAATTAAAGAATAAAATAAAATAAAATAAAATAAAGAAAAAAAGATAAAAATTAAAGAAAATAAAATAAAAATAAATAAATAAATAAAAATAAAATAACAAAAGAAAAGAAAAGAAAGGAAAGGAAAGGAAAAAAAATGAAAATTAATGAAAATGATAAATTATTTCAGAAATATATGGAAAAAATAAATGCTGGTGATACAAGTGCCATGAATGAAATTGGACTAATTTTTCAAAACAGTAAAGACAACGAAAATGCTAAAAAATGGTATTTACGAGCAATTGAAAAAAATGACTTTTCATATTCCAATAATTTAGGTTATCTTTACGCTGGAGAAAAAGATTATAAAAATGCTAAAAAATATTATTTACTTGCGATAAAACATGATGATTTCAACGCTTTAACTAATCTTGCCATTCTTCTTCAAGATTTTGGAGAAATAAAAGAAGCTGAAAAGTTTTACTTAAAAGCTGTAGAAAAAAATTGTGAGAATGCCAAAAAAAATCTTTTAATTTTTTACAACGAAACAAAACAGATTGAAAAAGAAAAAAATTTATATTCTAAAATGGCTTGGAATGGCGATAAAAACGCAATGAATCACTTGGGAATGATTTATGCAAATGAAGGAAATTATCATGAATCTAAAGAATGGTTCTCGAAGGCAGCAGCTCTGGGAGATGAACACGCTAAAAAAAATCTTAAAATTTTGAAAGATAATAAACATAAATTTTTAAAAAAATAAATTAATTTTACTTTAAAATATTTTAAGTTCTTGATTTTTTTTAAATATTTTGATAAAATATATTTCGATGTTTGGGAAAATCCATCGTTAAAAAAAACCTTTTGTAAACACATATTTTCAAAAGGATATGTGTTTTTTTATTTGTAAAAATTTTTAAGGAGGAAATGAATGCTTAATTTTTTAAATCACCTGCAATTTGGGGTAAATGAATTATTGTGGCTAGGATATTTAATATTAAATTTTTCAGCAGTTGCACTGGCTTACAGATTTTGGGGAAAAGGAGGACTGCTATCGGTTGTACCGTTGTCAATCGTTCTAGCTAACATTCAAGTTGGGAAAATGATGACTTTGTTTGGTTTTGATGGAATTACAATGGGAAATATTGCTTATGGAGGAATTTATTTGGCATCTGATATTTTGACAGAAAATGAAGGGAAGCATTATTCAAGAAAAGTAGTTTCGCTAGGTTTTGCTGCGATGTTATTTACGACATTTATAATGCAAATTGTGCTAAAAGTAAAAGTTTCGCCTGATGATACAATGCAAGGTGCTTTATCAGCAGTATTTGGATTCATGCCAAGACTTGCAATTTCAAGTGTGTGTGGATTTGCGGTTTCTCAGTCATTTGATATTTGGTCTTATCAATTTATTAGAAAATTTAGACCATCTTATAGAGATATTTGGATTAGAAACAATGCGAGTACAATGATAAGTCAAATTTTAGATAATATTGTATTTTCATTTTTGGCATTTACAGGAGTTTATCCATTTAAAACAGTAATCGGAATCATATTTTCAACATATTTATTAAAAATCGTAATTTCACTGCTTGACACACCTTTTGTGTATATTGCGACTTTATGGAAAAAACAAGGTAAAATAAGTGATTAATATTAGATTTGTTGTAAATTATTTTAAAATTAAATAAATAAGATGAAAAAATAAAAAAGGTATAAATTATAACATGGAAAGATATAGTGTAATAAAAGAGAAAAATCCTCGTGAAATCGTATTATTAAAAGGGTTTAGCTGTGCTTATGGGAAGTGCGCTTTTTGTAATTACATTTTGGATAATACGAATGACGAAGAAGAGATGAAAAAAGTAAATTTTGAGGCTTTGAGCAGAGTTACTGGTGAATATGGAGTTCTTGAAGTTATAAACTCTGGGTCGGTGTTTGAGCTAAATGGTGCGACATTAGAGAAGATAAGAGAAGTTTGTAAAGAGAAAAACATAAAAATACTTTATTTTGAAGCGTATTTTGGGTACTTAAATAGATTGAATGAAATTAGAGAATATTTTTCTGAACAAGAAGTAAGATTTGCATTCGGATTGGAAACTTTTGACAATAATTATAGAGCTAAGGTTTTGAAGAAAAATTTTATTTTAAATGAAAGAGTTTTGGAAAAATTAAAAAGCGAATATCAAATGTGCTTATTAATGATTTGTACAAAAGGACAGACGAAAGAACAGATTTTAAGCGATATTGAGCAGGGAATGGAAAATTTCAAGGAGCTAGTTGTAAGTGTATTTGTAAATAATGGTACAGAAATTGAAAGAGATGAAGAGCTTGTAGCTTGGTTTTTGACGGAAATTTATCAAAAATATAAAAATGTTCCGAATATTGAGATTTTAGTTGATAATAAAGATTTTGGAGTGTATGTTCAATAAAATTCTTTGATTATCAAATAATTTTTGGTTGACAATTAGTATAACATGTGTTATATTAAACAAACGATAGTATAAGTTACAATTTTAAAATTGATTTTATTTATTATTTTGTAATAAATTTGATGATTTTAGAATAAATAATTGTAAAAATATTAAAAATAAAAACTTATATTAAAAATGAAAAATTATAGGAAATTAAGGAGAAAAATGAGATTAAAAATAATATTAGCAGCTTTTTTAAGTGCTTTGGCATTGAATGCAGTAAGTATGGACTATTTATCAAATAATTCGGCTTCATATTTTCAAAATCCATCGCAAACTGGAAAAATAACTGTAGAAGGAGTATTTTACAATCCAGCGGGAACGGCATTTTTGGAAGATGGAAAATATTTTAATGTAAATATGCAAAATTCTATGATTCAAGAATCAATGACATTGAATGGGAAAAAGATGGCTTCAAATAGATATGCTGGAGCACCGTCGTTTAACTATGTTCAAAAGAAGGGAAGTAATTCTATTTTTGCTAATGCAAGTGTTGTTGCGGGAGGAGCTACTTTGAAATATGATGAAGGAGTGGCTGGAATAAATTTGGCAGCAGAAACATTTGACAATATGACTCGCGGATTATTAGGAGCAAAAGTTACTAGAAACCAATTTAGTGGACAAAATAGATATTATCAATTAATGCTTGGAGGAGCGCATCAATTGACTGATAAATTATCAATCGGTGGAGGACTAAAATATGTTCACGCCATGAGAAAATTAAATGGATACGCTTCTTTCGGATATAATCCATTTGTTGGTGCAAGAGTTGGTTTGAAAGGAAATGAATTGTATTTAGATTCTAGAAGAAGAGCAGACGGTGTTGGAGCGGTATTAGGTTTAGATTATAAAGCGACTGAGACATTGAATTTTGCTGTAAAATATGAAACGCCTGTAAAATTGAAATTCAAGACAAAAGCTACAGAAAGTACAGATATGACTTTAGCTGGGAGAAAAATTGGATTATCAGATTTTTATCCTAAATATGCAAATGGTGTAAATTCAAGAAGAGATTTACCAGGAGTATTGTCGTTAGGAGTTTCTAAAGATATTAATGACTGGACTGTTTCAGGAGGATATATTCATTACTTCAATAAAGCAGCAAATATGGATGGAATAGACTATAGAGACGGACATGAAGTGAACTTTGGAGTTGACTACAGATTTTCGCCAAAATGGACTTGGCACGCAGGTTATAATTATGCTCACACAGGTGCTCCAAAACAATCGTACAACGATACTGAATATGCTATAAATGCACAAATTTATACGACAGGATTGACATTTAAGCCGACAGAAAATCATGAATGGAAATTCGGTGTTGGATATGTTAAATATAATTCAGAAAATGGAGAGCCAGAAATAACTCATGGAATAAAATTGGATAAATCGAAAGTTAAATATGATAAAGAAGTTGGAGTATTTTCTTTAGGTTATACTTATAAATTTTAAAATTTGAAATTTTATAAAAATAGGGAAATATTGTTTTAAGGGAGTGGAATTTATGCTCCCTATTTTGAATATTTATTAAAAAAAAATATATATATCATCTCGCTCCATTGCTATATTTGAAAATGTAAACTTTTTTGTGTAAATAAACTGGAGAATCCTTATATTATTGAATTTGTATATACATTTATACAAAATTATGGACACTTTTAAAATGTTCCCCAATATACTTTTTCTCTTTAGGAAGCATAGACTCTGAAAAAGTTCCACTTTGAATACTATTTCTTATCTCAATAACTTCCTCTGTTATATCCGTTATATTTACAATCCACTCATTTACATATTTTTTCACAATTTCTCCCTTTATACCTAACTGTATCGCTCTTCTTCCTATTGGATTGCCGTAAATATCCCTGTCCGGATCCCATTGACATCTTACTTCTGAATTTTCCAATTTTTCTTTCCATTCTTCCTTAGATAAATCAGAAACTTCCCTAAAAGATGAAAGTACAGCATTTTTCACTATTTCATCAAATCCTTCCCTTTTCAGGTCAATTGCCAGTATTCTTTCCTGTCCTTGCTTAGTAGCCCAGCCACTTCTGTACATCATCTATAATAGTTGGATTTAATCTGAACATTTTATTTATTAATTTTGAAAGTATTTATAAAGTATAAAAGTACTAAAAAGGTACTAAAATTTAAAAAGAGACATATTTCAGCCTCTTTTGTTTTATTTTTCTCATTTCTTCTTTTTTCACAAGACTATTATACAACATGTTTTATATTTTACCAATAACTTTTTTATAAAATATAGACAAGATATTTTAATGATGTAAGAGATTTAAAATTTTCGTATTTTTTTACCACCTTATAAAAAATATTGTGACTTTTTCATTCAAAAAAAGATAGCCATTTCTGGCTATCCTTCATTTGTTATTTCTGCTATTATCTTGTGCATATTCTTTTTAGTCTTATCCATAACAGCACTCACTCTTCTTATCGCTATTCTATAATCCATAAGCTCCTGTGCCTCTTTTAAGTTTGACAATATTGATATTATTCCATCTTTTGACTTCTCAAGCTCTACAATAAACTGCTTATTAATTTCTGAAAACGTGTCGAATTCCATTAAATTATGATATTCTTTCTGAAATTTTAATATTTTATCATCATAAAGATTATCCATTTCATTTTCTATAGAATCCCAATTTTTATCAATACTGTTTGTATTAATTACATCTATTGCTTCATTCTTTATACAAAGACACATTTGACTTCCTTTAGTATTAAGCATTATCCCAAGTGCCTCTCCTGTTATTTTTTCCGTTCTTAATCTACTTTCTAACCTGTTAAGAACTTCAATAAGTTTTTCATTCCCTGCTATAAGAACTGCCCGCCCTGCTTCAGCATGTTGTAATTCACTGATTATTTTTTCATAGCTGTTTTTAATATCGTTTATTACCAAGTCAAAAATTTTCTTCACAAAATATAAAAATATTCCACATATAACCACTAAAGCACCTAAATCACTAATTTCTTTAAAATACATTCCTGTTCTCCTATGCTGTTATAATATGTTTTTATTTCCTGCTTTTTCCTCATCAAAAATTTGTTGCAGTATAACTTTTAAATCAAATGTCTTTCTAGCTTCCTTTAAAACTTCTGTTAGAACTTCTTCACCAATCTCTTCTGCGAAGTCAGGAATCCATTTTCTATCAATTGATTTTTCTTTTTCCAACAGATCTTCTAACTTATCCCAAAAACCTTCATACACCTGCTTAAACTTTTCTGCTCCAACTTTTCCTTTTGCAACTATTTCTGTTTTATAGATTAAAGTCTTTCCCAATTCTAAAATTTTACCTGTTAAATATATTTTTGCTGCTAATTTATCCATTTTATCATCTCCTATTTTATTCTTTTTCTTAAAATCAATTCTAAGCCACCTAGCAAGCCCTACAGTCAATTTTAACTCACTAGGCAACCTTTTATTCTCATACGGCTTGTAATAAAGTCATTTTTTAATTGTTTTTCCAATAATTCTTTACTGCCGCTACATAATATTTTGCAAGCTCCTTTTTGGTTGCTTCCAATTTTTCCATGTCTTCTGAATTTGTTATAAATCCGCTTTCAACTATGACACAAGGCGTTGAAGTTTTTCTCAAAAGAGTTGCCCCTCTGTCTTCGTAATTACGAGGCAAGATTTTTCTATCTTTCAAATGCGTTGCTTTAATATTAGCTTCCTGTAAAAATTCCGCAAGTTCCTTACTCCTTTTTGAGTTGTGCCAATATAACATTTCAGCACCTGAAGCTGTTTTATCAGCTGCATTTAAATGAAATGATAGTGTCACATCTCCTTTATTTGCAAGTCCATTTATCTTTTGTGGCAAAGTAGAATAGTATTCTTGATAAACTACAACATACTCTACACCTTGATTTTCACATTCTTTTTTTACATAGTTTTCCACAAAATCCTTATTCCAAGCGTGTTCCTCAAAACCATTTCCACACGCTCCTGGATCTCTTTTCACTCCACCATGTCCTACATTCAATATTACTTTCATTTATATCATCTCCTTTAAATATTTTTCTTTTCTATCAACACGATTCAACCATCCAGTCAAAAAATCTTGTTGTGTTTTATCCTTACTTACTAAATATTTATAAAAATTTCTTTGCATTTCATGATATTCTTTCAAAAAAGTTTCAGGATTTATTTTATTAATAGCTTCAACTGTCTTGGGTCCAATTATTCCATCTACAGTTAAATTTGAACCAAATTTATTTGCTACAATCTGAGCTTTCTTCTTTCCTGTTTTTCCACTATTTACAATCCAGTCAAAAATTGAAAGAGCTATTTTATCACTTACTATTTTGTCAAGATGATTCCCCTTGTAGTATATTTTTTCATAAATCTTTTCAGCATCTGATTTTTTAAATTTCCTCATATCTCCTATATACCCTAGATATGTTTTAGCATCTTCGTGTGTTATTCCAAAATTTGTTGCTCCGCCTTTATCGTTTTTATCATTAGTATAACCGCCTTCAACTTTAAAAATATAATCTAAAAATTTGTTAAATCTGTCGTTCATCTATGCCACTTCCTTTTCTTTAATTAATTCCATATCTTTTAAATATTTGTATAATTTGACTGGACTGAACTGATAGCCAACCCTGTCCTTTAACGATTTCAATTTATATGTCAAGGTGAACTGTAAAGCATAATCTATTGCATTTAAACAAAACTCACTGCAAAAATATCTATCGTCATCTTGTACCTTATTAGCATAAAAAAACTGTCCTAAAATTCCTAGATAGTCGTATCCTTTGCCTTGTGCTGTTTTAAAAAACTCAATAATATCTTTCGCATCAATATTACTATCTAACTCATAAATATCCATATTTTTCAAATATTTAAATTTTTGTGTTCTTACTCCTCCAGGATTAGATAAAAATACTTGATTATTGTAAATAAATTCGGCGTGTGAATATCTTCCAAGTGTCCACAATGCTATTAAATGTCCCACAAGATGTTTAGGTTTGTGAAAACATATATATAGTTTGTCTTTTTCTAATTCCATAATTTCTCCCTCTACATATTTTTATATGCTTTTTCATACTCTTCTTTTGCATTGTATTTTTTTAATTCCTCGTCAGTTAGATTTTCCAAACGATGAGTCAAAAATGTTTCTGCAGCCATTGATTTAGTAGTCTGTTCTTGCATTATGTTCGCCATTTTCATCATGTCCTGTATAGTTAAATTTACATATTTCTCACTATTTTCCTTTGTATAAAATTTCCAATTTTCAAAAGTTGTTTTCTTCAATGCTTGGCACATTACGACAATTCTTGTTAAATTTGATTGATCTAAATCCCTATTGTTTTGCAAATATTTTTGTCCATCTATTTCAACTTCAAAAGGGTGTTCCGAATATTCTATTCTCAAGTCATAGAGTTTTTTTTTTAGTTCTTCTATTCTTTTTTCTCTATTAAACACAACTTTACCATTTTCTATTTTTTCATATGTTTGTAATTCAACTAATTTTCCATCAACAAAATGCTGATATGGATTTATAAAAATGTCATCACTTTCGATTTCTTCGACAACGTCTCCAACCATTGTCGGTGCCAACATTGATATATCTTTATTTTTACTTAAAACTAATCTTGTATCTTTGTTATACATCACTTTTAATGTGCCTGCTTTAAAATCTTTTTGTTCTTCGTACCAATTTTTATTGTTTGCATCATAAATATCAATATATTTTTGTCCTGTTTCAGTTTCTTTTATTTCTATTCTGTCTACTATAAATTTTTTCATTTTTAATTCCTTTCTATGCAAAATATGCGTTAACCCAATTTCCATTTCTGTAAAATTGCAAAGCTCTTATTTGTAAATAATCTCCTCCACCAACATCGTGACCGTCGTGATTAATTAAACCAGTCACAACATATCCATTTATTTCGCCTGCATTATTTGCACTACCTAAATCCCTTACTGCATAACCAGCTAATCTAATTTCTCTGATGTAATTAACCCATTTGTCATTATTATCTCCATTTCTCAAATTATACAAATCTTGTGTCCTATTCCAAGCATCATCAGCTCTTCCACGTGCCGCATTTACATTTCCATCTATCGCATTCATACGATTATCTCGTGCAGCCATATCGTGATTATCCATAATTTCATTCCAATTACCACCGTTTCTATTCAGTACTTTGTAATATGCACGACCACCATTTAGATGATAACATCCAACATAATTTCCAGCTTCATCAAACATATAATGATGCCTTGCACTCCATAAATCAACTCCATTGCTTCTTACAAACTCTGTTGTATTATCTTTCACTCTATATCCTTTCGAGAACGGTACATACGGTGTTAAATCAGGCTTAGGTGACACTTGTTTAATTGTTTGATAATCAATTAGTCCAAAGGTATTTTCCGTTGCCGGTTTCAACAATTTACTTAAATATTTTACTAATGATTTTGCTGTCAGTATTTCATCGTTATTAAGAGTTTTTATAAAATCTGAAATCTGTGATTGTAAATTCTTTGCAACCATATTTTGCAATTCATTTGACTGATTTTCAACAGTATCTAGTGAATGTATTCGAGCTATTCCTTCTTTCGTTTCCGTTGCTACATCTGTATATTTCACTCTCTTAATTAATTCGTCATCTATTATTTTATTGTCTTCAACAAAATCAATTCTTTTAGGATATTCACTCCCTATCCATTGATTAAGTCCTAAACTTGTTTTTTTCTGTGCTGGCATTTTTTACCTCCTACTCCTTATATTTTTCTCTATCATCCCAATTTAAATTTAAACTATCCCAAGCATCCCATGTCTTGTTATATCTGTCAAATTCATCCCAAGTCATGTAGCTGTAAACTATTTTGTAGCCCAGATGGGCAGGCTTATTCAGTTCTATAAAATTGATAAAATTATTTAAATTGGGTGGTATTCCATAAATACTTGTAAATCTTATAATAAAATAGTATTCGTTAAATACTTCTGTTACTTCAATTTCCCCATTTGTAAATATTCTAGCCTGTTCTTTTAAGTTATCGAGAGAAAATATTCTTTTAGATAACAGACGGAACAAAATTCTCTCTCTTCTGTCCTGTAAATTCAACCTTGAATCTGCTTCCAGATTCATAAATTTTTCATATTTCAGAATCTGTTCTTCGTTAAAAAAGTTTAAAAAAATAAACTCCTTGTATTTCTCAATATCATTTTTTATTTTTTGAGCCTCTATTATTAAACTTTTTATTAAATCAACTTGTAAGCTATTTCTTGCAACTTTGGAAATTACTTTTATTTTACTGTTCATTGATAACAACCCCAGTCACTATTAATATTTCATTGCTATCTACAGTTATGTTTCTGCTGTCATTGTTTATCAGGACTTTGCAGTCTTCAACTCCATTAATAGATAAAACTATTTTTTCAATTCTGTTAATTGATAAAATTTCCTTACTGTTTAAAGTGTATAGCGCCGAATTATCTTTTATCATCTGCTTTATTTTTGAACTAATTAGATCCGATACGGTATTTAACTTTATTCCTGAACTTAAAATAACGCTTACAGATATAGCAATATTCTTACTGTCGAAACTTGTTACTGTAACATTGGCTCCGATTGGTCTACCGTCAATCTGCTCTATCCTTCTTTTTACCTTCTGTATCAGCTCATTATCAGCTAATGTATTATTGTAATTCGAGATTCTAACTCTTACTGTTCCGTTTCCATTCCATAGTGGTTCAACTAACACTTTACCGACTCCGTCTATTTCTTTTGCCCATTTCTCATAATCATAAATATTTCCACTATGTGCTGGTTTTAATATTCTTTCCTTCGCTCTAGATATTAAACTGTCATTAGGTTCCTCTTCATAACCGTTTGTAAAAGCTTTTTCATTAGTCACTGTAAAGATGTCGGCGTTAGCTATTTCAAAATTTACTATCTCACCTATAGCACAGTTCCCAACCTCTCCTGTTTGCAAGCACTCCACTTCCGCAACTGCTTTTCCGTTAAAAGCTATAGTCGTATCATAAAGCAGCTTGTATTTTGTGCTGTCCGTTTTTAATACTATTGATCCTGCAGATATTGTAGTATCAGCTTTCCCAGTTATTAATATTTCTCCTCTTGCTTTGGTTCCCTGCTTTCTCGTCACTCCGAAAAGCATCGCATGATAATCTATAAATTCATCTTCTGTTGCGGTATCAATAAAAGTTTGCTTAACCCAAAATTCTAGCAATTTATATATTGCTTCAGCTTCTATTCCGTAAGCACTTGCAATGTCAAAATTAAATGTTCCTTCTATTTTAGAAAAATTATTTTCCAAATTAGATAAAAACTTATTCCTTGCTTCTATTTTATTCACTGTATAACACCTCACTTTCTCCATAAACGGTAGAAACATTAAAAGAGACTTTTAAATTATTATCATCATTGTTGTAGTTTAATTCAAAATTATAGCAGTCCAAAATATACGGATTAACTAATAAACAATCTTTAATTTCCGAAATAATTAAAGCATTTTTTATACTTTCCTGATAAACCGTACCAATATGTACATCTAAATCATTTCCATAACTATCCGAATGTATTTCGTAAAAATTTCTTTTAGTTTTAAGTGCCTTAAATATCCATACTTTGAGTGCTTCATTTCCATTTAATTCAACAAGTCTATCGCCGTTTTTCAATGGCTCTAATGTATCTAAATTAATTGCATACTCTGTAAAAGGGGGTAATTCTTTTTTTTCTTTTTCTGTATTTTGACTCAAAAATAATTCTTCAAAATCCATATTTACACTCCTTCTATTGCACCACTTGGCATTTTCACTATTTTACTAACTACCACATAATTTATACCAAGCACTAAGACTAGAACTTCATCTCCAACTTTTAAAGTGTCTTCAAACCATATATCTTTACTACTTTTATAAGTTCCAGAACCTTTAATTGTCGAATGGTCATGGGTGTGTGAAGCGGGTCCATTTCCTATCGCTGTTTGAGTTGTAGCATTAATAGTTATTTCATCAATAACACCGTCTATTTTATAAGTTCTGTGATAATGCGGTAATAAGAAATTAGAGCAGTAAATCTGCTCTGAAGGTATTTCCACATTATCAAATTTTATTTTTAATTCAGGCGGTGGACTAGTTACACTAGCTCTTATAAAATTGTTGGATTGCTGTTGCACTCCGTTATCAATCATATCGTTAAGTATTTCAAACATGCTCATTATTTAGCACCTACCTTTTTCTTATTTTTCTCATTTGTCTTACTTTTCTCACCTTTCTTGTTTTTCTTACTCTTTTTACTTTGTGATTTTTTCGATTTTGGTTTTTCTTCAAATTCGGATTTATCCATCACATTTTCAAAAGTTAATTCTATATCACAATAATACATATCATTTTCCCAAGTATGCGTATCATTTTTTACTAAAAAACTGCCAACAAGGTTTGTATGTGGCTCGTGTATTCCTATTGAATAACCGCTTTGTATCAAAACATTACCAAGACAAGTGATATTTCCTGTTTTTTCAACACTTTTCAACATCTCTTTAGCATTGCTGATATTATCCCTATCCTTGTCATACTGCATTACTTTTTGAAATAATCCGTATTTTTCCTTGTCTTCTTTATTTTCTACTTTATCTACTATTTGTTGTTTTTCTTTTTCAGTTTTATAGATAACAATTTGATTCACCATTTGCTCAAGATCTTCACCATACTTAGAACTTTTTATATCTTGCCCAGAGTTTAGCATGACATCTGCCAAACTCCCTTGTTCCACAACTTCTATTTTTCCATCGTTACTAACAATAGAATATATTTTTTTATCTTTTCTATGCTGAATCGTATAAGCATTCAAAATTATTTGATACCCGCTCTTATTAACTGCTGGATAAGTGCAATCCACTTTGTCTTCAGGTATGTTCCCAACTTCCAACTTTAACTCTCCACAAATTTCTTTTAATATTTGCGATGGCTTTTTCTTATTAAAATTTTTCACAAAAAAGTTTTTATTAAGATATATGGAGTTATCAAAACATCTAAAAGTTTTAACTTTACTTTCTCCGACAACTTCCACAGAAAAAACTTTACCAATAAATAATTTGTCATCATCGACATAAAATTCAACTTTGTCTCCTAATTTAGTAATTTGAGTATCATCTAAATATGCTACTTCCAATGTTCGTGAAGTTCCGTGTATTCCACCCTTCCAAACAATTCTTTCAAATTTTTTTATATGTTCTTCATCGTTTATAACAATCTTTAGCATTTTTTTTAATTTCCTTTTCTAAGATTTTATCAAACTTTTAATTTTACCTTGTACTTTACCTTTTATTTCACTCTTCAAATCCTCAAATCTCTCTACTAATTGATACTCTTTTATCGGTGAAGTTTTTCCAGTATACCTCTCGTAAAGTGCATTAACATCGTCAATCATTGTTGTCTGTTCCCCAGCTTCTATCAAATCAATTGTTATATCAATATCTCCAGTTTTTTCAACTATTTCATATTCTAGTTGTTCAATATAGCACTTTAAATAAATATTATAATTAGCACTTGTCAAAGTTAAAATTTCTTTATCATCTTTATATTTTTCCAGTTTTTTTATTCCAGCCATCGGAGAATGAGAATTGAGCAAATAATTAAAAAATTTAGATTTTTTGGATGGTAAAAATGTAGAAAAATTGACTTTTTTTATGTTTTTTTCTCCTATTAATGCTACTTCTCCAACATCTAATATCTTTACAACTTCACTGTTTTGACTGCTCGTAATTTTGAAATCCGATGGTGGAATCACAAAAATAAACGGTTCTGTATCGTGTAATAACATAAATATTGATCTCATATTGAAACTCCTTTCGTAATTATTGTGATGCTTGAATTTGAGCTTGTAAATTTGACATCATAGTGTTATATGTATTTTGACTAACATTCTGTGCTATCTGTCTAGCTATGCTCTCAATTTTTGCTGTATCATTTATTGTTATATTTGACAATTGTGCTGCTATCTGTGCATTAGCACTATGATTTATAACCTGTTCTATTGATACTGGTTGTGGAACTGGTGGTTGCATTGTAGCTAAACTAGAATTCAACTGACTGGGCAAACTATTCAAAGGACTTAATCCAGTACTAATAGCATTTGTTATAGCACTTGTGTCGAATGGCTGCATTGGATTCGTATTTTGTTGTTTTGCTACAAGTTGCGAAATTAAACCAGCCAGTTGTGATGTTTTATCCTGTTGAATAACAGGTTGATTTTGTTGTTGCATTCCATATTTTGGTGCAAAATTTGTTGCAAAGGATTTCATATCAAACAAGACTTTCTGCAAAGCTTCTGCGGAACGTCTATCATATTCTTTTTGCCTTGCAATTCTTGCTGATTCTTCTTTTTGCGCTTCTGCCATTGAAGGCACTTTAACACCAGAATACCCCATATAATGGAACTTTCCATCGCCAGAATTATAACCAGATTGACTTGCTCCAGGAGTAAAAGCTCTAGCTATAGCTCCTTGTTTTTCTTTTTCTTTTTTTGGGTCTTTAGGTTCTATAAGTTTTTTTACTATGTCTGGTGAAAAATATCCAATAGCTCCCCCAATTGCAGCACCTACCGCCGTTCCTACTCCAGGTGCAATTGCTGAACCAAGTGAGGCACCCAAAGACGCACCTTTAGCTGCAATAAATCCTCTCATCCCAAGTTCTGCAGTTTTTACCAAACCTTCTGCTTGACCTTTTAACTTATCAGGATTTAATGCCCCACTTTTTTGCCATTCGTCAACTTTAGTCATAAAGTCTTCCATCCACCTAGTCGCTATTGGGGCGAATGCTTCTCCTAACGATATTTTCAAATCATCTATCGCTGATTTAAATTGTGCTATTTTGTTAGCTGTTGTATTACTCATATCATTAGCAAATTTATCCGTTGCCCCACTAGAATTTCTTACAGCATTGGCGACTTTGTTATAGTTTTCTTCTGTTGTTCCCATAATAGAAGCCAGTATTTTCATACCTTCTCCACCAGCAATCATTGTCAAATATCTATTTCTTTCTTCCTCAGTAAGACCTGCAGTAGCAACTTTTAAATCATCAGATAATGCTTTTAATCCTCTAAAATGTCCTTGCTGGTCATAAAGTTGAATATTTAAGTCTTTTAAAGCATTTCCCACTTCTTTCGATGGATTAGCCAACCTTCTGTAAATTCCTGCTAAATTACGCCCAGCTTGACCAGACTTAATTCCATTATCCGCAAGTACTCCTAATAAGATATTTACATCTTCAAAGCTCTCAAAATTTCTTGAAGTTGCTGCAACATATTTATAAGCCTCTCCTAACATTTGTACATTGGTATTTGCATTATTACTTGTTGCAACCATTACATCCATAAGTCTATCAGAATGTTTTAACGACATACCAAAAGCTGTCAGGTTATCTGTGACTATATCAGAAGTTTGAGCAAAATCACTTCCAGCCGCAATTGACATTTTTAAAAGTTTAGGTGTCATTTCCAATACTTCATTTGTTTTCATACCAGCCATAGCTTGATACATTTGTGCTTCAGCCACTTCTTGAGCTGTAAATTTAGTTGATCTACCCAAATCTCTTGTTTGTTGCATAAGTTGCTTTTCTTGTTGTACTGTAGCCCCCATTATAGCCTTATTTCTTCTAACTTGGTCTTCTAAATTCGCATAAGCTTCAACAGAAGATTTTAATACACTAACTGCTGCACCTGCTCCAATACCAACTCCAACAGTTGCCAATGCTCCCTGAACTCCACTAAAAGATTTTTTTATTTTTCCAGTTACACCACCAACTTTATCTTTTAATGTTCCTAATGAGCTTCCAGCCTTTTTTGCTACATCAGTAAACTTATCTTTCAATTCAAGTAAAGCGCTCAATTTATATTCGCTCATTTTCTAATCCACCTCCAATCATAAAAAACATAAATAACAACTCCGAATTACTTAATTCCCTTAGACTTTGCAAACTATGTCCACAATTTAAATAGTGAGCGACCGTTTTTGCTTTCCAGTCGCCCTTGATTAGTTTTTTATCTCATCAACCACCTCTTCAACAGTAAATTTTTCATTCCACCCAGCCTTTTTCATAAGTAATTCCGAAATATTTACTATAGTAGATTGACTTAGCACTTTTGACACAACTTCAATCGGATTCATTTGACAACCTAATTTAGTAATCAATTTTTCATCTTTAAATATTTTTCCTGCAGTATAAATCAATTCACTATCTTTGTCTTGGGTGTTACTGGATAAAATATCCAGTATTTCCATTCTACTCAGCACTTCCAGTTCTAAAACGGCACCACCCAATTCTTCAATTTTAACTTTTATAATATTTTTGTTTTCTATTTTTTTGTTGTTTTCCAACAACATTTCCACTGTTATATTTTTCATTTCGTACCTACCTTTTCTTATCTTATCGCATTTTCATATCTAACATCGCTAGGAGTAAATCCAAAAGGAATTTCTTCTTCCACAATTTCTCCTCTTTCAAATTTTGCAAGTTCAATCGAATTTAACCAAACATTATCAATCGACACCCGTTCTTCTTGTCCACGTAAACTATCAGGATCTTTTATAGATGTGACTATTCTGCTTCTCACATCTTTTCCTTTTACCCAATTTTCAAGTATTTTTTTTCCACGAGTATAAACTTTAAAAACTTTGATAGTTCCTTCACCTTTCAATCCAGTTATTTTACTGTCAACAGAAATCCCCAGCTGTACATCTTTTCTTTCAGCTGTAATTTTAGCTTCTACAGATTTTAACTCCGCTACTTTTTCATTATCAAGCCATAACTCCCCATAAGCTCCTGTTATTGTTCTATTTCCTCTTATATTTTCCGACATTTTATCAACTCCTTTTCATTACATTGTCATTGTTAAGCTAAGTGAAGCCATAGTATCTGCAAATCTTACATCACCTGTTAAATATACATCATCACCTGTAGGATATTGTAGAATCTCTAAATCTGTCATAGTATCTGAATCTAATCCATCTGCTATAACCGTTCTTTTCTGTGCTTCAATATCAATTTCTACTTTATTGTCATAATCTCCATTCAATACATTTGGCGACATTTCTTTAAAATATACTTTTGTTACGTTTGAGCAGAAATTCATTTTATTGTCATAATCATTGATATATTTTCCAAGCCAATATTTTTTAAATGTGTCCCTTATATCATCCACAATAAAACACATACCCTCAACGACTTTAATTTTTCTTGTCTCTTTTTTCCAAGTACTGTCAAATGTAGTTTTAGAATTAACACCATAATTTACCCTAACTGTATCTTCATCCATATATAAACTGAATTTACCAATTTTAGGTTCATAATCTTCAACTTCTTTCAAATCATTCATAATGTGATTATCAGCACTACGATTTAATGGCATACCTGCAATAAGCCCTGCAATAGCCGCTGTGTATTCCTGTGCTGTAAAATCTCCATAAATAGACTTATATGTTCCACCATTTGCAAGTTCTACAATAGCTACATGATCTGTTTTATTCGCATAGCTTGATACATATTTTATAGTTTTACCAATTGGACCAGTATTCCCAAATTGTTGTTTTACCCAATTTACAACTGTTTGGTCTTCTGTTTCTAAAGCTTTTGGATAAGCTAACCAGTTGAACTTTCGCATTTCTAAATCCTTTAATACTTTGCTTGTATCTTCTCCACTTTGTATAACTCTGATTAATATTTTAAATGCTCCATAATGCATAGCTAAATTAATATATTTAATATTATCTTTATCCCATTTTTCAGTTTCAACATCGGCTATGGTTTTAAAAGTGTACCATTTTTCAGTAGCTTTTGTATCTTGTAAAATCAAACAAACAGTACCTCTTTCACTTCTTTGAATAGCTGTCGTTGCTAATGTTTTAAATGCAATACTAATGCTTGGACTCGCATTAATTTGTCCGACTATTGCCATTTTATCACTCTCCTATTTCTTTAATTTCATTTTTAAATTTCTCATTATCTTGTAATTAAACGGAACTCCGTTTTTATCAAATAACGATAATTTTTTAAACACTTCTTCACTAATTAAATTATCATTTTCATCAAATAACGGTACTTTTTCCCCTTTTTCATCAAATAATTGTAATTTTTTTAATATTTCATATTCCATCTCTTCAGTGTCAGGATTATTCAACACCTCTTTTATTGTTTCAATACTATTGTCAAAAGTTCTTAAATCAGTCCCATACACATCAAATAAATCTAAATCGAAAATATAATGACCTAAACCATCTATCATTTTTGTATGCTCATTTTTTAAAGTTAGACATCTATCTTTAACTTTTAAAATCTTATTACCTTTAATTTCAAACATATTATCCAATTCATCAAGCGCTTTATAAACTTCCATTGTATTATTTTCATCATTTTCAGGAATATACATAATATCTACGCTAATAAATATCCGTTTTTTATAATTTGCAAAAAACTCATTTTTGTAGTCAATCACCTGAATATAATAGCATGGTTTAGTCAAAACATTTATATTATCAATTCCAACTTCTTTATCTGTAAAATCGTATATTTTTTTGCTCAGGGCTTTTATAAAATCCATAAATTCCATTATTATTCAAACTCCGCTTTTATTGTTGACCCTATTTCATCTTTAAATATAGGTTCTAATTTTTCTATTGTTTTCTTTAACATAAACACACCAGGTACTACTTCACCCGTATCTTTACCAAAATACACCGCTCTATGTCCATATTCAACATGGTTTACATACTCCACATTGTTATAAACCATCTGTTTGAAACTTCCACCATTTTCCCTATGCCAACCCATTCTTAATTGACCAGTATCTGCTGGTGTTTCTTCTTTTACTTCTTTTATTGTTTGTTCAGCAACTTGTTTGAGTGTCATTCCTACTTTTTGTGGAGTATCAGTAGCTAACTTCTCTAATTTTTTTGCCAGTTTTTCCCAGTCACCACTAAGTTTCATTTTTTTCCACTTCCTCTACCGATATCTCCTGATGTTCCAAAAAATCAGTGTACTTTATAGGTTTATTAGCTTTAAATTTATATTTTATTCCGCCTTTACTTACAACCAAAATATCATTCTGCTTTATTTCTACATCATTACTAACAAATATCTTATATGAATTTTTAGAACTATTTATAACTCCAGTCTCAGTAGCTCTTAAAATTCCAGCACTCAACTGGCACTTAATATTAGTGTAAACAACTTTCCAATCTTGATCCGTTAGCCCATATTCAGTTTTTGTTTTTGTATTTCTTTTAACTTCTTCTATCACATCGGTATCAAAAAAATCTTCAAACATCACATACCACCTTTATTTTATAACTCCAAGTTTTCTAAAACGATTCAAACTTTTTCTAAATTCTACATCATCGTTTAACTCAGTTACAAATTCAACTTGCCTATCTCCACTTTTCATAGATTTTATATTTCTATTTTTATCAAAATTATATTTAAAAATATATTTTGTTATAGGAGTTATCAATTCTCTTGGGAAGTCTTCTCGGTTCATATAGTTAATACTATCTTGAACAATGCTCTCAATAGCAAATTTAGTCTTTGCTTCATTTGGTGTTACATCAGAAATAATTTTTATTTTTTCATAAATTTCATTAATTAATTCAACCATTTCTACTACCTCTTAAAAATAAAAAATCACAGCTAAATTAATAACTGTGATCTATCTACAATTCCCATTAAAATTCTTTTTTAAACTCTTTAAACTCTTCCAAAAATTCATCTTCTTTTTTACGAAAACTATCAGTTTTTTTAGCAAAATTGTCTGCATCTTTATTCGAAATTCCATTTCTTGTCATAATAACCTTAACCTGTTCTAGCCATTGTTGTTTTAATTGTAAATCTTCGTTAGCCAATCTCAACAGATCAGTACATTTAGAATCAAAATTAGTATTTCCTGTTTTTTCACATTCTGTTGCTAAAAAATAATCAGAGGCTTTTTTTAATCCTTTTTCCATATTATTTATATGAACAAAAAAGTCATCAATATCGACAATATCTCCACCTAAAAATATATTATCCAGACCCTCTGTTACTTTTTTCATATCAGCAAGATAATAATTCGCCCCTTTTTTTATTATATTTTCAATTCTATACTTTTCATTTTTTACTTTTGTAATTGATGAATTTTCAGTATTTCCTGAAACTGTTGTCGAGTTTGAAGACTCATTCTCTGATGAGTTTAAAGATGAATTTTTTTCTCCGCAGGAAAAAACAAATAAAATTGCAATAAATAAAAATATTTTTTTCATACCAAATATTCCTCCTAGATATAATTAATTATTGATATTATACTTTATTTATAATATTTTTAAAAGTTTTATTTGTTTTTTTAATCCTTAAAATTAAGCTTCAATTGCAACTAGACCCTTTACTTTGTTATCAAGTATAAAACAGTCATAATAAAATCTACCTAAAAATAAAGTTCCTGAATAATTTTCTGAATCTGTAACTACTCTATATTCAGCTAATTTCACAGGACCAACCGTTGCCGAATTGTGCCCTATTAAACAACCGTAATTTTTAGTTGTAGCTCCACCTACTCCTGTTTTAATTTCCATCCATTTTTTAGTAACTCTTACTATCGGTGCTCCGTCAACCATTCCTACTAATCCATTTATTTTTATATTTTGCCCAATATCCGAGGCTTTGATGAAATTGTCATCTTTTTTCAATTTTGTTAAAAACTCAGGTGTAACATAAGCAATCCTATTTTGAGGTACATCCGCATCATTTAATTTCTCCTGTGCTTCTAAAAATTTATTGTAAGCGTTATTAGCCGCAAGTCCTGTTACTGTCTGTGATTTTGTATCACAGGTTTTAAGAATTGTTTCAAATCTGTATTTCTCAATCTCAGGAATTACTCTTTCTCTCAATTGTCTTGCCAATACTTCTCCAGCTTTAATTTTTGTCTCGTCTTCGTCCATTTTATCCAAAAGCATTTTAAAAGATCTATCTTTTGTTAATGTCATTTCTTGGATTGAATTTTGTAAAATGTCCGCATTTCCATAACCTGTATTTCTGTTATAGTCCCTATTATCAACCGTATTAATCGAAGTAACTTTTACAGTTTTAGCACCTACAAAGCTGTAATCATTATTTACTATTTTCTGTGATACTGCTTCACTTGTAAATCTTTCATCAATTCTGTCTGCAAATAATTCAGTATAAATCATTGCCATATTCTATCATCTCCTTTAAATTAAAAAGAACTAAAAACCTTATCGAATGCTTCAAGTCCTATATCTTTTTTATCTTTTTCTCCTTCACTTCCACCGTTTAAAGAGTTTGGTGTTCCTCCGCTTTGTGTTTTAAGATAGCTAGATAAATTTTCAGAAAAAGATTTCACACTATCTTCAATCTCTTCTTGAGTATTTCCAGTAATGCTGCCTAAAAAACTATCTGGAATTTTATATTTCCCTAATATAGCCTTTTTCATCTCATTAGTTTTCAATGTTGCAAGTTCCGTATTTGAAGTATCAAGTTGTTTTTGAAGTTCAGCAAGGCTCTTATTATACTTCTCTTCTGCAGTAAGATTGGCATTATTGATTCTTGTTTCATAATCTTCAATCGTTTCACCGTGCTTTCTCTCCAATTCTTTTTTCTCACTTTCAAACTTTTTTCTCTCTCTTGCAATTCTTTCTTTAATCATTTCATCTACTTGTTCCTGTGTAAATGTGATTTCTGACATAACTGTCCCTCCCATTTAAAGTCTGTCGACTATTATTTTCTACCTAGATGTTTAATGTCCCTCAGTACGACAAATAAAAAGAGCAGTCGTTAAACTACTCTTTTGATTTTTTATCACTAAAATACAATTCATACAATTCTCGTACAACAATCAAACCTATCTCTTTTGCAACCTCAGAGCATTTCAATTCTTCAAAAAATTCTCTATCCATTCTCAGATATTCCTTATACAAGTAATTTTTCTCCTCGCTATTCTTAGCAGTACTAACTCTTTCTTCTGCTTCTTTTAATTTTTTAAAGTTTTTATATAATTCACTATCTACCGTTAATTTCATTTCTTCTATACCTTAATCCCTTTTTTTTTGCTGTTTCATACTGCTTTAGTTCTCTCCAGATTTTAAATGTCATTTTATCTAGTAAGTCACCTTGCTTTGCTATTATCTCCGCCATCATATCTTTCATTTCAAACATGTCTTTTGATAACTCATGAATATACTTTTCATCAATTGCAGCTAAATATTTCAATTTCAAATTAGTGAACGAACTAAAATCATCATTGCTAAATCCCCACTCGTGATTACTATTTTTAGGATGGTTGTGAGTATACAAAGCGTCTTCAAAATTAATTTTAGTCATCTTATGACTTGGTATTGAATTTTCATCTCCTTTCAAAATATAAATATCTCCATTTTTAGCTATTACTAACGCATTTTCTTTGCTCTTCTTAACGATTTTTTGTTCATATCTTCGCAACAATTCCAGCGGTTCATCTTTATACTCCGTTGCATTAATATTCCCTATATTTCTGTATCTACCACCTTCAACAAAAACAGTACCATTATTATTGATTATACCCTCATTTTCATTATTTTCAAAATCTTCTTTTTCAGGTTCATCAGAAAAAACATCTGAATACTCATAAGGAACAGTTGTACTTCTACAACGAGGGTGCATTGGCGGATAATTTTCTCCTTCCATTGCATTTTCCGTCTTGAACACCTCACCATTAAGACTAGCACAAGTATGACTTGTTCGACTATCCAATACCGCTAAAAACTCATACTTAACAACTCCAGAATCTTTATACCCCATAAGCGTTGCTTGGTTTTGTATATGGGCAGTTTCAGTTCTTACTAGCCTTTCAGCATTTTTATAACTTGTATCAAACTTCTTAGCTATATTTTGCGACATAGTTCTATAGTTAATACCTTTATTCAGCCCAACAATCACTTCATTCTTTATCGCTTTCGCTAAATTATCAATGTTACTCCATATTCTACTTGAATAATTAGCCCCACTCCATTCTTGCTCCAGTGCCATTTTTATTGTACTACTACTAATTACACCTTTTTTAAAATTCAAATCCTCAACAAATGATGTATAAGTATCTTCGTAAACATCAGCCAATGTATCTGTCACTTTACCTTTTATTTTCTCCCCTGCCTGTATAAGTTCATAGTCAACACCTGCTTTTAAACTGTCCAGTCGACTGATACGGCTTCTATATGCCAAGGTTTCAAGTTCAACTGACATTTTCCTGAACTCAACAGGATTACTTTTTTTCAACTTCTCAATTTCCGCTACATATTTTCCTATATCGTGTCGCCATTCTTTATACTCAGTACCACGGAGTAATTTATTCGCTTGAATCTTGTCGATACCTAGTTTCGTTACTTCTTGCTGATATTTAGCGTATAATTGGGCTATTTTATTCTCTATTCCTTTTTTACTCTCACTAAGTATTTTTACATATTCTTTGTATGCTTCTGTACCTTTGTTAAATGATAACTCTTCTCGTGCAAGTTGCCTTTTTTCCCAATATTCTTTATTCTTGTTTTTCATCTATTTTTTCCTGTTCATTTTTTAATCCTTTATATTCCAACGGTTGTTCAATTTGATTTTCTTTTTCAATCTTTTTCAATTCCGCTTCAGTATCTTCAATAAAAGGCAATAATGATATTAAACTTTCTTGTGATACAACATTTTGTAAATTTGTTATTACAGTTGAAAGTTCAACCAAATTTTCAGGAGTATTTCTTGTAAATATTTTTTGAACATCTAGCGGTTTCAATGATAATCCAAAATAATCAAAAATTAACTCTAGCCTTTCATTTAATGCTTTTTTAAAGTACATTTCTTTTTGTGCAGTTAGTTGTTCAAGTGCTAACAATTTATACCCTAATGCCACGCCCGAACTATTTCCAGCAAAATTTTCATCTTGCATATCAGGAATAAAAGAAAATTTATGAATATCCTGGTTCAGTCTATTTTTATTATTTTGAGAATATGTATCGTTTATATTTTTTACTAGCCAGTTAGCTTCTCCATTTTCTCCTAATAACATCACTTTGTTTTTCTTCAAACTCTCTATATCTTCTTCATCAGTTCCTTGCATATTTGTCAATACTAGGATTGCGTCTGTAAAATCCTTCATATCGTCTAATGAAGTTGATACCGCTTCATTATATCCATCAATCAGTGTTATTACTTTTTCAAAATCCCCAAGTTTCCTTTTATTGTTTATAAATTCAATAATTGGTACTTTATTAAATCCGTGCAATCTAGTTTCGCCTTGCCCCTGTGGAGTTAGTATAATCCCTTTGTAATCCATAACAGAAGTAAATGTATTGACAGTTACAGTTTTATCATCATAAATCTCCAAAATATAATCATACTCATTGTTTTCATTTTTTTCTTTATTCCACCGAATCGCATATTTAATATTTTTGTCTATCGTATTATCTCTAATAACAAAAACATCTCGAGGATCCAATGTTTTAAAATTTATCGTATTATCTATATTTTTATACCATAACTCATACGACCGCCCAAAAATCGAACAGTTTTCAGCATGCTCATAATTACACTGCTGTTCTTCCTCCGTTGCTAAATATTTTCCAACCATCTCGTACTCATTAGTCAAATTATCTTCCAACAACTTATAATTGATATTTTTCCCAATAAAATAAGCTGTTGCTATCGTAGTTATATAGCCTGGAAAATTATGGATAAGTTTACTATCTGGTTTCTCCTTCAACCTATTAGGTTTTTCCAATATTTTATGTCTACCAACATAATAGTCTTCCAGTTTTTGTAGCCGTGCTAAATCATTCACTAAAAAGTCCCATAACGCTTTTTCCAAAATTTTTATTTCCATTATCTCACCCCCAATATATTTTTATTAATTGTCTTCATCCGATTATTTCTCATATAATCCTCAAGTGCATATCTCATGGCATCCATTAAATGATTAAAGTCATCTATCGGTTTATTTACTGCTTTTCCAAATTTATCTTTATCCCAAGCATAATTAGATATCTCTGTTAAAAAATTTACACACCTTGGATGAATAAAAATTTTAAAATCCTGAATAAACTGTATTCCAGCATTTATACTATCTTTCCCTTTTTTAGATGCTTTTATCCTAGTCAATCCCAAGCTTCTTAAATGTTCTATACTCTTTGGTTCCTCACTGTCGGCAGTTATTATTTCCTTCCTGAACCCGAGTTTTTCTATGCTTCTGTAAATAACTGTATTTTGCATCCGTTTTTGATATATTTCATCAAAAACATAAATTTCTTTTTGTTCCTGGTCCATTATCCCGCAAAAAAAAGCAGCAGGGTCATTCGTATATCCAAAATCTAACCCAAATACTGCTTTTGCTTTTTGTCTTTTATTTAAAATTTCTCTCCAATCAAATTCCAACTCTCTCCAATTTTCATAAACAAGCCCTTCAACAATCCCCCAGTTGCCAAGCCCTGCCACTTGATAACGTCTAGGGTTGTTTTTCTTCATATCCTCAAACAGTTTCTTGTCACTGTCGTCAAGCCATTCATTACACATGTAGTTGGTTGTCTTTGCCATTATATTTTCGTCTTCAACATCAAAAAATCTTTTTTTGAGCCAGTGCAGTTCGTTCCAAGGGTTAAACGTGAGTGTAATCTGCTTATATAAAGGCTCTTCAACAGTACCTCTTATACTTTCGTCAAGCATATTAAAATCCTGCTCCTTGTTTATCTCATAGGCTTCCTCAATCCACGCCCAGCATAGATTTCCAGTTTCAACTGTTATTGAAGTAACTTTAAGCGGATCGTCCACATTTTGTTACGTATATATCGCTTCCATATATACTCTTTATGTTTCCATAAAGTTCAGACTATATCTTAACAAATTCTTTTATTTGTTCTCACCGTTTCGAGCTTGCTTAAGCCCTACTCTACTAACTAAAAAAAGACCTGCTAAATTGGCAGGTCTTTCTCTGCTTTCGATAGTCGTTGCACGTTATAAATTAACATATTCAAAATAATATTTTTCATTATTTATTAAGGTATATGGTTTTTCTTTAATTAACACATTGCTTATTGTTGTTCTTCCTTTTTTATAAAAAGCCGCACACTCAGTTACCGTTTTAAAAATATTACCGTCATTTAAACATTTAACTTTTCTGCGTCTTGGGTTATACACACCACTTCTGTTTTCCGCAGGTCTGTCGTTTTTTAACGTTTTTAAATATTTATAGTAATATTTTTCTTCCCATCTTAACAGCTCTTCTTTATTTCTGCACTCTTTCGTAAAAACAACTTCCACATCATCATATAATTTTAATTTTTTTTCTGTCATATATCTGTGAATGGCATTTTGAGGTTTCATTCCCAATAATTGTTGTTTATGCTCTTTTAACCTTACAATAGGTCTTGATGTACTTCCAACATAAATTACTTCATTAGTTTCTTTTTCTTTGAACAAATAAACAATATACATATAATTTCCCTCCTATTTATTTCTAGGGTCATTATACACCTTTTTATAATTTTTGTCAATTTATCTTCGCTCATGATTGCCGACGTCTTTACGTTTCGGTTTCCCATGAATTAGATGAGTTTTAAGAGAGCTGTTTTCAGTTTAACCCTCTAAATAATATTTTCTGCCCAGTAGGAATATAAGTTATCTCCAACGGACTTTCTTTGATACTCCAGTAATCGTTTACTTTAAGCCTGTTTATAGCCCATTTCAAGTCTGTAAAGCAGCTATCCTTTAACGTCCGATAAACTTTTCTTACCACAAGCAAGTTTGCCCCAGGATATTTCATCATTGAATAAATAAAAAATAATGCAGTTGTCTTGCTTTTTTTACTCCCACGACTCCCTTTACAGACTCTGTATCTTCCTTTAAAGTTCCAAAAATCTCTGTATCCTTTTCCGACTAAATCAGGAAGTCTTATCTTTTTACTCTTCAAGTTCGCTCTCACCTACAATCATAACAGGCACAACTCCTTCAACTTCAACTTTATCAGTAAACAGTCTATATCGTTTACCAAGTAGTTCCGCTGCTTTTAACCTGTCTTTTAAATCTACATTTTTAATTATTTTTTCTGTCGCTGATTTTCCAAATCCTCCCACTACTACTTCTTCAGTTACTTCTCCTCTTAAAGTTGCAGTTAAGAACTCCAGTATCTCTTCAGCTTTAGCTATTCTATTATTTGCATGTTCTTCCATTATCTTTTTTATATATTTAGAAACATTAGTATTTTTTAGTAATTTATCAGCATTTACACCTGCATACTTTTCTTTATACCCAGCCTTTATTGCGGATTCAGTAGCATTTCCACTAGCTACATAAAACTCACAAAAAGACTTCTGCCTTGCATTTAATTTCAATGCTACCTCCTCCTTTTTGTAACAAAAAAAAGACAGCTTTTAAACTGTCTTGTCCTTATATAAATCAAGGATCCAATAATAAGTACTCAACTCATACTCTTTCATCTTGACATATTATAACATATTAAAAATTATATACAATGCCAAAAAAGTGCCAATTTTTAATTTAATATACTTTTTAACACATCATCTGAAAAAATAATTATCTGCAGTTGCCTAATCATAAAGTTTTTATGTCTTTTTGCTGTTCTTACACTTATGTTTAATTTTTCAGCTATATTTTCAAAAGTCAAATCTTCAAAGTATTTCATCTCAATTATATTATAATATTTATCGTTCCTAATCGTATCCAAAGCCCTTTCAACCATATTAACAACGTTTTCTATCCTTGTAATTTCTTCCTGTAATTTTTCAATTCTATTTTCAACCTTTTCTAATTCTGATAGATATACTTTACTAGACTGCACATTAACTCCAGTTTCTCTTTTCTGAATTGATATTCCCTCTTTCTTCAAATCCTCTATAAGCATATTTTTAGAATCAATAGCACCTTTCAGCAAAGATAATTCAGATAATAACTTCTCTGTCTTTTGAAATGGTGTTAGTTGTTTTTCGGTTTTTATTTCTTTTTCATTTTTCATTCTTTCTATTATTTTATCTGCTATTCTGTCTATATCCTTTTCGTTCATTTTACTTCCTTTCTATTTTTGCAATAAAAAAGATCAATTTTATTTGATCTTTTTTACGATTTATTCAATTGTATCAAGAAATTCTTTTATATCTTGAATATCTTGACGCTCAATATTGCTTATTAAAAATAATTTGTTATGTATTCCTGATATTGATGTCCCTAAACACTTTCCTGTATTATTAGTTATGTAAAACCTATCATGTATTTCATTGTTATTTTTACATATTATATTGTTTGTATCATCTCCATATCCACAAAATTCTTTTATTTTATTCAATATAAATCTTTTATTTGTTTCTATATTAGTTTTATAATATATATTTATTTTTGAAGGCTTCAATGTTTCAAAAATAACCTTTAAATATTCCAAACTTTCTTCCATAGTACTGTAATTTCCAAAAATAAATGGATCTGATACATATAATTCCATATTTTTATCCATTTTTTCAAATTCCTCTTTTATTATTTCTTTTCTTTCTTCTAAACTCATCCTTGAATTTATAACAGATTCTCCACTTGCAACAAATTCACCTATATATTCCTTTTCATTCAATATATCAAAATCGTTTATCCAATCTTTTTTTATAGCCTTTATTAATTGTTCTGAATTTAAAGCATATCTATTTTTATTTTTAGCAAATTCTTGATATAAAACTCCTGTATCTAATATAAATTTTTCTAGTTCTTGTTTTCCATTTGATCCAAATTTTTTAACAAAAATATAAACATATCTTTTTTCCATAACTCCTCCTAAGTATAATATAATAATATAAGTTATACCCTAAAATCAAAAATATTCAACTGTCATTGTCCAATTTTTTCTAAAATTTACATTCTTTAATTTTTTCTCCAACATTCACTAATCTATATTTGGATTGTCCGATTGAATAAGTGTTGCTATTTTCAAAAGTTATATAATAATATACAGATGTTTGTGGTACTGGGATGTACAAGGGACTACTATTTATTTTCCCAGCATATTGATTTGTTATAAAAATTTCTTTTCTTTCGTATTTATCTGCAACTTTATAATTTTCACAATCTGAAATCAATTTTTTATTATTACAACTTCCTAACAATCCTAATATTGCAATTCCTAATAACATTTTCCCCATTTTGATTTCTCCTATTTCTTTTTATACTTGTCTTTATTCAATATTTTTTCAAAACTTGCTTTATTTTCATCTTCCTTGTTCCATAAGCTCCAATTTAATTTTCTCCAGTTTTTTAAATTAAACTGCATTCTATCTTTATTTTTCATATCTCTCCTTTAAACGCCTTAAAATGATTTTTATAAATTTTCTTCAATTCTTTTATCTGTTCATCACCCAAACAAATACCCCTCACATCATACTTTCTTTCAAATGCTTCCACTCCAATATCGTGCTTTTCGGTATGGTGTTGTCTACAAAGTGAAATATATCTTCCCTGTCCTCTATCATTCGCATAACCTCCCAAACTTCCAGCCGACTGCCAATGTTCAAAGTCAACTGGAGTTCCATTGCATACCGCACAACGTTTATATTTTAATTTCGTATAAATATATTTTTCTTCATTCTGCTGTTTATATAACATTTGCATTTCTTCCCACATTGCTATATCATTCTGTAAAAATAGTCAAACAGAAAATTAGTAAATGCCACAGCTTCAGTATTGCTCATTAATTTAAGTGCCAAGCTAAAAGTATCATTTAGTTTGATGAATAGCAACTGAATCTCATCAGTTACAAAATCCATTAAATCATTTGTGATTATATTAATTTTGCTCTCTTTCGTATAATTCTTGTCAATTATATCTCCAATTCTGTCTTTTAGCTTGCTCTCCATATTTCTGAAAGGCTCATATCCCTTTATATTCTTGCCACTGTGCCTGATATAAAGTTTTTTCAAGTCTTCCTTTGCTTTGTATAAAAAATAATCGGAAATGGCAGGATTTTGCTTGCTAGTCTGCCAATTTATGTCTACACCTTTCAGATGATAAGCGTAGCAGTCTATGAACCAGTAAATTAATTTTTGATTTTCCCTACTCATTCTCTTAGACATCCAAGTTCCCTTTCCGCCAGGCATGTCTAAAATTCATATATCCTACAAACCTTTTCTTTTTAGTTTCCTCATTTGGCTCGTATTCCTTGTCTGAATTTTGAATTTTTTGACGACTTTTAACTATGTTGTTAATTGAATATCCGTCATATATCTTTGCCGCCTGATCCTGTGTTATTATCCCGTCCTCAACCAATATTAAGCACATAACATATGTGTCGGGATTTTCAGCATTCCGTGTTTCTGGATATTCTTCTAAAATACTTCTAACTCTATTTTTCGCTAATCTTTTACCCATTATTCCTCCTAATTGAATAAATCACTAATTTCATATCTGTATCTTGTTCTTTTCTTTTGTTGAGATAACTGCTTTCCCAGTTGTCTTGCTTCATCTATGCTGATACTTTTTTTATTTGTCATTTTGTAAAATTCATCAAAATTATGAATATCTATTGCATACGTCTCTGACAAATCCCTAAAGTTTAATATCAGATATGCTTTTACATTATTTTTCTTTGCCTCAAGCCGTAAATTGTACAAAAACGTCTGCTGTTCATCAATTGTGTTCTTTATATTTGTGAATGGCATTGATTTACCTAAAAAGGATTTTAACTCAGCAAGGACAAGCAAGCCGTTCTTGAAAAGTAAAAAATCACACAAGTTTTTATTTTTGAATCTGATCATCTGTCCATTTACAGTTCCTGTTGTTCCATCCTTGAATCTATGTAAAAATATTTCATCTGTATTAACGCTATTCTTAAAGTCGTTTTCAAATTTTTTCCCTGCATTTATTGCCATTACTCAGTTACCTCTGCTTCCTGAACGGTTGTAAGTGTTGCTCCGTATATACCGTCTCTCCCTTTTTTTATAACTGTTATTTTCCCCTCGTCAATCAATTCTCTCACTATTTCTGTACATTCAGTTGGATGTATTTTTGTACCAGAGTGCACCTCTTTTGACCTATAGTAATATGGCTCATTCTTTTTCACAAATTCAAAAACCTTGTTCTCTTTTTTTGTTTTTTCTTTTTCCTCACGGCTATGTTTCTTGCTTTCTGCAATGCTAAATGATTTTGCTGGAGAATTTACTGCCTCAACCTCTTTTTTTTCGCTGATGACTTCCTGTGTAGCTCTAGTGACTTTATATTCAATTTTATATGTTCCATATTGCCCACTTTCAATTCTTTCAACTGTACGATTGATTTTAAACTTAACCATTCTTATGATTTTTTCAATCATTTCACTCTTGAATATTTTAGTGTTGTCAATCAAGCCTTTGATAACATTCTTTACCATTTTCACCTTGTTTATTTGTAAAGCTACAACAAAGCAGTCGGCTATTTCTTCAATTAGATTTTGTTCGTCCTTGTAAAATGTTTTTCTGTAATTTCTATATGCTGTTTGTAGCTCTTCAATTTCTTCATAAAGTTTCAGCAGTTGTGGCTCTGCTCCGAAAAATCTTTTTATTTTTACAAGTTTTTCTCTATTCTCCTGATTTAGCAACAATTCCTTTGGATTTTCTCCAAATAACTTTTCTGAATTTATTTTTTTGATGATATTTCTTGAAATTTCATCAAGTTTATTCATATCATCAATATCTGTTATTTCAAGCATTTCATTCAATCTTGTGCAATATTCAGATTCTGTTACATTTTCCCTTTGTGAATCAGTTAAGAAATTATTATATATAATTCCTGAAATTTTATCATTTGCAAACTCAATATTTAATTTTAAATCACTTCTTTTAAAAACAAACTGAACTTTCTTGTCTTCCACATTCTTTTTAATTAATTTCGCATTTTCTAAATTGTATGCTCCTTTACAATTATTTATCATATAGTCTACTATGTTATTTCCTAACATTTTTATCCTCCTATCAACATTTTTTCCTTTAAACTTTTGTAACTCAATTTATTCTCTGTTTCTTTTTTCGCATTATATTCCAACGGAATAAAGTTTTCGTTATTTCTAATTCCAATCATCGCATATGTAAATAATTTTGGCTTTGTTTGTCCAATTAACGGTTGAGAACCTCGAAAATATTCAGGAACACTATATGGATTTTTCATAAATTCCTTGTAGATTTTTTCAAATTCCCAATTCATAAAATTATCAAACTCAGTTTCACTCATATCACAAAGTCTCAACCAACTAGCATAATCAACAACAGCTTGTACTCCTTTGTCTTCAAACGCTATCATTCCAGTTCTTCCAACCTTTTCAATAGCTCTTTTAAGCATTTTTTTAGCTAGAATCACTTGATGTTCGATGTTAGCAGTTTTTTTTGCAACTTCCAAAATCTCTGCCGGTTGTGGTATAAATCCGCTTTTTCTAGTTTTCAAAATTTTAACAACCGCTTCTGCAAATTCTTTTTTAGTCAACTCATTTGCAATCGTCAAAAAATAAATTGTGGCTAAGTCCTCAATATTTTTTGTATTTGGATAAGCCGCTAAAAGCAGTTTAAATACTTCGTTAAATTCTTGATTATTCATTTCCCGTCAATCCTCCTAATAAATTCGCAATGCTTTCGTCAGTTACTCCAACAAAGTCTTTTTCTTGATAATTTTTGGATTTTTTTTCTTTTTCAGAATTATTAATACCTGCTTTATCGTCATAATTTCCTTCAAGCACTTTTAAAAAATTCGATTTGTTAGTAAACCAGTCGAATGATATTTGCCACCCTGTTTTATTGTTTCCTTGCAAGAAATTAGATGTACGGATTTTTCCCATAGCCCGTAACATTTCTTCCAGCGAATACTCTTTTAGCAAATTGTTAATAGCTCTCTTTCGATTGTCAGTTATTTTTAATTGTATACCTGACAATTTATATTCATGAGCAATTTTTATCCAGTTATTTTTTATTTCTTCACACACTCGTGAAAATTCATTTTTCACATATGTATATTCTTTAGTACTTACTTCTTTAGTATTTAATTCTTTAGTATTTAATTCTTTAGTATTTAATTGTCCTTGATTTTCTACCGCTTGACTTTCTAGGGATAGATTTTCTACACCTTGATTTTCTACCACTTGACTTTCTAACGTTTGTTCTTCTGTTTTTTGTTCTTTTTGTCTTTTATCTTCTTTAAGAGGTTTTTCAAAAATTTCATAAACATATTCTATTTTTTTATTTCCACGTTTTTTATTTGGAAATATTTTAGATATTCTTAAATACCCAAATTTTTTTAGCTCATTCAACCCTGTTTTTATAGCGGTTTCATTTTCGGCACATATCGAAGCTAATCCTGAAATTGAATAATCCCAATTTTCTGGTAGACTCAACATTAAAGTCAAAAGCCCTTTTGCCTTTAAGCTCATTCCTTTTTCTCTTAAATGATGATTTGATATTACTGTATAATCACTTGTTTTATTTACTCTAAAAGTTGCCATTTTCTTTCCTCTCCATATATCTTGTGTTTTTATCAAATTTATATTATAATTAACACAAGATATAGTATTTTTAAATTTCTTCTTTCCTAGCACTCTTCGGAGTGCTTTTTTTGTTGCTTAAATTTTCTCTCCTTTTGAGTTATAATAATATCGCCAAATAAAATTAAATCCACAAGAAAGGAGGTGTTTTTCAATGTTCTTAGATACAACTATTTTTAGGATATTAAAAGCTATTGATGTTGCTTACGAAGAAAATAATTTTAATTTTGATGAAACTCTAAACTTAAAAAAATTAGGCATTTCTGAAAGAAGACTAATTTTAATGTTAGAACAACTCAAAGAAAAAAATTATATAACAGGCATTTCAACAATAACTTCAATAAGTGGTCATATACATATCAGTATCAATAATCCCAGATTGACTTTAGACGGTATGGATTTTCTAGAAAATAACACCGCTATGAAAAAAGCATATAAAATGCTTAAAGAAGCCAAAGAATGGGTTCCTGGTATGTAATTTAAAATTTCCTAAAATAATGTTTCAATTCAATTCCCAGTGTTTCGGTTATTAATTCAACATCTATTTCCGTTATTTCTGGGAATTTTTTCTTTATAATTTCTCTAAATTCTTTTGTAAGTTCCCTTACTTTGTCAATTCTGTCATTATAATCATAACAATTTATTTTCTCGTCCACCTCGTGCCTCCTTCTTTTTCTTTTGAATCATCAAGTCAAACATTATTAAAATAATTACATCTTTAATGAAAGGAGTAATTATTATGGAAAATAATGATGAAAAATTAAAAGAAATTATTGAATTGTTAAGAAAAATTATTAACGCAAAAAAAATTAATTAATTCCGATTTAATCGTAATTAATGGTTAAAAATTTAACCCTAAATCAATTTTCAATTCACGTTGAATATCTATTAAAAAATCTAATTTAGGGAAATTACCATTCGCTAACCTCATCATATTATCGGAGAAAGTTTGTGGAGTCATATTTATTTTGCTAGCTATAACTTTCTGTGATAACTTTTCTCTTTTAAGAGTAATATTTATTTTTGAATAAATATCTGTTGCTATTTTTTTCTTTTCTTTCATTTCTACTCACCTCTAATTTATTTTATCCGATAAAATCGGAAATGTCAAGTTGTTTTTTAAAGAAATATTTTTTCATTTCTTTTTAACAAAAAAAGAGCCTTTTTAAAAGCTCTTCTAAAAATATTATTTTTTCTTATGACAATGATATTCACCTGTTTTACGATTTGTGTGGCAACCTTTACTATTCGTTCTTCCTTTATGTGCAAAACTTACAGTCGATAGTAAAAATGTTGCTAATAAGATAAATACAACTTTTCGGTTCACCATTTATCCTTCTTCCAATAATTTAATGAACCAAAATTAACCCCTTATTTATATTAAAAAATTTAGTAAATACTTTATTTCCCTTCTTTCAAATCAATTCTTACATTTTTGTAATTATGTTTTTGTAATAAACTTAATAAATTACTTCCATTTATCAAGGTCAAAGGTTTATCTTTGACAAATTCATAAGAATCCGCTCCAAAATCTGATGTAGTAACTAAAATACCTTTTGTAGCCCCTTCATTATGAACTGCTCCATATAAATCTCGAACTGCTGATATTCCTACTAAATTGTTATATCTTTTTGCTTGTATTATGTATTTTCCACCTTTAATTGGATCAGGGTCAAACATTATTGCATCAACTCCACCATCTCTGCTTGCTTGTGTAGTTTTTACTTCTACTCCATCATTTTCAAATTCTTTTTGAAACAATTCTCTTATTAAGTGTTCAAAATCTTTCCAATCAATATTTGCTATATTTATTCCCTCTATTTTATCACCTATTTCAACATTATCAATAAATCTTTTATCTTCTGTATTTATATTCAATATTGGGGCAACAGGAACTAAGTCATTTAAGTTAGGTTTTGAAATACCTTTTAATTTTCTAAAACAAGTTTTATAATCAACTTGTTCTAAATTTATAACATCAAAATTCTCTTTTTTAGTTTGTAGACTTAATAAACAAAAGCTTTGTTCATTTCCAGTTGCTTTATTTATATTTTCTATCCAACCATTAAATACTATTGATTTCACGCTATCATTTTCAACTTTTGAATATAATATTTCTACAATTTTTAAAACTAATCCATATAATAATTCATTATACACTTTTTCTTTTTGCTTTTCAGTTATATACGTCTCATTAAATTCATCTCGTGATTTTACATAAGTCATATTTTTTAAATCTGGTATCACATCTATATTTGGTAAAACATAATCTAACACTAATATTTTACTTAACTCGTTATACTCTAAATCATAATCTCCCTCCAAACCTTCGTATGGAAATTCTATCGCATCTAAGACTAATTCAAAATATTCTTCAATTGCCTCTTGTTCGTTTTTATTATATCTATCATTTAGTTCTTCAATACTTTTGTTGTATTTTTCACGTTCATCGTAAAAACTAATTTTTCTCTTTTTCCAATTTTCCAATTCTTCGTTAAAGGCTTTCAAATTTTCTTCATTTGCAGCTTTAGCGCCTTCACATTTCACTTTCCATTCTCTCAATTCTTTTTCATATTGCATTTTTTTCTTTCTCTTAACTGAAGGAATTATTTTTGATATAAAAGTTTCTTTGTATTCTGGTTTGGGAAATACAATTTTAACAGATTTTTCTGGACGTTTTTCATTGAATGTATCTTCTCTAATCTGATCCAACAAACTAATTTTATTTTTTATATGTATGTGATTAGCTATTTTTAAAAAAGTATTGCGTTGATTTTCAGCATTTTCTTTCATTGTTTTAGCATAATTTTGATTACCCTCTACATATTCTTTCTGTAATTGTTTTTGGTATTCTTTTTCAGCTTTTGTTTGTTCCCTCCTCATTGCATTTAATTTTTGAACTCGTTCTCTTTCTGCACGTTTTCTACTTTTTTCCGCCTCACGTGCAGCCTGTTTTAAAATAGTAGTAAAACTTTTTCCGCGTCTTGCCATATTATCCCTTTCTTTTATAATTCATTTATTTTTTCTTTTACTTCTTTAATTAATCCTTCAACTTGTTTGTAATTCCCATTTTTTAAACTTAAATATTCCACTTTTTCGGTTATAAGATTTAAAATATTTTTTTGTTCTTCAACTTCTACTAATTTCAAAAGTTCCAAAAGTCCATCTAAAAATTCATCACTGTGATCACCTAATAATCTTTTTCCAATATCTTTAGGTAACATACTAGCAAATATTTGTTCTCTTTCTTTTTTATTCAAACTTAATGCTTTAGATAATGTATCTACTGTAGCAATTGTAGATTTATTTTTTCCTGTTTCAATATCTCCTATCGTCCCTCTCCCTAATCCTGCTTTAGCCGCAAGTTCAGTAATTGTTAAATTTCTACTTTCTCTTAATTTTTTCAAAGTTATACCTAAAGTTTCCATAATTCTCTCCATTCTATAAGGCTCTTTAATATATTATACTTTATTTTTTTTAAAAAAATCAAAAAAATCTTGACATTTCCGATTTTATCGGATATAATATATTTGTAAGATTGATAAAAAGGCTCTTTAATTTTTTTTACAACACTAATCCGTTTAAAACGGATAAAATAATAGGAGATGATTAAAATGATAGAACTAAAAGAAATAAAAGATATTGTCTCTGACGAAATACAGAGACAGATTGCAGACGGTACTTTCGTGAAAAATTACGATGAAGGTACAATTGAATTTACTGATGAACAATTAGAAGAAACTCTGCAAGAATTTGCAGAAAATGGATGGGATTCAGAAGAACAGAAAGTTATAAAAGAATGTTTCAAGAATTACAGCTTTGAAGAGGAAGAGGAAGTCAGTGTACCTTACAAAGACTGTAATGGCGGAATCGACTGGTATGACACAGGGGAAACGAGAATAAATTATTTTAAGATGAAAGTAGGAGGTAAAGAAAATGAAATTTGAAGCATTAAAAATAGTAAATGATAACAGCAGTAAAGTGAGAAAAGAAAACAGCAAAAAGTTAGTGAACAGAATAAAAAAATTATTTAAAAAGTAATTGATGTTTTAACAAGCTCATTAGCGATAGTTAGTGAGTTTGGATAAGATATTAGTTATCTTGGACAATGACAGTTAAATATTAAAAGAGGATACACAATAGTTTATTCCTATGTGCGTCCTCTTGCTAAAATTTAAAGATTTGATTGCGCTGTTTGCGAAGTTATTTGCTACTGCACACGGCAGAGCACCTCCTTTCTGTATTTATATATTTATTCAAGCAGACAGCACTATTAAATCTTTAAGCAATGGACAAAAGCAGTCTAATCAAATCAGTAAAAGGTAAGTTAAAATCTTTTCTTTAAAAACTTTTCAAATAAAATGCTGGAGTTCAAAAAAATAGGAGGATAAAAATGATTAAAAATACAATAAAAATAATAGTAACAATTGCATTAACAATATTAGCTTATAGATATGCTCAAATAGAGCGAGGATACAATGCTTTTGGTGGAGAGGTACTTATACCACCGTTGTGTTGGATAGTGCTTTTTTTAGCACCAAAAATGGCTAAAGAAATTAAAAAAGCGAAAGGTGGAAATAAAAATGAAATTAGATAATATTTTGAAAGAAAGAGTTATAAAAATAATGAATTTAGCACTTATTAAAAGTGAAAAAAACAAAAACACGATTTTTTTAGCGTTTTCTGGTCATGTTGAGTGGCTAGAAATAAGTATATATAAAAATGGCTGGGAAAATTCAACAGAGGTATTTTTTAAAAAAAGAATTAGATTTTATAAAAAAAATGTCTTTGAAGAATTAGACGAAATAATAAAAAAAATAGAGGAGTTGGTATGAAAATGTATAAAAAAATAAGCTACTCTAATGAAGAAGAGTGGCTTAGTATTAGAAAAAAAGGCATTGGTGGAAGTGACGCAGGCGCAATAATGGGTAAAAATAAATATAAAAACATTATTGATGTTTGGAATGATAAAACTGGAAGAGTAAATGAAAAATTTACTAGTCCAGCAGCTCAAAGGGGTAAAGATTTGGAAAAAAACATATTTTATTCGTATAAAATAGACAATCCTGACAAGGATATTCTGGAAGTCAATAAAATGTATGTACATCCAAAATATGACTTCATACGGGCTAATTTAGATGGAGAAATTATTTATGAGGATAAAAAAGGAATACTGGAAATAAAGACGACTACAATTAACAAATGGAATAAATATGTAGAAGAATGGCAAAATAACATTCCTGAAAGCTATTTATATCAAATTTTACATTACTTTTTAGTAACTGGTTATGAATACGCTGTATTGGTTGCTGAAATAAAATTTGAATGTTTTAAAAATGAAAATTCTACACCATTCGACTTGGATAAAAGATTGCAGACGATAGTTGTAAATAGGGTAGATTGGGAAGAAGAAATAAAAGAACTTTTAAATAAAGAAATCGAATTTTGGAAATGTGTTGTAAATGATACAAAACCAAGAATGATAAAAACTTATGGAGGTTAAAAATGGAAAAAATAATTGAAACATCATTAGTTACATTACCTAAAATGGAGTTTGTTTTTGACAGTGCAAAAATAACTCCAGCCAAAATTGATAAAGATATGATTGATTTTGAAAAGGCTGAACAAAAAGTTGAAGAAATAGAAAAACTTTATGGCGTTATATTTACAGATGTAAAAGACATCAAAAAATACAGGGAAGAAGTGGCAAGCACAAAATCGAGTGCTGAAAAATTTAAAAAGGATTTGATGGATTATTTAACAGCTGATACAAAAGAAATTAATCAAAAACTTATTAATTTAATCAAGAGAGTAGATGCAGTTAGAAAATATTTACATGACAAAGAAAAAAAATGGGATAACGCTAAAAGAGAAAAAATAAAATCAATAAAAGAACTCATATTTAAAGATAGACCCGAGTACTTAGTTTATTTAGCAGAAAACAAAAAATGGGAAAATAAAACTTTTAAAGAAATAAATATTGAAGCTGAAATACAACAGCAATACGATGAATTAATCAGAAAAGAAAATTTCATAAAACGGGAAATCGAAAAAGCAAATAAAGAAATTAAATTCAAAATTGTATTTGAAAGCATGAAATATTTAATTCAAGAAGACTATACAGTCATTTCTAAAGCAATAAATGATAAAATGAATGAAATTAAGCAAACTGAAGAAAATTTAAGAATAAGAGCAGAAGAAGAAAAACAAAGAGAAATCGCTGAACTTGAAAGAAAAAGAGAAATTGAAAAGCAAGAAGCAATTGCTAAAGCTCTTCAAGAAAAAGAGCAAAAAGAAACAGATGATACTCAAAAAAAAGATACTTACATTTGCATAAAAGTAAATGGGCTTCCTAAAGAGATAGCGTTAGAATTAAAACAATTTTTAGATAAAAATAATATAAAATATTTTAAGGAGATGAAATAAAATGGCAGGAACTTTAACAAACCCAAGAAAATCAAAAAGAACAGTTGGAACAAGTACACTAAAATCAATGATAAATGATGAAAGAACAAAAAATAAATTTAAGGAATTATTAGGAAATAAAGCGGCTGGATTTTTAACGTCGCTAATTAATACAACCAATGGAAACAAACAGTTGCAAGAGGCAGAACCACAAAGTATTTTAAAAGCTGGAGCAATAGCTGCAACATTAGATTTACCAATTGATCCAAATTTAGGTTTTTCTTATATTGTGCCATACAATAACAAAGGAAGAAACGAGGCACAATTCCAACTAGGCTACAAAGGGTTTATACAACTAGCAATTAGAACAGGACAATACAAAAAAATAAATGTTACAGAACTTTACGAAGGACAGTTTGAAAGCTATGATCCGATTACTGATGAACTTAAATATAATCTTGATGGTAAAATAAGCGATGAGGTAACTCACTACATTGCATATTTTCAAACTACGAATGGATTCGAGAAATACAATGTAATGAGCAAGGAAGAAGTAAGAGAACACGCTAAAAAGTTTAGCAAAACATTTTTAAGCAGATTTTCAAGTTGGCAAACAAATTTTGATAGCATGGCAAAGAAAACTGTATTAAAACTATTGTTAAGCAAATTTGGGATATTAAGCATTGAAATGCAAACAGCACAAAAAGTAGATCAAGCTGTAATAAGAGAAGTAGAATCAAACGGAAATGTAGAAGTTGAATATGTAGATAGTCCTGACGGTGATAATAACGATATTAAAGAAGTTGAAACTATTGATTCTGAAGAAGACACTACTGAAAATTTTGATTCAGAAGAAATATTCTAACAAATGCGGGGGGCATTGAGAGAAATAGGAGGAGAAAAATATGCGCAAAGATAACGTTTTGAGACGAATAAACACTATAATTTCAGATTTAAAATCAATTGAAAGAAAAGTTGAAAACAACGAGATGGAAGCATATGATTTAGAAAAATTATATAGAGAACTTGATGATTTCTTGTATATAATAAATCAGTTTTAACAGGAGGATTAAAATGAGAGAAATAAAATTTAGGGCTTGGCTTAAAGAAGAAAAGAAAATGGTAAATGTAGAAACTCTCTTTATAGGTATAAATAGATTATGTTTTGGTAATTCTAAAACAGAGGATTTATTTTTTAGAGATTTTGAAGAAGTTGAATTAATGCAATACACAGGACTTAAAGATAAAAATGACAAAGAAATTTATGGAAACGATTTAATTTCTTGCAACAAATATAAGAATATAATTGTTTTCTTTGAAGATGGTTGTTTCAAAGTAAAATATCGTAAAACCCCAACAGCTTTAATAATTTGTTCATTAGACCTATTTTTAGAAAAATATAAATGCGGTATTGTTGGAAATATCTATGAAAACAAAAACTTAATGGGGGAAAACAAATGAAATATGTGCTAAAAATTGAAACTGATAATTTAGATGTATATAAACATATCTGCAAAGTTTTAGGGGTGGATGTACAAGAACACTTAATGAAACTAGGAAACGAAAAAAGCACATTCAAACAAGAAATATTTATAACAGAAAAGGAAAAATCCGAATGATAAAACATGCTGAAATTTATAAAATCAAAATTGAAAATGAAATAAGATATATAGCAAAAATGTATGTCACTTATAGAGACGAAATGATAGATAGTTTTAGCAGCAGTTGTTTAGAAAAAGTTGTTGAATATTTAATAAGCAAAGAATACGTTATAACAAATTATTTTGATATGACAGAAATGGAGGGGAAATGAAAAAATGGTTTTATGAATACAATGATGTTATGAAGATTATGAACGTCAAAGAGGGAAAAGCTTATGAAATTATAAGAAAATTAAACGAAGAGTTAAGGGAAAAAGGATTTTTAACACAACGAGGAAGAGTAAACATTAAATACTTTAATGAACGTTACAATATAGGATAGTGATTTTTATGCCAGCATATAAAGATGAAAAAAGTAAAAAATGGTATGTTTCTTTTTATGTAAAAGAAAATGGAATTTCTAAAAAAGTTAAAAAAATGGGATTTAGCAAAAAACAGGAAGCAATGGAATATGAAAGAAATTACATAAATTCTTTTGTTTCTGACACTGAAATAACATTTGAAAATCTATATAAATCTTATATGGATGATCAAAAAAATAGATTAAAACCAAGCACAATAGAAAGCAAAACATATATTTTTGATAAAAAGATATTACCATTTTTTAAAAAGTACAAGATAAAAGAAATAACTCCCTTACTGGTTAGAAAATGGCAAAATGAACTAATAAAAGGAAATCTTGCTCAAACATATCTAAGAGCTATTCACGAACAACTTGTTGCTATATTAAATTATGCAGTTAAGTTTTACAATTTAAATAAAAATCCTTGTTCAGCAGCTGGAAGAATTGGAAAAAAGAACGCTGGAGAAATGAATATATGGACATTAGAGGAATTTAAACAATTTATAGAAGCAATCAATCATAAAAAAGAAGCTGTAGTTGGATTCAATATATTGTTTTATACAGGTATGAGAGTGGGTGAAATGTTAGCATTAACAATATCAGATATAGATTTTGAAAAACATAAAATAAGGATAAATAAAACTTTTCAGAGAATAAAGAAAACCGATGTTATATCGACTCCAAAAACCCCTAAGTCTAAAAGAACTATTGATTGTCCTAAATTTGTTATAGACATTATACAAGATTATATCAAAGTATTATATAAACCTACTCCGAAAACTAGATTATTCGAGGGATTTACAAAGTTTAAGTTTCAAAACGATATAAATGTGTACTCTCGGAAAGCCAATTTAAAAAAAATTAGAGTTCACGATTTAAGACATTCTCACGCAACTTTCTTATTATCGAAAGGCGTTAATATAGTATCACTTTCAAGAAGACTTGGACACGAAAGAGTGTCAACTACTTTAGATATATATTCACACGTTCTAAAAGAAGACGATGATTTGATAAAAGACATACTAAATAGCTTATATGAACAGTACTAAAAAGGTACTGTTTTTTTATGAAAATGTTTAAAAATTTAAAGTTTTGACTTTTTTTAATAAAATGAAAACAAACAAAAACAAGTATTTAAACTATAAATAAAATTTAAACGATACATCATCCAAAGAAATGACGGCTTTATCCAAGTCATTCTGTTTAAACTGAACTTACTTCCAAACCTTCCTAACTTCAAAGCCTCGTCTGCTATTTCATTGTTATATGCCTGATAAACTCTTATTGTTTTATCATCAAATACTGCATAAATATTTCTTTCCTCTTCTTTTTTCATAATTATTCCTTTCATTCAACATCCTTATTTGTAAAATCATGTCTGTTTAATTCTCTTTTTGCTGATTCCCTTAAGTCTTGTGTCTCATTTAAATTATTAGCCAAAAATTCTAATTTTTCTTTTGATTTAGGAGTATTTATTTTCCCTAGTGCATGAATACATTTTCTAGCCATTGCAAGTCCTCCTTCATATCCTTCAAATTGATGTGCCAACGCTAAATAATATACCCATTCTATTGTTTTTGGTGATGCTATATCTTCAAATGCACCTGCTATATTTTCATGGTCACTATGCCAATCTCCTATTATAATTTTTTGCATACTGTCCTTAATTTCATCAAAATCTATTTTTAAATTAATAACCAAAGAAAAATAAGCCCACATCATTTCATCATTTTTTTTCATACAAGCTTCTTCTAATTTTTCTTTAGCAATATTAGGAACTTCTCTTCTGTACCTAATTTTCTTTAATCTAAATTTTTCCAAAAATTCATCATCGCTTATATCTTTATTATACCATTTTAATAATAGTAAAATTTCATTCATATACTTATTCATCATTTTTTAACTCCCTTATTATTTTATATTATATTATATTATTATTAAATATCTCCAGTGCTTTTCCACCTTCTTGTCCTAATTGTATATTTATTTGTCTTTTTTCTTCTTTAAAACGCACAAATTTATATCCCCAGCCAGAACTTTTTTCAGGCATTGGCATATTAGGATATTTATCTTTAACAACATTATCTTGAGTACAATTTCTCTTTCCTAATTAAGATAATTTATACATTTCAAATGTATCTTCAACATGTTCTCGTATAATATCTTTGTCACTTTTAGCCAATAATTTAAGTTTTTCTTTTGCCTCTTCCGTCCCTATTGCTCTTAAAACAAAGCAACAATTTCTCATTAAAAACTTTCTAACCAACTTTCAAAAAATTCTTCTTGTTCCTTAACACTGCCAATTTTTAATTCACTATCGTAATCAAAAATATCTACTACATCAGATAAAGTTGCTTGTTTTCCCATTTGTAATTTATACGCCTTTGTCCCTCCAAATTCTTTTTGCATTCCAGAAGGATAAACATTAATAACCGAAGCATTACAAAGTAAATAAATGTTTTTTAATTCTAATTTTTTTCGTAATTCTACAACAGAATCAAATATATTATCACTTTTTGAAAAATATACCATATTTTCAATTTCTATTTTCAAATTAATTTCATCTTCAAATTCTAATAAAAATAGTTTACTTTTTTCTACTTTTCCATTGTTTAAAATTCTAATGTTTTGTATTTCTGTATTATTTTCTTCTTTTTTCATATTTTTGTATTGTCTTTCTCGATCTCAATTATTTCTATATTCAATCCCACATCTCCATCATCTTCCCCATCTCAAACAACCACCCCGGTGTAATATACTCCCGCTTTTCGTCATACTTTTTCTGTATCTCATCAATTTTTTCATTAAATTTTTGATTATTCGCATAATAATTTTTCACAATATATTTTAAAACTTCAAAACAAAAATTTGAACAAATAGTCATATTTTTGCTGAAACTTCCCTTCACATACTTTTCATTTCCAAAACCAAAATCTCCGATTGTGAAAACTTTCATACTTTTATCATAATTATTTTTCTCAAAATATTCTTCCACAAAATTTTGGATTTTTCCAAACTCTTCTTCTGGAAAATTAATTTCAAAAATTTCTGCTCGATTTTCTAAATATGTCCTTGTTTCCAGACGATTTGGCAGATACCATTTCATTTTTCCGTCTTTATTTAAATTTTCTGAATAATCGTAGACCGTATTTCCGACTATCATTTCACAATGAATAAAATCTGACTTTGTTACATTTTTTATTAATTTTTCTATAATATTTTTGTCATTGCTCCGACAAAATGAAATAAATATCCGCTTCATCTTTCTCCCTTTTTTCTTTTTATTTTTTCTTTCTATTTTTTATTTAACATTTTTATTTAATATTTTCATATTTTTAAATTCATTAAAATATTTCAAGAAATTTTCTTTTAAGTCATCTAAGTCTAAAATAATTTCTCCAGTTTCATTATTCACATTATTTTTTAAATATTCTGAATAACCTAATCCAATTGCTCCTGTAATACTTCCAGCAACTGCACCATTTGCAGCCCAGCCAATAACTGGAATAATTTTTAACAAATTTGCAGCCAATTTTCCAATTTGCGCTATACCTGTTATTGAAATTAGTGCCGCCGCAATGTCGGTAAAAGTGTGAGTTCCTGCGTCTACACGATAAATTGTGTTTATATCAATTATCATTTTTGTCTGTAACGCCGCAAGAGCTATTGAATCTGGAAATGGTAACGGTGTTGCTCCGATTCCAGCCGCAAGAAAAGCGTATTTATTTGTCGCATCAGCAGCTTCTTTTGCCATTGTTTCAAGCCGTTCCTTTAAAATTATAGTTTGAGCTTTTTTTACTGCATTCTGTCTGCCTTCTGAAATATATTTATATGTTTCGTGCAACAGTTCCTGTGCGCCTTTTGGATTTAAAACTACTATTTCATCATCAATTTCAAACATTTCTTTAACATTTCGAACTCTCACAAATGCTCTTGCTTTTTCCAGCATTTTTTCATCAATAACTTTTTTCACAAATTCAGATTCCTTCAAAGTATCTCTTTTTGTAAATACAACAATTGTTGGAATTCCGCAATTTTCAAGAATATCCAAAAGTCTTACATCAGCAGTTTCAATTCTGCCGCTTTTTTCGCTGATACAAAGCCAAGCGATGTGGATATGCTCATTTTCATCTTTAGACTTTTGCTTTTCATCCAAAAAATCTTGAATATTTGCCAATGTCTGCTCATAGTCTTCCGCTTCAATTCCTTTTGTGTCGTATAAATTTACATTGTCTTTTTCCAGATGATAACATTTTATTTCTTGAGTTACTGGCATTCCAACTCCAATTTTAGCAACTTCTTTCCCAAAAATATAGTTAATTAGCGAACTTTTTCCAACTCCAGTTTTTCCAGAAACAATGATATTTACAGTCTCTTTCCCAGAATAAGATTTAAAAAATTTTTCTTCTCTATTTTTTTCTTTTTCTTTATCAAAAATTATTGCTCCATTACTAATCATTAGACCTTTAAGACTTTTTAAAATTTCTTCTCTCGTTCCAACTTTTTGATTATTTTCATTCTTTTGATTATTTTCTATTTCAATTAAATCTTTAAATTCTTTAACATCCATATTTTTCCCCTCTCTTTTTTAAATAAATTTTTCACATGTTTTTATTTTTAATCTCATTGTAAGTATACTATTTTTAGATTTTGTTTTACTTATAAAAAAAGTGAACTACTCCCGCTTTTAGAAGCGGGAGCTTCTTGGGAAGTATCTGCTTTTGCTAGCCAAATATATTTACCAAGCTCTTTGGGTAGTTCCTACCCTGTCTTCTTTTATTTTCTTAATATTTCAACATTTCTTTTCCAATGTTTTTTATATTCACTGCAGCATTGTAATCTCTATCAATTTCAATTCCACAGCACTCACATTTATAACTTCTTTCTGATAATTTCAGTTCCTTTTTGATATTTCCACATTTACTACAAGTTTTCGAAGACGGAAACCACTTATCTATTTTTAAAAATTGTTTTCCTAAAAACATCAACTTGTACTCAAGCATCCTCAAAAACATTCCCCATCCATTATCTCCTACACTTTTCCCAAAATTTAATGCCTGGCTCATCCCTTTCATATTCAAATTCTCAACAACCACAACATCATATTCTTCAGACAATTTTTTCGATAATTTATGCAGAAAATCTTTTCGACAATTTTTGATGTACTCATGTAATTTTGATATTTTAGCTTTTTGATTATACCAATTTTTAGAAAATCTCACTTTTCTTGATAATGATTTCTGTAATTTTTTCAATTTTTTCTCCAGCATTCTAAAATATTTTGGATAATCAGCCCTTTGGTTTTCAGAACTGACAAATAATTCAGACATTGAAAAATCAAGTCCAATTACTTTATCATTACTAGCTACCTTTTGAATTTCTTTTTTAAATTCCGTCAAAACAGAAACATAGTAATTTCCATTACTGTTTGTCAATGTTACTGACTTTATCTTGTAATCCTTCGGTATTTCTCTATGATATTTTAATTTTATTCTTTTCAATTTTGGTAAAATCAAATATTTGTTTTCCTCAATTCGTATCGAATTGTTCACACAATTTGTCGTGTAACTTTTAACATTATTCTTTATTAGATTTGAACCTTGGAAATTTCGCTCTCTTATGAAAAAAATTCGTAAACGATCGTTTTACATTCAATTGAGCATTTGAAAGTGCCAGACTATCTACTTCTTTTAAAAATTGATTTTCACTTTTCAAACTGGCAGGTGTAATTATTTTATTTTTTCCAGTTTCTTCATAAATTTTATTAGCGATGTATAAAATCGTATTATAAACAAAACGAACACATCCAAAAGTCTTATTTATCAACAATTCTTGTTCCTTATTTGGATAAATCCTGTATTTGAATGCTAAATTATATTTCATAAAATTACACCTCCTTTTGATTTTGAATATTATTTTTAATTATTTCTTTAGAAATTTTATTATTTATAACTTTTCTTCGATATTTTATACAAAAATTATATCATGGATGTATCCTTTTTTCAATAAAAAAAGCAATTCATCTCCCACTTGTAGAAAGCCTACGACTTCTTGCTATCTTTTTGTTAAAAAATATAAAATCATAAGATTTTTTTTTATTTATCTCTTGTTTTTTTCGTATTTCAAGTTAAAATTTAGTATAGAGAATTAAATTTTTATTTATATTAGCAAAAAATTGTTAATTGAGAGGAGAAAATTATGAGAATATATGATGGCAATAACATTAGAAACATTGCTTTATTGGGAGAAAGTGGTGCTGGAAAAAGTAATATGACTTCCGCTCTTGAATTTACGGCAAAACTTACAAATAAAATTCCTAATTCTAGCGATAATGTTAAAATAAGCAGTTCGCTTGCCCTACATGCAATTGAATATCAATCTTTCAAATTTAATTTTTTTGATGTGCCTGGATATGTTGATTTTTTTGGGGAACTTGAATCTGGACTTGCAGCGTGTGATGGAGCAATTATCACAGTTGACGGAACTGCTGACTTATCTGTCGGAACTGAAACTGCTCTTGAACTTGCCGACAGCCGAAATATCCCACGATTCATATTCGTGAATAAAATTGACAGCGAAAAAGCTGACTACGAAAAAATTCTTTTGCAACTTCGAAAAAAATATGGTAAAAGAATTGCACCATTTCATGTACCTTGGGGAGTTGCTGCTAATTTCAAGGGACATATAAATGTTGTGGATATGTTCGCCCGTGAATATAATGGCTCTGAATGTGTCAATGCAGATATGCCAACTGATATGGACGACAAGATTTTGCCGATTCGTGAGATGCTTTTGGAAGCGGTTGCTGAAACAAGTGAAGAATTGATGGAAAAATATTTTAATGGAGAAGAATTTACTACAAATGAAATTCACGCTGGACTTAGAAAAGGTGTACTAGATTGCAGCGTAATTCCTGTTATTTGCGGTTCAACTACAAAAAATATAGGACTTCACACAACATTTGACATGATAAGAGACTATTTGCCAGAACCGATGGACAATCCAAAAGTTGACGCTAAAAAAGATAAAACTACTTGCCAAATTTTTAAAACAATAATTGATTCATTTTTGGGAAAAGTTTCTTATGCAAAAGTTTTATCTGGAGAGTTAAAATCTGATTCAGAAATTTATAATTTGAATAAGAAAAAAAGTGAAAAGATTGGAAAACTTGGAACAAATGTGTCTGGAAAAATAGAATTTTTAAAAAAAGGAGTCTGTGGAGATGTCGTTTTATTAACAAAACTTGAAAGCACTCAAACTTCAGACACACTTTCAACTGATAAAAATGAAACTGCACAAAAAAATATCACTTTCCCAAAAGCTCAACTTTTGGTTGCAATAGAACCATTAAATAAAAATGATGATGAAAAGATGTCAACTGGACTTAATAAACTTATGGAAGAAGATCCAGCTTTTTCTTGGAAAAGGGATATGGAAACAAAGCAAACTATTTTGGGAGTGCAAGGAGAACTGCATTCCATCACATTGATTGAAAAACTAAAATCTAAATTCGGAGTTGATATAAAAACAGTTGACTTAAAAGTGCCATACCGTGAAACTATTAAAGGAAATTCGGATGTTCAAGGAAAATATAAGAAGCAATCGGGAGGACACGGACAATATGGAGATGTGCTTATCAAATTTTCTCCTTGCGATGAGCATTTTATATTTGAAGAAACTATCACTGGAGGAAAAGTTCCCAAGTCATATATTCCAGCTGTTGAAAAAGGATTAAGAGAATCACTTGCTCACGGAGTTTTAGCGGATTATCCTGTCACAAATATAAAAGCAGTTTTATATGACGGTTCTTATCACGATGTCGATTCTTCAGAAATGGCTTTTAAAATCGCAGCAAATTTAGCTTTCAAAAAAGGAATGCTTGAAGCTAAACCAACTTTGCTTGAACCAATTATGGAACTTACAATTTTTGTGCCTGAAAGCTGTATTGGAGATATAATGGGAGATATTAACAAAAAGCGTGGAAAAATTATTGGTATGGATGCTCACAAATCCGATAAACAAAAGATTACAGCTGAAGTTCCAATGGTAGAAACATTTAAATATGCAAATGATTTAAAAGCAATGACAAAAGGAAGAGGATATTTTGAGATGAAACTTTTAAAATACGAAGAAGTTCCTTATGAATTAGCACAAAAAATAATTGAAATCAGAAAAAAATAATTTTGAATAAGTTTAACAAAAAGATAGCAAGAAGTCTCCTTCTTCTGTAAGTGGGAGATGAATTGCAAAATATAGGTTGAAATAACAGCTCTTATATGGTATAATACTCATAGTCAGGGTAGGGACTGCCCATTGAGCTTGGTAAATATATTTGCAAAAGCAGATACTTCCCAAGAAGCTCTCTCTTCTACAAGTGGGAGTAGTTCACTTATAAAATAAAAAACAGTGAAAATACAAAAAATCTCACTGTTTTTTTTATTTTAAAGATTAGTAAATTAATCTAAATCCAAGTCCTCCTCTTAAATTTTCTCCTGCTGTAAGTCCAACTGACAACTGAGTTCTCACAGCTAGTGGTTGAATGTATTTAAATTCTATTCCAGCTTCTGGCTTTACTGAGAAATAGTCGTTTTTATCCACTTCCAATCGAATTTGCCCTTCATTTTCTTTTATGTTAGAAAATCTTCCATATTCCATTTTTAATGCTCCATAAGGTCGCAAGTGAGTTCTCTCACTCATTCTTATGTCATAACCTAAGTCAGTTTTTAATGCTGCTCCATATGAATAATAATCAGATTTTGTATTAAATACATCGTCAACTACGAAGAATTTACGCTTCATCTCATTTACTCCGACAAACACATCTCCAGCAACTGTCCACCTAAGTGAACCATTGTGATCCGCATATGGTGACATTGTTTTAAAAACACCTGTTTTTAACATTGTTTGGTTTTCATTCGATTTTCCAAGATCTTTAAACTTAAATCTGTTGTGAATAGCTCCAGCATACCATCCAGACGAATTTCCTAACTCAAATGTTTCATCTTCGTGAACACAAGCTACTCCGTAAGCATCACTTGTATAATCAATAATTCCCGCAGTTCCAGTTTTATATTCGTCTTTCATTCCAAAAACTTTAATTTTGTTATTTTGTTTAGAAGGATTTCTCCATTCATTGTGCAAATATTTAAACTCTTTGTCAAGTAAATTTCCTGTGCCATTAATTCTATGTTGAATATTTGCATATTGATGACCTTTCATTTCATCGACTGCTTGAGCAAATCCTGTGTACGGCACTTTTATCAAATAAGCTGTGTCAAGCAATCCAGTCGTTGCAGATTTTACAGGCTGCACCATCCAAGTCAAGTTTGCAGAAAATGCTTCTAAAGTAGTTCCACCTGGACTTATAATACTTGCTAATGCACTGTTATATGGATTTAATATATTATCCCCAATTTTTATAGCTTTTGCATTAGTATATTTTGTGGCTTCTGCTCCAAAAATTAATTCAACATCAGTAAGTCCCGATAAATTATTAAGACCTTGAATAGGATTTGTGTAATTTATTCCAGATGTATCGATATACATTCCGACAGCTGTTGCTTGTGACAGCGATGGTTTAACTTGAATAATCGTAGCTTGTCGCATCTAATACATTTACAGTTCCTCTTGATAAATCAGTAACCGTAACTTCTGATGGAGCTGGACTTGCTACATTTGTATCTACATTTACTAGTGCTATGACTTCTCCTGATGCATCAACTATTATTAAATTTGAAGAAACTAAAAAAATGTTACATTTAATAATTAATATTTCAATTAATTTATAAAATAAAAAAAATTTTAGGATTTTTTGATTTTCGGGGTATAATATAAGTATTAAGAAATTTATTTACAGGAGGACATATAGGTGATACATAATACGAAAGAATTGGTTGATATTCAAGAAAAATTTTTGGATATGGAAGTAAAAAGTTTTGGAAGAGAAGTTATTGAATTTATTGATGAAAGTGCAAGTGCATTTCATGTTGTAAAAAATTGCTCTGATATTTTGGAAGAAAATAATTTTTTGAGACTTATGCCACAAGAAAAGTGGAAATTGAAAAAAGGTGGAAAATATTTTTTTAAAAAGTCAAGTTCTACGATAATAGCATTTACAGTGGGAGAAAACATTGATATAAAAAAAGGATTTAAAATATTTGCGGCACATACAGATTCTCCTTGTTTTAAAATTAAACCAAATCCTGAAATGATAACAGAAAATATATTGAGATTAAATACAGAAGTTTATGGAGGTCCAATTTTAAACACTTGGTTTGACAGACCTTTATCCGTTGCGGGAAGAATTATTGTAAAAGGGAAAAATATATTTTCGCCAAAAACTATAAAAGTGAAAATAGACAAACCCATTATGACGATACCAAATTTGGCAATTCATCAAAATAGAGAAGTTAATAATGGAGTAAGAATAGACAGACAAAATGATGTCTTACCAGTGATTTCCCTTATAAACAAAAAATTTGAAAAAGAAGAATTTCTTACAAAATTAATTTTAGAAAATGTTGATATAAAAAGAGAAGATATTCTTGATTTTGACTTATATGTCTATTGTTGGGAAAAAGGTTGTCTTTTGGGTGCAAATGAAGAAATGATTTCTTCACCTAAAATCGACAATTTGGCTTCAGTTTATACGGGACTGCTTGGACTTTTTGAAGCCAGTAAAAATGAGGATAAAATTAATCTATTTGTTGCATTTGACAATGAAGAAATCGGAAGTGCAACAAAACAGGGAGCTGACTCTAATTATTTACTAAACACATTGGAGAGAATCGCTTTGACATTGGGATTTAACAGACTTGAGTTTTTACAGATGGTTGAAAATTCTTTTATGCTTTCAGCTGATGCCGCACACGCTGCACATCCTGCACATATTTCTAAAACAGACCCAACAAATCGTGGAAAAATGAACGAAGGTTTATCTTTGAAAATAAGTGCAAAACAGAGATATACATCGGATGCCTATTCAATTTCTGTAATCAAGCAATTAATTGAAGGAACAGATATAAAAATTCAGAGTTTTGTAAATGAATCAAATGAACCTGGTGGCTCGACAATTGGTCCAATTTCTGCAACTCACTTGGGAATAGATTCAGTAGATGTCGGAGTTCCTATGCTTGCTATGCATTCAGCAAGAGAAATGTGCGGAGTTTATGATATTTTTTTTCTAAAGGAATTGGCAAAAGAATTTTTTTCTAAGGGATAAAAATAAAATAATAAATAAAAAAAAAATAAAACTTATATAAATTTTGATAAAAATAATAAAGAAAAGTTAGGAGTTGATTGATACGATATTTTTAGATAAAGTGTTAGTTTATGTTGCACACAATATGGATAAGCCAAGAGATTTTATTGAAAGCGATTTGGAATTTATTATAAAACAAAGCATTTTACATTATTTTGTAAATGACAGGAAAGTTGATTTAAAAGATCTTTCGGATTTTACGGTAACATTAGTGATAGATTTTTGCGATGATGAAATAAATAATAAAACAAAATTGGTTGTAGAAGAGTATATGTTTGAAATAAGTTATCTTGGAGAAGTGGCGTTAAGAACGCTAAAATTGGGAAATGATTACGAGCACTACGCAAGAGAAGATGTAGCGGATCTTGAAAAAGAAATAGATTTATTTTTAAATGGAATAGGAATTCCGAAAGAAAAAAATAATATATCATAGTAAAACTGCTTTAAACTTGAACTCAAAAATTATAACTATTTTACTCAAACTCTAAATTTATATAATTTTTAGCAGTTTAATTTTTAAATAGATTTGAGTATAAAAATAGTGTAAATAACTAATTCATATCACATCACAATAAATCAAGATATTTAAATAAAAACAAGGGGTTAAGTTTCCCCTTGCCAAATAAATTTCCACATTTTTAAATAATAAATAATTAGTAAATTGCTCTAAATCCAATACCTCCACGAACATTACTTCCTTTAGTATCATACCCAGCATTCACCGTAACACCAAATCGAGTATTGTCAACTCCAATATTTAGATCAAATTTACCATTACCTCTTCTATCTTCCTTTTCCCCTCTAATTCCAAACCAGTCAGCATTCGTATATCTAACTCTAGCTTCATTATTGACATCTCCAATTTTTCCAAGCTCATTTTCATAAGCGGCTGTCAATCCAACTGTCAAATTAGTTCTTACTGCCAATGGCTGTACATATTTAAACTCTACTCCAGCTTCAGGCTTAACAGAGAAATAGTCGTTACCTTTAACTTCCAGTCTCATTTGTCCTGAATCTTCCTTTATGCTGTTAAATCTTCCATATTCCATTTTTAGCATTCCATAAGGTCTTAAATGTGTTCTCTCACTCATTCTTATGTCATATCCCAAATCTGTTTTCAGTACAGCACCGTAGGAATTATAATTTGACTTGGCTTCAAATACATCATCAACAACTAAAAATTTACGTTTCATATTGTTAATTCCTGCAAAAACATCTCCGCCGATTGTCCATTGCAATGCTCCATTGTAGTCCTTCTTAGGCGACATTGTCTTAAATACTCCGGCTTTAAGCATTGTCTGATCTTCACTTGAATGTCCGATGTCCTTGAATTTGAATCTATTTGTTACAGCTCCAGCATACCATCCGCTTGAATTTCCTAATTTAACTGTTTCATTTTCGTGAACATAAGCCACTCCGTAAGCATTGTTTGTATAATCGATGATTCCTGCTGTATCAGTTTTATATTGATCTCTCATTCCGAATACTTTGATTTTATTGTTTTGTTTAGATGGATTTTGCCAATTTTTCTGTAAATGATTAAATTCTTTGTCTAAAGTGTTTCCAGTTGCATTGATTCTTTGCTGAATATTTCCATATTGGTGTCCCATCATTTCATCCATCGCTTGATATAATAATACTTCTTCATTATTTCCAATTCCATTTAATTTTTGAAATAATTGATTTTCTCTGCTTCCAAGTGCTTCTATGCCATATCTTTGTTCTAATCCATCTGCAAAATTATATGAATCTGTTTTATTTACTGGCGATTTGTCTGTTCCTGCCCATTCTGTATATGGAATTTTTGCCATATAGGCATTTTCTATTGTTCCATCTGTCTGATTTTGTGCAACACTTGCCATCCAAGTTAGTGAACCTGAATAAATGCTCCATTTTTCAATTTGTGGATTATTTAAAATCATTTGATTGTATGGTGCAAGTATTTTTTTGCTTACTTGAATGTATTTTCCAGTTGTATTTTGAGCGGCTTCATTTCCTATAATTAAATCGGCTTGTTTTAATGTGCTTAATTGAGTTAATCCTGTTACAGGCACTGTAAACCGTTTATTTGAAGTATCGATGTACATTCCAATTGTTGAAACTTCCATCGGCTTAAATTCTTTGGCTGTTGTTGAAGCTAGTTCTGGTATTACTGGAACTCCGTTTACAGTTATTGTGGCTGTTTGAGATCCCGCTGGTGCATGTATTTTTACACCTCCCATATCTTTAGCCAAATCTTGACCTTCAGCTGGAACTACTGAATTTTCTGATCCGCTTCCTGTTATATTCAATGTTCCATAGTTCTTAATTATTCCCACATTTTTACCTGCCGAATTTCCTTTAGCAAGCAATCCTACCGCATCTATCGCATCAATCTGAATAATCCCATTATTTTCAATTGTTGAACCGTTTTTAACTACCATTCCTACAAGTCTTCTCAATCCTGTTCCATTTGAACGGATAATTCCGTTATTTATTCCATAAGCTCCATTGTCAAGATACATTCCAGTCGTGTTACTTGCATTAAGGTTAATAGTTCCATTATTTGTTACAGTCGTTCCTCTTTCCGTTCCATACATTCCAATACTATGTTCACCATTAACATCAATAATTCCTTCATTTACCACATTTCCAGAATATGCTGGCTTTACGGCATCTCCAACATATCCCGCAGCCATTCCTATCGCATAATAATTATCAGCTGGATTAGTATTTCCAACACTCGAAGCTCCTACCGCAATTCTAGCAGTACCGCTATTAACGGCAGTCCCTCCATAAATACTGTAAATTCCAACATTTCCTATACCTGAACTATAATTAATATCAGCCTTATTTACCACATTTCCTGCTGAATAAAGTCCATAATTTAGTGAACCAGTTGAAGTCAATGGAGTGTTGTTGATTACATTTCCAGATGTATCTCTTGAAAATACAAAAACGGTATTATCTCCAGCAGGTGAAACTGTTGCATCACTTATTATCGTATTTCCAGATCCTTCATTGATAAATCCATACGAACCGTTGCCAATTGTCATTTTTGAACCTGCATCGGCTTTTATCAGATTTCCAGTTCCTTTTGTATATACACCGATTGCTTCATTTTCTCCTAATGTAATTACAGAATTATTTGTCAATGTAACATTTCCATTTGTACTAAGTATTCCTTTACCCTTGTCCTTCATAGTCAATATTCCGCTATTTATGACATCTGCTCCATCAGAGTAAATTCCATAGGCTTTTCCGCTCTTATCGGTTATTGCAGCCGCATTTGCAAGAGTTCCTTTTGTTGCATAAATTCCAACTATTCCTTTATCGCTGCTAGTATTTACTATATCCACATCAGTTATGTTTGTAGCCGTGCTGTCATAAAAAATACCTGCTCCAGAAGCATTTGCTGAACCTGTATATTTTATTTCAAATTTATTTCCATTCGGATTTATAACAGAACCGCTTGAAACTGAAATTCCTACTCCTTTATCCTTAATTTCAACTCCAGTATTTGAAGTAAAATTCACTTCGCTCTTCGTTCCACCTGCATAAACTCCAATTCCGCTTTTTCCTACTAAAATATCAGAACTTCCAGTTCCCCCTAAATTAACTGTATTCCCAGCTCCTTCTGACACAATACCAACACCGCTATCGCCAGTCATCACTATTTTGCCATTATTTGAAATAACTCCATTTGATGTTAAAACTAATCCAGTTCCTGCAATATCGTTTGTATTTCCATATAGTCCAATCGAACCATTACCTGCAACAGTTATTGTCCCATTATTAGTTATTTCCAAAACTTTGTCAGCCGCTAGTAATATTCCGTTTGAAATTTTATCATCCGTTCCATAAGTTTTCAATTTTGAAGCAGAAGCAAATCCTGCCATACCAACACCGCTCGAAGTAATATTTATAGCATTATTATTCGTAAGAGAACTTCCATTTACTCCATAAGCTCCAATTCCCTTATCAACATTTATCGTACCTTTATTATCCACATATCCAAAACTTGTAGATATTGCTGCAGTTTTAGAAGCAGTTCCTCCTGTTATGTCAACAGTTCCATTATTTGTGTACCCTGTAGTTGCATTAGTTGCAACACCATCATGAGAAGCCATTGACAATCCTTTTCCAGTTGCAGAACTTACAGTCACGCCATTTGCTATCGTAAATTTTTCGTTTGAAAGACCTAAATTTTTGTTAAATTCGTCATTGTTGTCATCTAAATTTTGATTATTATTAAGATTAAATATTCCGTCTATATAATAAATTTTATAATCATGATTATTTGTATTCAATGCTGCAAGCTGCATATCGTTTTTTATATTCGTAGTTCCTGTCGTACCGCCAGTCCAATTAGTCGTATCTCCAGTATATGTACGAAGTATCGCATTATCTCCTGTTAAATTTACAGTTACATAATTCATTCCAAGATATTTAGCCGTAGCTGAAGTATTTCCACCATCATAATTAGTTGCATCTGTTCCTGGCATAAGTATCCCGTCTGCCATATTTATTGTAGTTGTACCTTTAAATTCAATTTTTGAAGAATTATCAGCATAAAATGGAGTCGATTTTGCATGATCAACAGTTGTCGAACCAGCTGCCACCACATCCGAAGTTGTCGCCTTATCTTCTTGATAAATCGTTCCACCGCTAAAATCAACCTTTCCACCGTCAACCGCAGCCAACGCTCCATTTTCTCCAGTCTGAATCTTATTATTAAGACCATTATTTATATTTACAACTGAACCAGTCCCCGAAGCAAATCCTGCCATACCGCTTATTTTAATACTTCCATCTTCTATATTAACAGTTCCCCCAGATGTTCCAGTTGCCGTTTTTGTAGCTAGACCTGCAATATTCTCAAATTTATTCTGAGTAGCATTTTTATCTATTGCTTCAATATTTCCATGAATATTAACAATTCCTTCATCTCGTGCAAATCCAATTATTGATTTGTAATTTACTGCTTCTGTAGTTGTAGGATTTGCCTGTGTTCCTGCATTTACAATACCTTTATTGTCACCCATATAGGCTATTCCTTCTTTTGAAGCCAATACCACATTAGGATAGACATTTACTTCAGAAGGTAATCCCTGTAACATAGAAGCTGTTGAAGTTGCACTTGGATCTCCAACATTTTTCCTTAATGCAGGATTTCCATTTATAGCCGCTGCATCTGCATCATTTTGATCAACATCTGTTTGTTTAGAACCTAACTGATGTTTAGCCTGATCCCAAGTTCCTTCTGCATAAGCTATTGTTGTTCCTGTCGATGCATCAGCTTCTGTTGTTGCATCTCCATTTACACCATCTGTAATTGATGTACTCAGATTAGTTACATAATATTGATGAGTAGCTTTTCCAACATCAATAACACTTCCTTCTTTTGCTATCATCATAAATCCATTTTTAGAGTATTTTCCAAAATTAATATCCAACTTCCCAACTTCTAAGTTATGGATAGGATCAAGTTTTAAGTCATCTAAAGTTGGAGTAACTGAAACAGGAACTCCCATATCTTTAAGTACATCTATTCCTTTTCTTTGTCCAGACATTACATATAGTCCTACTCCACCGTCAACTGTTTTATCTGTATATCCTTTATATTTAGGTGCTGTCGGATTAGTTAAATCTTCAACTAACTGTCCACTGGCTGTTTGAGTTGCAGCAGTAGGGTTTATAGCTAACTGTCCTCCTACTCTAGCCTTTATATCAAGTTCTCCCTGATAAATCCCTATATATGAAGCTTTTCTCAAATAACCGGCACTTGATTCCTGATTTCTATCAGTTGCTTCCCAGGATTTTGGACTTCCTCCAATTTTACTTCCAAAGAATAAAACTACGTTTTCATCTCCATAAAGTTCTACATCCTGTGAAAATTGAATTAATGAGTTCATCTTTCCTGCTTTTCCCCCATAAACTCCAACTTCCCAAGTTGGTGCATAAGAAAAACTAGAATAAACAATATTTGAAGCTCCTTCTAACTCCATTTTTCCTGTGTTTCTTATCAATCTTGCTGCTGAAATTCCTGATGATAGATACACAGTATTCCCTGTTCCATACATTTTTACATTTGTTTCCCCTTGTATCGCTCCAAGGTGATAGTTAGAATCTGTATATTTAGAAATAGTTTTAAAAGCCGCTGGCATTATATAGTAAACAGTATTGTCTTTTCCATACACATTTACATTTGTATTATGCATCGTAACTTTTCCATGTCTCCAAGTTTCTGAAGTTAAAAATCCTGCTCTTCCATATAAATTAGCAGTTACATTAGAAACTGTACCATTTTGCAATGTGTGAACTCCTATTGTCCCTAAAGTAGGTCCTCCAGTTGAATCAGAACCACCAGCATGTCCTGATCCTGCATCTGTATATCCATCAGAACCATCTCCAAAATATCCTCTAACATGAAAAGTTAAATTATTTAAATTAGGGTTATTTCTATATAAAATATTTGTTGGACGTTGATTAATAGTGGCAAGTTCTGCTAAATTATTATTTTTATCTAAAGCTCCTGTTTCTAAAGCAGGCCTTATTTGATCTGGTTGTCTCCCTGCTTTTATATCATCTGAATTTACACCTGAATAGAGAACCATATTACTGCTTCCAACATTTACAGCATTGGCAGTACCATTAAAAAAGAAACCAGTAAATGGCTCTGCACTTGGCTGAACAATATTTATTTCTTTTTCAGGTGTTTTTGGAGCTGGTACTGTTATTGCCTTTGGTTCAACTCCATTTACTGATAGAGCATTTAATTGCGGTGCTTTTATTCCTAAATCAGGAATATCTATTTGTACTGTCTTCGGTCTTATCGAAGCATCAACATTAATTTCCAAAAGCGGCTCTTGTGTCGGAGTATTGCTTATAAGCCCGTAAGTCGATCGAAGCCCATTTCTTTCATTTGATGAAGCCATTCTTCTATTTCTGCTTAATGCCAAATTTCCATAATTTTTACTCAATGGTGAAGTATTTCTCTCAAATAGATTGTTACTTCTTTCATAAACGCCTTCGTAAGAATACTTTTCAGATTTATCTCCTTTTCCTTTAAAAGTTCCACCCCAGTTACTAGAAAATCCGTTAATCCCAAATTGCCAATTGCTCCAAGGAGATTTTACAACATGATCCCCCTGTTCCATAAGCTGAATTAATTCTAAATTTGTCTTTTTCAAAAGTTTGTTATTTTCCTTTCGAGTTTCTTGAACTTTTTGATGTATATCTTTAATTGATGTAGAAATTACTTGCTTTTGCTCTTCAATTGTTGTATTTGTCTCATTAGAAAATAGGTTATTTGAAATGTTTACCGTTCCTGTTATTAAAAATGTTATAAGCGCTGAATCAGTATACCTAAATTCTTGACATCTTTTTGCAAATGAACATAGATCTTTTTTTATTTTTCTTAAATTATTCGTCATTTCCAATTCTCTCCTTTTAATTAAATTTTAGTTTTTTATTAAATGACTTATATTACTTCTTTTTTATTAGTTTTTATTTGATTTTTTGCCATAAAAAAAGTGAAATAATTATATTTCATGTCACTAATTATTATAACATAAAAAAAAGATTTTTCAAAAAAATTTTTAAATTTTTAATTTTTTTACAAATTCTAAAAATATCATAATTCTCTCAAAGCAATGGATTCATTATAAAATAAAAAGAGAACAGCAAAACTTAAATTTCACTGCTCTTTCTTTCATTTTAAAAATTTTAGTAAATTGCCCTAAATCCAATACCTCCACGAACATTATTTCCTTTAGTATCATACCCAGCGTTCACTGTAACACCAAATCTAGTATTGTCAACTCCGATATTCAAGTCAAATTTACCATTTCCATGTTTATCTTCCTTTTCCTTTTCAAGATTGTACCAGTCTGCCGTTGTGTATCTTACTCTCGCCTGATTTCCCTTTTGCAGTTTTCCAAGCTCATTTTCATAAGCAGCTGTAACTCCTACTGTCAAATTTGTTCTTACTGCAAGTGGCTGAATATATTTAAACTCTAATCCAGCTTCTGGTTTTACTGAGAAATAGTCATTTCCTTTTACTTCTAATCTAACTTCTCCATCATTTTCCTTGATGTTGCTAAATCTTCCATATTCCATTTTCAAGGCCCCGTATGGTCTTAAATGTGTTCTTTCGCTCATTCTTATGTCATAGCCAAGCTCATTTTTAAGAGCCGCTCCATAAGTATGGTATGTAGATTTAGCTTCAAATGTATCATCAACTATCCAGAATTTACGCTTCATGTTATTAATTCCTGCAAATACATCTCCTGCAACTGTCCATTGCAGTGCTCCGTTATAATCCTTTTTAGGTGACATTGTCTTAAATATTCCAGCTTTTATCATTGTCTGGTCTTCTGTCGAATGTCCTAGATCCTTGAATCTGAATCTATTTGTTACAGCTCCTGCATACCATCCGCTAGAATTTCCCATCTTAATCTTTTCATCCTCATGGACATAAGCTACCCCGTAGGCATTGCTCTTATAGTCAATGATTCCAGGTGTGTCAGTATTATATTCATCCCTTAAACCAAATGCTTTTATTTTGTTATTTTGCTTAGTTGGATTTCTCCATTCGTCCTTTAAGTATTTGAACTCGCTGTCAAGAGAATTTCCCGTAGCATTTGTTCTTTGCTGAATATTTGCATATTGATGTCCTTTCATCTCATCAAATGCCTGAGCCAAAATATGCCCTTCTCCGCCATTTAGGCTGCTTATCTTGTCAAACAGAAGTTTTTCTCTTGTTCCCAGTCCTTCTACTCCATACCGTTGTTCAAGTCCATCCAAGAAGTTGTATGTATTTCTGTCATTCTTTTCTGCATATACTGTATAAGGAACCTTAATCAAGTATAGCTTGTCAAGAAGTTCTGTTACAGGGTTTTTGGTAGGCTGTGCCATCCAAGTCAAGCTTGACGAGATTATATTTAACATAGTCCCTCCTGTTACAACCCCTTTCAAAGCATCATTATACGGTTTCAAAATGTTATCTCCAACTTCAATTGCCTTTGCAGTGGTATATCTTGTAGCCTCTGCCCCGAACAGCAAGTTAATATCAGTCAATCCTGTTAGGTAATTCAATCCTTGAATAGGATTTGTATAATTAACTCCTGAAGTATCTACATACATTCCTATACTTGAGATTTCTGAAGATGATGGAAAATTCATATAGTAGTCGCTTGCTGAAAAATTTATCGGTGTAACTCCTGATGGTGATTTTATTATCACTTCAGCAGGTTGTGGTACTGCAGCATCTGTATCTAGTTTATATATTGGAATTATATTTCCTTGTGCATCTGCCACGGTAGGAACTGCAGCTTTAGGCGGAACTTTTACTACTATTCCTCCCATTTCCTTCATGTCACTTGCTGTAGCCACTTTCATTCTTGGTGTTGAAGTTCCTGTCTGGCTTGTCAGAGTTACAGGATTTATTCCATTTGCATTTTCTTCGGCGTGATCTGCATTATCTGTCCAAATTCCTGCACTTTGGCTATCTGAAGCCGCAATATTTATCACTCCGTAATTCTTGATATAACCTCCGTTAGCTACATAAACTCCTTTTGCTGATGTAAGTCCGCTTGCCGTTGTCTGGATAGTTCCCCAGTTTTCTCCGACTGCACCTCTGTCAATGTACATTCCAACAGTTTTACTTCCCATAAGGTTGATGTTTCCATAGTTAATTGCCTTAGATCCTGAACCTACTGCATACATACCTATCGTGTCAGGTTTGCTCACTTCAATAGTTCCTTGATTTATAACAGTTCCTTGATTAGAAACTTGTCTGTATGTTGGTGACAATGGGTTGTCATCATAATATCCTGTTGCCATACCTACACCGTATTCTTTTCTGTTAGTATCAGAATCTCCAACTTTTATTATTCCTCCAGTAAGGTTTGTCGCAGTTCCGCCGGTAGTTGCATACATTCCTACACTTCCAATACCATTTGAAAAGTCAATTACTCCATCATTGTATATGCTTCCATTTCCGTAAAGGCCGTAATTTCTATCTCCTGCAGATGTCAATGGAGTGTGATTAATCACAGTTCCCTTATTATCATTCTGATAAACATAAACTGCATCTGTTCCCAAAGTTACTGGATTTGCTGTATTAGATGCTACAGTATTTCCTGCTCCAAGATTTACAATTCCAAATGAATTATCTCCAATTGTCATGCTAGATCCTGCATTTACATTGATGTGCTGGTTAGCTCCAACTGCATAAACGCCTACAGCTTGATCTTTTCCTACTGTAATTTTAGAATTTGCATTCAAGTTTACTGTACCGTCTCCTTGAGTATAGATTGCAACTCCGTTATCTCCAGCCTTAATGCTTCCTGTATTGTTGTTAATATTATATCCATAAATTCCTATTGCATTATCTCCAACAGTAATTTTACCATCATTAGTTATCGTATTTTTAGTTTTTGCATAAATACCGACATTTGCATTTTCCTGTAATGCTGCATTTCCTAATGAAATTTCTCCTGTATTGCTGTTGACAATATTTGCTCCGTCTGATACGATACCAAATTCAAGTGCTGGTGATATACCTGTAATTTTTTTATTATTTGTTAAAGTGTCGCCATTGGCTGTTGCTGTTGTATAAACTCCAATAAGTCCACCTGTTGTATGCGTAGAATTTGTAAGTTTTACATCTGCATTATTTGTGGCTTTTGAATTATAAACAATTCCCATTCCTGCTTCTGTTGCATTTCCATTATATTTATATTCAAAAGAACCAGTTACATTTGTTCTTCCAGAAGCAAATATACCAACACCTTTATCTTTGGATTCAATAATATAATCTCCGCCTGTTAGATTAATATCTGAATCTTCTGCATAAATACCAGTTCCTTTTACTCCTGTTGTAATATCAGTTCCTCCTGAAGCGGTTGCCGTGATTGTACCACCTTCTTCATTAGTACTGTGGTAAACAGTTTTTGAAGATACTGTCGGTGCTGTTGAAACTAATGCAATTCCTACTCCTTTTGTGCCAACTGTAATTGGAGAAGTGCTTTCAATCGTTACATTTGCTCGTGCTGTTCCAGTATTGTTTTCTGCATAAATTCCAATTGCTTCATCTCCTGCCACACTTAATGTACCTTTATTTATAATTTCTACAGTTTTTGTTGTATATGCAGTTGTATCATCAGTACCATAAGTTTGCTTAGACCGTCCTGTACCAATACCTGCAATTCCTACTCCTTTTCCAGTTACAGTAACTTTACCTTCATTTACGATTTTACTTCCATTAGTTGCATAAAGTCCAGCCCCATTGTCAATTGTTACTGTACCAGTCTTTGTATTTTCAATAGTTCCATAACTTACATTCATTCCAGCAATTCCTGCAGCAGTTGTACCACCTGTTACATTTATTGTTCCTTTGTTGATAAATCCTGAAGTTGAATTAGATGGAGTTATGCTGTCTGCCAATTGTGTAGCTGTGGCAATATTTCCCATAGACATTCCTTGCCCTTTCAGGTGTGTACTGTCTACATTTCCTGTAACAGAAGTATTGTTGCTTATTGTTACAAGTTCATTTGCCATTTTCAGACCCTTATATTTATCGTTTGCATCGTCCAATGTTACTGTTGGAGCATTTACATCCAGTTTACCATTTTTTAATACTACTGTGTAGAATGTCGCAGGACTTGAATATGTTATTTTACCAAATTGGTCTGCACCTTCCAGTTCTTTAGTAAACGTAGGTGATGTAGCTGTAGCTCCTGTATCAGTACTATTGTACCAAGTACGTGCTGCTCTTGACTTGTCATTGTAGATTCCCATTATTACCTTGTCATCATGAATATCAAGCGTTACATTTTCCAGTCCTCTGTAATTTCCAGAAGAAGCAGATACAGAAGCCTTATATTCACTAGGATCATCAGCTAACACAACTCCATCATACATTTCCAGAACTGTTGAATCCGCTTTGTCTGCCTTTGCTGGATTTGCATTAAAAATTATAGTTCCCGCTGTGCTTGTTTTTGTTGCCTTTGCATAAAATGGTGTAGCATTAGTGCTTGTAGCTTTTGTTACAGCTGAATCATTTTTTATTATAATTTTTCCACCGTTAAAATTAACTTTTCCACCATTTTTAGCTACTAATCCGGCATCTTTTACAGTCGTTACTTCATTATCCGTATTCTTCAGATTAACTTCCCCATTATCTGCAAATCCGCCAATTCCATGTATAGTAGCTTTTCCATCAACATTGACAATACCGCCATCTTTAGCATAAGCTCCTATATTAGTATATTTTTCAGTAATTTTATCAGATAGAGGACTTGAAATATCATCAATTGCAGTAATATCTCCTGTGAAATTAACAGTACTTTTTACATTTCCATCATAACCATTTGCATACCCAATTATTGAACCATATCCTTTTGCTGTTGTTGTTTTATTATTATTTACATTTACGAGTCCACCATTATCTGCATAATATGCAATACCTTTATCACTTACCATTGTCAAGTTCTGATCAACTTTAAGCTCTGAAGGCATGTTTTCCAGCGAAGTAGTATGTCCTGGTAATGTATCTAAATGAGTACTTGCAGTCTTCCACAGCCCATTTACATACCCAACAACTGTTCCAGTACCTGTATAAGCCTGATCCGTAGCACCTCCATGTATACCATCAGAAAAGTCGTCCTGTCCACTGTTACTTGCATCCCTAAGATGAACAACACTTCCATTATCAACCAGGAACATAAATCCGTTCTTAGCATATTTTCCAAATGTTATATTAAATTTGTCCATATATAAGTCATGAATTTTGTCTGGCGTAACATTACAATTAGAACCTGTACCTTCAAATATACAAGATTGCGTTTCACCATTCCATGCTCTACCATCTCCAACTTTTTGTCCTCCATCGGATAAACTCTTTGTTGCTCCAATTATATTTATTCCTTCTCTTTGCCCAGACTGTACAAATACTCCAACATTTCCATCTACAGTTGTAGGAGTATAGCCAGGTTTAGACAGTTGTCCTGCGGTTGACTGTGCTGATGCCGTAGTATCTGAATTTAAATATCTACCAATTTCCATTTTCAAGTCAAATGTCCCTTGGTGTATTCCAACTCCTTCTTTTTTATCAGCTGCTATATTTGGATCATTTGTTGATGTTCTGTCTCTCTTTTTTGCAGAAAAGAATATTCCAACATTTTCATCACCATACATCTGTATAGGATTAGATGTGATAATTTTAGATTCATAGCTATCTTTACTAGCTTCAGCATGTTGACTTTGCCAGTTTGGATAAGTCTTATCTATATATTTAGATCTATCTGGATTCCATGATAATACTGAAAATCCTATATTGCTAGCTCCGTTAAAAACCAGTTTACCAGTGTTATTAATAGTTACTGCTGGATTATATACAGTTAGGGCATAAATTGTATTATTTTGAGTATCAGCTGTTATATCTGCAGAACCGTATATTTTTGTAGCAAATTGTCTTCCAGTATTATTGAAATCAATTTCCTGCCAGCCTACTATATTAAATACAGTATTACTATCTTTTTTTAAATTAATTTTCACATCATTAAAAGTTATAGTTCCGCCACGGAAAGATTCTATGTTTGCAAAAGCTGCATGTCCATATAAATTGACAGTTACCTTTTCAAAATGTACATCTGATGTTACATGAAATGCTTCAGAACCGGGAACATTATCGTGTTCATCTCCTGCAATATAATATGTTGAATTAGCAAAAACATTTCCAGGATGTCCTGTCCATCTTCCATCATAATTTTCAGCTATAACATAATGTCGCATATTTATATTTCCAGAGCTTCCTTGAAAACCTCCAGTATTATAATGATCTTGATAATATGTTATTAATCCTGAAGTAGGCAATCCAGCAGGAACTAATCCTGAAAAGTTAGTGCTATCAGGTTGAGAAGCATTAGACCACCCAGTTACATTGCTAAGATTTCCTGTTGCAGGATCAACTCCTGTCCAGTAAGTACCTCCATTTATATTAATGCTTTCTGCTATTGACTGCTCCTTACTGTTATCATAAATAGTTCCATAATTACTTGATCCAGATCGAGTAAATCCACTAGTTTGATGAATATAACTATTCAGCCCATCTTTCCAAGAATATGGAGTTCCCATTTTCCCTGAAACTCTCCATCCCCACACAAAATTAGTAAATGGATCAGCATCAGGTGTAATCATAGTTACATTTCTGCTTGGATCTTTGACATTGATTTCTGGTATTTCCAGAGGATCTGCTACATTTATATTTAAATTTGGCTTTTGTGGTGGTTCAATTATTGGTAGGTTAAGATTCAAAGGAGTTTTGTGAATGTCCTTTGGTCTTACTGCGGCATATATTGGTATAACTGAAACAGGTTCTATAACCTTTCTGCTAAGAGTTGTAACTCCATATTTTCCTCCAGAATAAGTTCCAAACTTGTCATCTGGATTTCTTGTGTACTTCGTGTTTCCTGCTTTGCCTCCATAGCCTTTGTATGTGCCGTGCCAGTCGTTATAAAAATTATTGACTCCATATTGCCAGCTTGACCAAGGTGATTTTACTACATGATCTCCTTGTTCCATAAGCTGAATTAATTCTAAATTTGTCTTTTTCAAAAGCTTGTTATTTTCTTTCCTAGCTTCTGAAAACTGATTATGAATATCTTTTATTGATGTAGAAATAGTTTGCTTCTGAGCTTCGATGCTCTTGTCTGCTTCAGAAGAAAATAAGTTGTTTGAAATACTTATTCCTCCTGTAATCAAAAATGTAATTAATGCAGAATCTGTGTACTTAAAGTCTCGACACTTTTTTGCAAATGAACATAGATCTTTTTTTATTTTTTTTAAATTGTTCGTCATTTTTTACTTTCTCCTTTAATTATATTTTAATTTATTTTTCATATAAATAACTTTTTTCCTCTTTAATTGATTTTTATTTGATTTTCTGTTAGTGAACTACTCCCGCTTTTAGAAGCGGGAGCTTCTTGGGAAGTATCTGCTTTTGCTAGCCAAATATATTTACCAAGCTCTTCGGGTAGTTCCTACCCTATTTTTTTTTATTTTCTTAATATTCCAACATCAATTTTCCAATGTTTTTTATATTCAATGCCGCATTGTAATCTCTATCAATTTCAATCCCACAGCACTCACATTTATAACTTCTTTCTGATAATTTCAGTTCCTCTTTAATATTTCCACATTTACTGCAAGTTTTCGATGATGGAAACCACTTATCTATCTTCAAAAATTGTTTCCCTAAAAACATCAACTTGTACTCAAGTATTTTCAAAAACATTCCCCATCCATTATCTCCTACACTTTTACCAAAATTTAATGACTGACTCATCCCTTTCATATTCAAATCCTCAACAACTACAGCATTATACGCTTCAGACAATTTTTTCGATAATTTATGCAAAAAATCTCTTCGACAATTTTTAATATACTCATGTAACTTTGATATTTTCGCTTTTTGCTTATACCAATTTTTAGAAAATTTCACTTTTCTCGATAATGATTTCTGTAATTTTTTCAATTCTTCTTCCAACATTCTAAAATATCTTGGATAATCAGCCCTTTGGTTTTCAGAACTGACAAATAATTCAGACATTGAAAAATCAAGTCCAATTATTTTATTGCAACTTGGCATTTTTTGAATTTCTTTTTCAAATTCCGTCAAAATAGAAACATAGTAATTTCCATTGCTGTTTGTCAATGTTACCGACTTTATTCTATAATTCTTTGGTATTTCTCTATGGTATTTCAATTTTATTAGATATGTTCGATAACCTAAGTTTTTTTATCTATACAAGGGGTCAAGACCCCTTGCTTCAAGATATTTATTTTATTAAATTCTAAGTTTGTATAGTTATCGAACAGGTCTATTCTTTTCAATTTTGGCAAAACCAAATATTTGTTTTCCTCAATTCGTATTGAATTATTCACACAATTTGTCGTATAATTTTTAACATTATTCTTTTTAGATTTGAACTTTGGAAACTTTGCTCTCTTTTGAAAGAAATTCGTAAACGATCGTTTTACATTCAATTGAGCATTTGAAAGTGCCAGACTATCTACTTCTTTTAGAAATTGATTTTCACTTTTCAAACTGGCAGGTGTAACTATTTTATTTTTTCCAGTTTCTTCATAAATTTTATTAGCAATATGCAAAATCGTATTGTAAACAAAACGAACACATCCAAAAGTCTTATTTATCAATAATTTCTGTTCCTTATTTGGATAAATTCTGTATTTGAATGCTAAATTATATTTCATAAATTACACCTCCTTTTGATTTTGAATATTATTTTTAATTATTTCTCTTCGATATTTTATACAAAAATTGTATCATAGGTATATCCTTTTTTCAATTTTTTTTACAAAAAAAGCAATTCATCTCCCACTTATAGAAAGCCTACGACTTCTTGCTATCTTTTGTTAAAAAGTTGAAATAATTATATTCTATGCCAATAATTATTATAACATAGAAAAAAATTTTTTCAAAAGAAAATTTTAAGTTTTTAATTTGTTTATAAATTCTAAAAGTATCATAAAAAGGAGAATGTAAACTTTTTTGTGTAAATAAACCAGTGAATCCTTATATTACTGGATTTGTATATACATTTACACAAAATTTTGGACACTCTCTAAAAACAGTACTATTTTTTGTTAAAACAATGAATTTATTATATAATAAAAAAGAACAGCAAAACTTAAATTTCACTGCTCTTTCTTTCATTTTAAAAATTTTAGTAAATTGCCCTAAATCCAATACCTCCACGAACATTACTTCCTTTAGTATCATATCCAGCATTCACTGTAACACCAAATCTAGTATTGTCAACGCCGATATTCAAGTCAAATTTACCATTTCCACGTCTATCTTCTTTTTCTCCTCTAATTCCAAACCAGTCAGCATTCGTGTATCTGACTCTTGCTTCGTTATTAACATCTCCAACTTTTCCAAGCTCATTTTCATAAGCAGCAGTAAGTCCAACTGATAAGTTAGTTCTCACAGCCATTGGTTGAACATATTTAAATTCTATTCCAGCTTCTGGTTTTACTGAAAAATAGTCGTTTCCTTTTACTTCCAATCTTACTTCTCCGTCATCTTCCTTAATGTTACTAAATCTTCCGTATTCCATTTTCAATGCTCCGTAAGGTCTTAAGTGTGTTCTTTCGCTCATTCTAATATCGTAACCTAAATCTGTTTTAAATGCAGCACCGTAAGAAGTATAGTCAGACTTAGCATTAAATATGTCATCAACTACTAAAAATCTACGTTTCATTTCATTTTCACCTAAGAACACATCTCCGGCAACTGTCCATCTAAGTGAACCGTTGTGATCTGTATACGGCGACATTGTCTTGAAGATACCAGCTTTTAGCATAGTCTGATTTTCTCTTGATTTTCCTATATCTTTGAATTTAAAATTATTGTTTACAGCTCCAGCATACCATCCGCTTGAGTTCCCTAACTTAACTGTTTCATCTTCGTGAACGTAAGCAACTCCGTAAGCATTGCTTTCATAATCGTGAATTCCAGCTGTGTCTGTTTTGTATTCATCTTTCATTCCAAAGATTTTTATTTTATTGTTTTGTTTAGAAGGATTTCTCCATTCATTTTTCAAGTATTTAAATTCTTTGTCAAGCATATTTCCAGTTGCATTTATTCTCATTTGAGTGTTTGCATATTGGTGACCCATCATTTCGTCCATCGCTTGATAGAATAAAATTTCTTCGTTGTTTCCAATTCCATTTAATTTTTGGAATAATTGGTTTTCTCTGCTTCCTAATGCTTCAACACCGTATCTTTGTTCCAATCCATCCAAGAAATTGTATGTATCTGTAGGATTTACAGGCGATGCTTCATTTCCTGCCCAGTATGTATATGGTATTTTAGCAAGGTAGGCATTTTCTATTGTTCCATCATTTGAATTTTGTGCGACTGTTGCCATCCAAGTTAATGATCCTGAATAAATGTTCCATTTTTCAATTTGTGGATTAGCTCTAATTGTTGCATTGTATGGATCAGTTATTTTTGAATCCACTTGAATGTATTTTGCAGTCGTATTTTGAGCAGCTTCAGCTCCCACAATTAAGTCAGCTTTTTTCAATCCTGTCAAAGAACTAAGTCCTGTAATAGGATTTGTGTACACTTTATTTGAAGTGTCAATATACATTCCTATTTTTGATAATTCCATTGGCTGAAACTCTTCTGCTGATGTTGTTGCTAATTCAGGTATTACTGGATTTCCATTTACAGTTATTGTTCCAACTGAAGATCCTCTAGGAACATCAATTTTTATTCCAGATACTGTTTTTGTCAAATCACTCGCAGCATCCACTCCAATAACTGTCGCATCAGTCGAATCTGTTACACCATTAATATTGAATGTTCCATAGTTTTTAACTATTCCAAGATTAGCTCCTGAAGCATTCCCTTTCGATAGAATTCCTCTTGCATCTTCTGCAGTAATATCAATATTTCCGTGATTTTCAATTGTCGAACCATTTTTTACTACAACTCCGACAACTTTTTTCAATCCAGAACCATTCGATTTAATCGTTCCATAATTGTATCCGTAAGCTCCGTTATCCAAGTAAATTCCAGTAGTTTCACTCGAATTCAAGTTTATCACAGCATTACGATTTGAAGCATTACCGTTGTAAACCGTTGTTCCCGCTCCAGTTCCGTACATTCCAATACTTCCTTTTCCTGTAACATTAATAACGCCATTATTTACAATATTTCCAGTATATCCCACTTTTCCTGCAGCAATTTCAGCAGCCGTTGGAGTATATCCAGCAGCCATTCCTATAGCATAACGATTATTTAATGAACTAATTGGATCAAAATACGATTCTCCAACCGTAATCGAAGCATTATTCGTAGCAGTTCCGCCAAGAGTACTGTAAACTCCCACATTTCCATATCCTGAACCAAAATTAATGTTTCCGTTATTTACAACTTCTCCAGCAGAATAAACACCATAATTGTAAGAACCTGTAGAAGTCAAGTTTGTATTATTTGTAACTTGTGCTCCAGATCTATTGTCATTTGAATAAATGTAAACTGTTTCATCTCCAAGATTATTAATGTTTCCAATATTACTTACAATTTTGTTTCCAGCAGAACCTGTTCCTTTTTCAGAAATAATTCCAAACGAATTATCAGCAATCGTCATATTTGCTCCAGAATGTGCAGTTACAATTTGATTATCTCCATTCACATAAATTCCTGCCGCCTGATCTGTTCCAACATTTATCGTTCCACCAGTCAAGTCAACATTTCCAGCAGTACTGAATATTCCAGTTCCCGCATCGCCAACATTAATATTTCCACTGTTTTCAACTTGATGTCCATAAATTCCAACAGAATATTTTCCTATAGTAATATCTCCGCTATTTGTAATTTTGTTCCCATTTTTAACATAAATCCCAACACTAGCTTTTTTACTAGCAGCATCCAACGGATTTGGTAAAGTGATATTTCCACTATTTCTAACTTCTACACCTTCAGAAATAATTCCATATCCCGCATTTCCAGTAATATTTCCTTGATTGTTAATCTCTCCAGCAGTTCCTTTTGCTAATATTCCAACAAGTCCTTCTGTATTATTAACCGTGTCATTAAGAGTAATATTCATCTTGTTTGTCATACTAGATGCAGGTAATGTTGACTTATTATTCATAAAGAATGCAACTGCAGATGCTGTAGGTGCTCCAGAATATTTTAGTTCAAAATTTTTGTTATCATTCAATGAAGGATTATCTCCTTCAATAAATATACCAGTTCCTCTATCCTTAACTTCCACTCCATAATCAGTTTCAAATGTAACCTTCGTATTATCCGCATAAACACCAATTCCATCATTTCCAGTAGTCACAATATCTGAACTTCCAGTTCCGTTAAGTTTCACTTCAGGCCCACCAAATTGTAAAGGATCAGCAGCTCCAGCAGGTGGCGTTACTTTCGACACGATTCCAACCGAATTATTTCCAGTTAATACGATTTTTCCAGCATTTCTAATACTTCCATGACTTGTTCCAGCTTTTCCAACTTCAATGCTCGGATGTGCTCCAGTCACAGTATTTAACTCTCCATAAATTCCAACAGAGCCATTAGCATTAGATTTTATAAGCCCTTTATTTTCTATTTCAAGCGTTTTTTCAGTACTTCCAAGTGTCCCAGCAGCAATCTTCTTATCAGTTCCATAACTTTGTAAATTATTTCCAGAAGTAAATGCCGCCATTCCAACACCTTTATCCGAAAGTTCAATAGTTCCTTTTGTTTCATTTACAAGTTTACTTCCATTAATTCCGTAAACCGCAACACCTTTATCAAGTTTAATTGAACTGTTGTTTTCTATACTTCCATAACTTGTACTCAAAGCAGTAGTCGAAGCCTTTCCTCCGCTTATATCAACTGTTCCGTTATTTACATACCCAGTAGATGCATTAGAAGGTGCATTGCTAGAATCATAAGATCCCACTATCATACCTTTTCCAGATGTAGAAGTAATACTAGTAGAAGGCGCTATAAATATCTTCTCATTCAAGAATTTTATTCTGTCAAATTCGGTAGCATTATCCAAATCAATACTTTGTTCTATAGAATATTGCCCATCTTTATAAAATACTTTATAATCTGCACCAGGATTTACAGTCAATTTATTCAAATGCATATCATTTTTTATACCAGTTAATAGTCCACCAGGCCCTGTCCATTTATTATCAGCCGTTGTTCCACCTTCTGTAATCCGTAAAATAACTCCTGTACCATCAACGGTAACATCCATATTACTCATACCAGTGTATTTTTTCCCAGCTGGTGCGATTGATACATCATTACCATCATAGTCAGCAGCCGTTCCAGGCATAAGAATTCCATCGGAAATCGTAACATCAGTATGTCCTGAGAAATTTATATTCGACCCAGCATCAGCCAAAAATGGCACAACTCCGCTATAATCATCTGTAGAATTTCTTTTTCTAGTATCAATCTTTCCACCTTTAAAGTCAATCTTACCGCCATCTAAAGCTATAAGCCCTCCTTCTTTTGCCGAATAAATCTCATTATTAGTACCTTCAAATTTAATTACCGAACCAGCTCCATTAGAAAATCCTCCGATACCACGTACCTTAACATCTCCTCCAAACGTTATTGTACTTCCACCATCTGCTCCTTTATTTGCATATCCCCCAATATTCTTATACAAATACGGTTTCGTAGCATCATCACTTGCAGCCCACTCATCAACCGCCGTAGCTGCTTTATCCAATGTAATCTTCGCATTATTATCCGCATACGCAATTATAGATCCAAATCCTTTCGCATCAGTAGTTCCTGCAGCTGTAATTATACCGCTATCTTTAGCCACGTATGCCGCTGGGAATGACTCTACTTTTGTTGTAGAACCTGCTGGTGTATAATCTTTATAACGAGCTGTCATAACAACATTTCTTCCAATGTTTATTTGACTTCCTTGTCCTGTAAAATTTTGAGCGCTAGAAGAAGGAAATTCATGATCCCATTTACCTGATGCATAGGCAATGGTTGTACCTGTCGCTACTTCATTTTTACTATCATCATAAGATGCTTTTAGTGGAGTAGTTCCAGCATAATCTTTTATAACATCCGTTTTTGACATTATTTTAACAGTTGTATTATCTATTTCCCCAGTTGTAACATTAAATCCGTTTCTATCTTTAACTTCGGTAGAATGAGAGTTTGAATCTTTGGCAACATCAATTACTGTACCTCTTTCAGCTGCAATCATAACTCCATTTTTAGAATATTTCCCAAAATTTATATCAATATTATTAATTTGTAAAGAATGTATTTCATCTTTATCATATTCTATATCAGTATCAGTAGCCCCCAAATCCGATGATGGAACTATTTTTGCTACAAGCTTGGTATCTTCTCCCCTTTGTCCAGATCTAGAATAAATTCCTACATTTCCTTCTGCCATACTTCCTGGTGTTAATTCTGTAGTTCCTATTTGAGCTTTAGCCAAGATTTCACCTTGATAAATTCCTACAGGCGTACTTTGCCAAAGATCCACTTGAGGTTGGTTTCTCTTATCGTATACATTAATATCTTTAGATTGATCTTTAGGCATCATGCTATTAAATAACAAAACAACATTATTATTACCGTTTATTATTGGAGATACTGTTAATTTTATGCTTGGGGTCATACCAGTTTTTAGTTTATCTTCTACAACTTTAGTTCCTGTACCTAGTAAATTGTTCCAATTAGGTACATACCCATAACCAGAATATACAATATTTTCATTTCCTGTTATATTATAAGTTCCTTTACTATCTATTTCATAAGATCCTTGAACACCTAAAATTGAATATACGATATTTTTATTAGTTTTTATGTCGGCATCAACTTTTCCAACAAATCCTCCCCGTTGTTTTGTTGCACCTGCAGTCGAATTTTCTCTTTTTATTCTATCATATGTCCCTGGATAAATAAAAAATATTGTATTGTTATCTCCTGCTCCTGTCTCAGTTAAATTTGCTTTAGTAATATTTACCTTTATTCCATTGGTTTCATCAAATTTAATTTTTCCTGCATGCCAAGTTTCAAGACTTAGAAATGCTGCTTTACCATAAAGATTAGCTTCTATATTGGAAAGTTCTCCGTTCCATACACCATGTATACCTAATGCTCCTTTCTTTTCCGGAAAACCTGTATAGCCATAAGATTTTCCTGACCTTCCTATATCTCCTGCTAAATGCAGTTTCATATTTTTTATTGAGAAAGCAGCTTCACTATCAGGTCTCCCTGATACATTAGGATTAGTTTTATAATAAAATAAGGCACCAATCCTTTGATTATCTATACGGGTAGCAGTTCTCCATGCATTATTTATACCATATCCTTCAGTATTTATATTATTATCTATTCCATACTCTGGAACCAATGTTCCTGTTGTTGCAGATGTCGGCTTATATCCTAACCAAAACTCATGATTCCCTCCATCTGAAAACCATGATCCTGGTGCTGCTGTTGGTGAATAAGTAACATTGTAATCACTTTTCCTACTTTTCTGTAACCCTTGAATTATAACCCCGTTTTGGTACGAAAAATCCACAAATGGATCCGCATTAGGTGCAGGTAGTGTCACATTAACCTTCGGAGGATTCGGTTTTGGAATCGTTAAAGTAGGTGGAACTACAGCTGGGATAGTTAATGGGTTTAATGCTGGTGCGCTCACGCTAATATTTGGTGCAGCAATAGCGTATTTGTGTATTTCTTTTGGCTTAATTGAAGCATCAATATTTAGAGTTCCCACTGGCTCTTGTTTTTTCTCTGTGCTTGAAATTCCATATCCTCTCTCGTAGCCGAATCTTCCGCTTGTTGTGGCTGATCTTGGGTTTCTTGATTTGCTTAACAAATCGTAGTTTGAACTCAAGGGAGATATATTTCTCTCGAATCTGTTTTGGCTTCTTTCAAATTTTCCTTCATAAGGATATTTTTCAGATTTATCTCCTCTTCCCTTGTATGAACTTCCCCAGTTGTTTGAAAAAGCATTAATTCCATATTGCCAGCTGCTCCATGGAGATTTTACAACATGATCTCCCTGTTCCATCAACTGAATTAGTTCTAAATTTGTGTCTTTTAATAATTTGTTATTTTCCTTTCTGGTCTTTTCAATATTACCTTGAATGTCTTTAATAGATGTAAAAATCGTTTGTTTTTGATTTTTTATATTTTTGTCAGTTTCTGCAGAAAATAAATTATGTGAAATATTTACTGCGCCTGTTATTAAAAATGTGATTAATGCAGAATCCGTGTATTTAAAGTCTTTACACTTTTTTGCAAAAGCACATAAATCTTTTTTTACCTTTCTTAAATTGTTTGTCATCTTTTTTTATCTCCTTTATTTTTTCTTATATTATTATTATTTAAAACTTCTTGAATATTATACCATAATATAAAAAAAAATCAATTTTTTTATTTTTTTTTTCACAAATTATACAATCTATTTATAAAAAAAAACAGGAATTCATTATTTATCATTCCTGATTTTTTTATTTTATTTTTTTTCAACAAATACTTCGGTCGCATTGTCAACTTCTTCTCCAAGTGATACTTTTATCGCAACAATTGCAACTTCAAGCTGACTTTCATCCGGCTCTCTAGTCGTAATCTTTTGCAGCCACATTCCAGGAATTGCTATCATTTTAGCAAAAATGTTATCTAAATGAAAACTTGACCATCTCTGAAACTCATATGAAATTCCCGCAACAAATGGCACAAAAAGCACTCTTGTAACTAATTTATAAAGTAACATAAACAGATGATTCCCTTTTGGCATTGGTAAAATAAAATCTACTAGCGAAAAAACGATTATACTTACAAGCATTACAAGAAGCAAAAAGCTTGTTCCACATCTTGGATGAAATCTTGTACAAACTTTTGCATTTTTTGGTGTCAACTCTTTTTCCATTTCATAATTCATTATACTTTTATGTTCCGCCCCATGATATTCAAACACTCTTTTTATATCTTTTAAAAATGAAATTCCAAAAATATATCCCAAAAACAATACCAATTTTATAACTGCTTCAACCAAGTTCGCCGCAACTACATTTGCTGGAAATAAAAATCCTCCAACTGCTGACGGCAACCACATAAATATCGCAATACTTATCAAAACCGAAGTTAAAATTGTAAATCCAATTTGCTTGTCAGTTAATTCCTCTTCCTCAAGTCCAGCTTGATTTGAAGCAAATATCAACTCGCTTGTCCCAATAAACATTGCATCATAAAGAGAAATAATCCCTCTTATAAATGGAATTTTTACCCATTTATTATTATTTTCTGTCAAAATTCTTTTTTTATATACAATACTTCCATCCTGTTTTCTCACCGCCGTAGCAATTGCTTTGGGACCTCTCATCATAACCCCTTCTACAACGGCTTGTCCACCGACAGTAACTCTATTTTCTTTTTGTTTCATTCAACAATTCTCACTTTCTAAATTTATTTATTCCCTGTCCAAAGCAGTCTTATTTTTTATTCTTTTTAAAGCTTTACTAATATGAAGTGCTCTAAATTTACTAATCCCCTTCAACTGCGTTATTTCTTGAACAGAAGCCGCCAAAATAGACTGCACTCCAGAAAATTCCTTTATCAAAGTTTCCTTATCTTTTTTAGTAATCTTCGAAATATTATTAAGCAGTCCATATCCTCTCGGTTCAATTTTTTCATCTAAATTAGCGGCATTTATGTCATATCCTAACAAATTCAAAATTTTCTCGTCATCCAGCAAGTCCTCTTTTGATAAATCTTTTACTTTACTCACAATTCTTTCAACTTTTGCGCAATCTTTTTGATAATCTCTTATAAGCGCTTCAAAACTTTCATTTTTATTTAGCATAATTTCTTCATACTGAATTTTTATAAGCCGACCTTCTGTCCCCAATTCAGCCATATATTCTGTTAGCTCTTCAGACATTCTAAAAAATAGACCATACATTCTAAAACATTCTATTATATCAAATAACATAACTGTGTTATCATATTCCAAAATAGATAAATTAGTGCGAATTTTCTCAATATTCACAGAATACTTTTCAAGTGCCGTTATCGCTTGTGAAGCCTTTGTCAACAAATCTCCAATATCGTTTAATAAATATCTAAATTTACCTAAATATACAGTTATTTTATTTCTTCTCTCAGAAACTGTTATTACTAAATTTCCTTTTTGCTGTGCTATTCTATGCGCCGCTTGATGTCTTGTACCGCTCTCGTCAGTTTCTATGTTGTAATTTGGCTGCAACTGAATATTTGCCCCATAAATTGTCTCAATATCTTCAGACAAAATTATCGCACCATCCATTTTGGAAAGCTCATAAACCCTTTGTGGAGAATATTCGGCATTTAGTTCAAATCCTCCACCCATAACATCTTTTAACTCTTCAGGATTTCCTAAAACAATCAAAGCTCCAAGTTTTGCTTCTTGGATTCTACCAACGGCTTCTCTCAATTTCGAACCTGGCGATATAATTTTAAATATGTATTCTAATATCTTTTTTCTATTTGTCAGTTTTTTCATTATTTTATTTTATCCTTTCAACTAATTCACTTATATTGCTTATGTAATTTAGTTTTATTTTTCTCTTGGATTTACTATTTTTTTCATTTTCCAATTCTTCTTTGTGGCTTTTTGGCAAATAAACTCCTGTAAAGCCTAATTTTTCCAACTCCGTTATTCTGTTTTTTATAAACGAAACTTTTCTCACTTCCCCTCGTAGTCCCAACTCACCAATTGCCGCTATTTTTTGACTAATCGGCTTTCCACTAATCGAAGATAAAAGTGAAAAAACTACAGCCAAATCTGAACTTCTGTCACTCAAATCAATTCCTCCAGGAATATTGATATAAATGTCTTTAGAATTTACATCCACTTTTAACGAACGGGACAAAACTGCACTTAAGATTTCAACCCGATTTTTATCATATCCTTCCACCGTCCGTCGTGGCATTCCAAAATTTGGCGTTCCCAAAAGAGACTGCACTTCAAACAAAAACACTCTGCTTCCTTCAAAAATTGGAGCTATTATACTTCCGATATTTTTTTCATCTCTGTCGCTAATAAAAAACTCTGACGGATTTTTCACTTCACTTATCCCATTTTCTTTTATGTCAAAAATGGAAACTTCGTTTGTAGAGCCGTACCTATTTTTTATCGAACGAATTATTCTGTAATAGTTACTTTCTTCCCCTTCAATCTGCAACACAGCATCAACCATATGTTCCAAAAGTTTAGGTCCTGCCAATTTCCCATCTTTTGTCACATGTCCAACTATGTAAAAAGAAATGTCGTTCTTTTTCGCAATTTCAATTATTTTTAGCGTAGTTTCTCGAATTTGAGAAACTCCACCAGCAATGGAAGACAAATTTTGTGAATACATTGTCTGAATCGAATCAATGACAACGACTTTCGGTTTTTCCTTCAAAATAATGCTTTCAACATTTTCAATTTTTGTGTCACTCACAATGTACAAATTTTCACTTTTTACATTTACTCTGTCCGCTCTTTGTTTTATCTGACTTGCCGACTCTTCCCCAGAAACATAAAAAACTGTTCCCAATTTTGAATATTCCTGTGACAACTGCAAAAGAAGCGTTGACTTTCCAATTCCAGGACTTCCTGTCACAAGCACAACTTCCCCTTTTATAAGTCCGCCACCTAAAACTCTGTCAAATTCTTCAAATGAAGTTTTCATTCTAAATTCTTTTTCTATTTCTATTTCCGAAATTTTACTTATAGAAATATCTTGAGATACTATATTTTTAGATACTTTTAATTCCACTTCTTCTTCAAATGTTCCCCAAGAATCACAATTTGGACATTTTCCAAGCCACTTTAGCGAACTGTATCCACATTCCGAACACACAAATTTTGTCTTTTCCTTTTTTGCTGCCAAAACTCACACCCCCTTTTTTGCACATTTAATATTGAATTAAGTTTTCTCATTTTTTTATTAATTAATTTATTTATTCATTCATTAATTTCAATTTTTCTATTATTTTTTCTTCCACTTCTCTTGTCACAAAATGACTTAAATCTCCATTATTTTGTGCAACTTCTTTAACCAAACTGGAACTTAAATACAAATATTCTCTTGACGCAGTCAAAAATACTGTTTCATATTCACTTTTTGCAAGTGTCTTATTTGTAAGCGTAAACTGCAGTTCATACTCATAATCTGACAATGCTCTAAGTCCACGAATTAAAATATCAACTTTTTCCTGACGAATAAAATCTACCAATAATCCATTAAAAATTTTAACTTCTGCTTCTATATTTTCTTTTTCCAAAGTTTCTTTTATCATCGCAATTTTCTCTTCATCAGAAAACCAAGATTTTGATTTTGTAGAATTTTTAAAAATCCCAATTACCACTTTGTCAAATAATTTTGAAGAACGCCTAATGATGTCCAAATGACCTTTTGTTATTGGATCAAAACTGCCTGGATACAAAGCCTTTTTTTTCATATTGTTCTCCTATTTTTTCAATTTTTTTATTTTTTCAAGTGCTTCTTTTGCTGCATTTTTTTCCGCTTCTTTTTTACTTTTACCTACACCTACACCAAAAATCTCGTCATTCCATTTTACACAAATTTCAAAAATTTTGTCGTGATCAGGTCCTTTAGTCCCGATTAGCACATATTCTGGCATTTTCTTATATTTTCCTTGAACAACTTCCTGCAAAATTGTTTTGTGGTCTCCTGTTCCTTCGATTTCTTCAAGATTATCTATTTTATCAAGTAAAAATTTCAATGCAACTTTTTTAGCAGTGTAATAATCAGAATCTTTAAAAATTGCACCAATTAACGCTTCAAATGCATCTCCTAAAATTGATTTTCTATGTCTTCCACCAGACATAATTTCACCATTGCTCAAATATAAATATTCACCCAATTCCATATCAGACGAAATCGAAGAAAATACTGGTTCACTTATAATCTGACTTTTTAATTTAGCAAGTTCACCTTCTGTCTTTCCTTCATATCTTTCGTAAATATATTCCGTCGTTATCAAATTTAGCACAGCATCCCCTAAAAATTCAAGCTTTTCATTGTTATAGCGTTTCGTCTTTTCAATTTCATTCGAATACGATCTGTGTGTCAAAGCTTTTTCCAAATACTTTCTATTCTTAAATTCATATCCTATTTTTTCCATAAGTTCTTCTGAATTTCTTTTCACTTTTTCCTTTCACCTCCTTATTTATTAATAGCCAAACTGCAAATAACAGTTTGACTATAAATTAATATTAATTATCCTTTATATTTTCTAAATGCAAGCACTGCATTATGTCCACCAAATCCAAGTGAACTTGACATTCCAACTTCAATATCTCTTTTTCTAGCTTCATTTGGCACATAATCCAAATCACAAAGCGGATCAGGATTTTCATAATTTATTGTAGGTGGCATTATTCCTTCATCAATAGCCAACGCTAAAAATGCAGCTTCAATTCCACCTGCTCCTCCCAATAAATGTCCTGTCGCACCTTTTGTCGAACTTACTGAAAGTTTATAGGCATGTTCTCCAAATGCTGTTTTTATCGCTTGTGTTTCATTTTTGTCATTTGCTGGAGTTGAAGTTCCATGTGCATTTATATACCCAACTTCTTCAGGTTTAACATTTCCTTGCTCCATTGCCATTTTAAAAGCTCTAGCGGCTCCTTCTCCACCATCAGATGGCGCTGTCATATGATATGCATCTCCTGTTTCCCCATATCCTACAACTTCTGCATAAATTTTAGCTCCTCTAGCTTTTGCATGTTCTAATTCTTCCAAAATCAAAACACCTGCTCCTTCTCCTAATACAAATCCATCTCTATCCGCAGTAAATGGTCTTGAAGCAGTTTTAGGATCAGGATTAGTAGAAAGTGCTTTTAAGTTTGCGAATCCTGCAATTCCAGAAGGTGTCACAGTAGCTTCTGTTCCTCCCGCAATCATAGCGTCTGCTTTTCCTAATAAAATTGTCTGGAAAGCATCACCAATTGAGTTTGTCCCTGATGCACAAGCGGTTACAACTGTTTTATTTGGTCCTTTTGCTCCAGTATAAATTGATGTATTTCCAGAAGCCATATTTGCGATAGCTGCTGGAATATAAAATGGAGACACTCTTTTTGGTCCTCTTGTAACTAATTTTTCCACTTCTTGTTCTATCACATCAAGTCCACCAATTCCTGATCCAATAATTGTTCCAATTCTATCCGCATTTTCTTCTGTAATTTCAAGTTTTGCATCTTCTAATGCTTCTTTAGACGCCGCTATTGCAAATTGTGAAAATCTAGCAATTTTTTTCATTTCTTTTTTTTCAATAAATTTTTCTGCCTCAAAATCTTTCACTTCGGCTGCAATATGTACAGGATGATTTGAACTATCAAATTGAGTGATTTTATCAATTCCACACTCCCCAGCCAACAAATTTTTCCAAGCTTTTTCTCTTCCAGTTCCTAATGGCGTTACTAAGCCTATTCCCGTTATAACTACTCTTTTCATCGATACACCTCTCATTTTTATTATTATCAATTTAGATCTATAATTTAATTATTATCTACTCTTTTATATTTTAACATTTTTTTTAAAATTTTTCAATAAAAAAGGGGGAAACACCCCCTAAAAGTAAATCTAATAACTATTTAGATTCAATATATTCCATTACATCTTTAACTGTTTTAATTTTTTGTGCATCTTCATCAGGAATTTCTACATCAAATTCTTCTTCGAATGCCATAATCAATTCAACTGTATCTAGTGAATCAGCTCCTAAATCATCAACAAATGACGCATCTTCAGTAACTTGATCTTCGTCAACTCCTAATTGTTCAGCAACTATTGATTTAATTTTATCTAGCATTAAATGCCACCTCCGTTTTAATATATCTAAAATTATTATACCAAAAGAATTTAAATTTTGCAACTATTTTAAGAATTTTTTTTAAAAATACTTAATTTTTTAGTGTAAATTATATATTTTCTATATTTTCTACATTTTCAATGTTAATAACTTCTATTTCTTTATTGATTTTTTTAATAAGTCCAGCAAGAACTTTTCCAGGTCCAACTTCATAAATTTTTGTAACTCCATTTTCGCTAAGTTTGTTAATTGTATCAACCCATTTTACAGGACCAAATGTCTGATTATAAAGTTCCGTTTTTATTTCATCAGATGAAGTCAAAATATTTGCCGTAGTGTTAGCTACAATTGGTGTTTTTGCGTCACTCCAGCTATAATTTTCAAATTCTTTTTTCAAAACTTCGGCAACAGGTTTCATAAGTGATGAATGAAATGGTCCTGATACCGCAAGTGGCAATGCTCTTCTAGCTCCTTTTTCCTTAAAGATCTCCAAACTTTTTTCAATTGCAGCTTTTTCTCCCGCAACAACTGTTTGTTTA